>NZ_JAIDEN010000046.1 GCF_029054785.1 Duncaniella sp.
CTCCTTTCTCATTTACAACAATTTATCTAAAAGATACACCACTCAGATTTTTACTCTTGTTATGAAACACCCTCTTAGATAAATTGCGGATTGTGCGTATTGTTGGCAAATTTGATGTGATGGCAAGGATATTGCAGGGAAATTGCTTAATTTTGCACTTGTTTTTAGGTTTCAATCAGGTTATGTGGACAAGTGTAAAGCATATATTGCCGGCGGTCATGACGATTGCGGCGGCTTTGGAAATGTCGGCTGTTGAGCTGCCGGCTGATTCCGTGGCCGTTTGCTCCGGACTGGCGGCTGACAGCATTGCACCGGCATTCCCGATAGATTCCCTTGTCGAGACCGGGAGCAAGACCCGATGGATCGGGCAGCTGATCGATAACCGTTTCCAGATACATGACTCTACTATATATTATCCTGCTTTTCCGCGTGTGCTCCTTGACATCTACAACTGGGGTGACCGCACGTTCAACTCTTATGACAAACGCTATGTGGTCGGCACCGGAAAGAACTGGAAACTTCAGGGCAAGGTCTACGGCTGGACCGAAACGCAGACGATGCTTTTCCCGAAAAACTCCCTGCTGTCGATGCATTCCAACCTTTATTCCGACGCGGGTGCCTACATCAGCTTCATGGCTGTCAGCCTGGGCTATATGTGGAACATGGACAAGCTGTTTGACCATGACACCAAGCGCCACACTTTCAATTTCGACTTCACATGCTCGCGCTTTTCGATTAATTACAGCACGGTTTCATCGGAAGGCGGCATGATACTGACGCATATCGGCGACTATAACGACGGCAAGGATATTAATTATAATTTTGATGACATCAGCATCAAGACTGCCAACATCGACGCCTATTATTTCTTCAACCACAGCCGCTATTCCCACGCGGCGGCTTACAGTTTCTCGAAATATCAGCTGCGCACGGCCGGGACGGCTATCGTCGGGCTGAATCTTGCGGAGACTGACTCGAAGATGGATTTTTCGGGGCTTCCGGAGGACATGCGCGATGCCTTGCCTCTGGGGCAGCTGTCATATAAATTCCATCACCGGGATTTTGCGATCCTGGGCGGCTATGCCCGCAACTGGGTCCTCAAGCCGCGCCGATGGCTTCTGAACCTGACTCTGATGGGCGCGCTGGGCTATAAATATACCTATGAAGATGCCACGGATGGCCGGCGGAATCTTGTTGCCAACAACTACAAGGCTTGGCTGAGCTGTGTCTACAACCACCGCAAGCTCTTTGCCTCGGCCCAGCTCAGATCTACCGGATCGCTCTACTACAACTCAAATTTCACCCACTTCAGCACTTTTTCTTCCCTCACTCTGACAGTCGGCATGCGCTTTTGATGTGAAATGGCGCATGATGAGGGCTGTCACGAAGTAGAGCCCGGTCAAGGCCCACAGACTCAGATAGTAGTGGCTGGCATCGGCCAGAGTGGCCCCGTTGCTGTTGATGCGGATGAAACCCTCCATGCCCCAGGTTGCGGGGATCAGGTCGGAGACCATTTTCCAGAACGGACTGAAGGCATAGCGCGGCCAGGTCAGGCCTGAGAGGAAGAGAAAGACAACGGAGGTGAACACGATGACCAGCAGCGACGATTCGCGTTCGCGGACAAAGACCTGGAGCGTCTGGCCCAGAAATGTTGTGGCCAAAAGCATCACGAAGATAAGCGGCATGAAGTCGCGGAAATGGCCGATGTGGGGGAGCGAGAACATCCAGGGGACCAGCTCAAGAATGTAGTAGCTCAGAGGCAGGTAGACCATCAGGTAGCAGAGCGATTTTCCGAGCACTGTGGCAAGCGTCCCTGCCTGATAGTCCAGAGGATCGTAGCCGCGGTTCTTGCGTCGGCGGTCGGCAGCCGTTCCGGCGATCATGGTGATGCCCAGCAGCAGACTCTGCTGGAGGATCAGGACCACGATGCCCGGCATGACGAACGAGGCGAATCCCTGCGAGACATCGCCGAGGAAGTTGGCCTGGGTGTTGACCGGCAGTCCCCCGACAGTGCTTGTCAGAAGTCCGCCGTCGGCAAGACGCCGGGCCGTGATCTGAGAGACTTCGTGCATCTGGAGGTCGGTCAGGGAGAAGAGATACTGGCGGTAGCGCAGCAGCAGCGACATGTCGGAGTAGAACGAGCAGACTGCCTGCTCGCCGCGGCCTATCTTGCGGTCATAGTCGGCGGGGATCTCCAGTACGCCGTAGGCTTTCTTCTCCATCCACGCTCTCTTGGCCTCCTGCTTGTCGGCGGCATATCCGATGATGTTGAAACCCTGTGTGGCGCCGAGATTGCGCACGAGTTCGCGGCTTTCAGCCGTGCGGCAGTTGTCGATCACCACCGTGTCGATCTTCTTCACAACCTCAGGATTGTAGATGAGGGTGTAGACGATGGGATAGGCCAGGGGAAGCGCGAAGAAGAACAGGAGGACACCGACGTCGGTGAAGACCAGGCGCGTCTCACGGCGCCATACGCGGAATAAGCTTTTAAACCAATTCATAATCTCTCGTGGGTGTGGGGATATATTGTGTGGGTGTCAGTCGCAGGTTGGATGTGATCAGGGAATGTAGACCGGATGTTCGCATTGCTTGCGCAGGCGTCTGAGACCGATGAGCGGCAGCAGGGTGAACGCCAGCAGCGCCGCATAGTAGAAGCGCGAGTAGTAGAGCGGGATTCCGTTCAGGGCCTGGTCTATGTAGATCAGGAAGTAGTAACGGATGGGGACGATGTAGGAGAAGATCGCAACTCCGCCATACATTTTCTCTACCGGAAACGAGAATCCGGCTATCGAGAAGCAGAGGATGCCGGTCAGCGAGACAATCGAGAGGGCTATGCGGAAGTTGGGCAGCATTTCGGTCACGAACACCGCGAAACCCTGTGTGGCGGTCACAAGAAGCAGCATCGCAAACACCATGTGGGCCGGATGGTTGTTGAGCGGGAAGCCCAGGAAGCCGAACATGATTCCCTGGATGGCCAGTCCGACAGCCGTGAAGATGAAGGTCTGCGGGAGCAGTTTGCCAAGCAGCGCGATCCCCATGTGGCCGCGGGCTTCGGCGAGCCACTCGGTCGAACTCCCCGTCTTGTGTTCCTGACAGATGCTGAACACCGTCACCAAGAGGATGATGAGTGCCAGGAGGCAGGGGATGAACGACTGGGAGAGATAGATCGAGTAGTTGGTCCAGGGATTGTTGAGCGGATGGGTGCGCACCACCATCGGCTGCACCAGCGATCCGACCGTGGCCTCGTCGGCTCCGGCGCTGACAAGGGTTGTCTTGACGATGCCTCCGGCGGTGGTGACGGCTATGGTCTTGAAGCCCTTGAAACTCAGTGAGCCGGGCACGAAGATGGTCATGTTGGAGAAGAATGACAGGCTCGGCTGCTCTCCGGCTGTCGCTTTTTTCTGAAAGTCGGCGGGGATCAGGAAGAAGCCGTAGATTTCTCCGCTCTTGACTCCGGTGATGGCTTCGTGATAGCTTTCGAAGTCCGAATTTATGTCGATGAGTTCTGAGGCGTTGAGCGAACGCCCGATCTGCCTCGATAGCGAGGAGTGGTCGAGATCGACCATCCCCACCGGCACCTTCAGCGGCAAGCCCTCGTGCATGAGGTTGAGGAAGAAGAAAGTGCAAGCCAGGGGCACCACTAACATCATGACCACATAGATCTTTCGTGAGGTCATGAGCCGGAGTTCGCGTCTGATTATGTCGGTGAGCAACATCTTGTGGGGATTTGGTTTGTGGTTGGACCGGAGCGGTCCGGGAGGTTATTTTTTAGAGGTTGTTTTTAAACAACCTCTTACAGTTCCTTACTTCTTGAAATAGACCACGCTCATGCCGGGGCGGAGTTCGGGAAGTGTGTCAAGCGGATGGGCCTTGACTTCGAATGTCTTGCTGTCCCACTGGCCGGTGGCTTTGGTTGCCTGCCATGTGGCATAGCTGCCGAGATCGCGGACATAGTAGATCTTGGCTTTGACTTTCTTCTGTCCGAGGGCGGGGATCATGATCTCGATCTCGCCTCCGAGGGGCATGTCGTTGAGCAGTTCCTCGCGGACGTTGAAAGTGACCCATTTGTCGCTGATTTTCAGAAGGCTCATGATAGGCGCTCCCAGCGATACGAGTTCGCTCTCCTCTGGATAGACCTGGTCGATTTGGCCGTCGCAGGGGGCGATCAGATACTGGTCCTCCAAAAGGCTCTCAACTTCGGCAACTCCTCCTTTGGCTACGTCGACAAGGGCGGCTGCGCTCTCCTTGTCCTCTTTCTGAGCGCCGGTGACAGCGAGGTCAACCTGGCTTTGAGCCGCGCGGTGGGCGGCGACGGCGGCGTCATAGGCGGCTTTGGCTTCATCGCGCTTCTGCTCGGAGACCACTCCCTCTTTGTAGAGGTTCTCCATACGGGTGTAGGTCTTCTGGGTGATCGAGACGGCGGCTTCGGCCTGCGCTGCCATGTCGCGGGCGGCCTGGATGATCTGCGAGCGGGTACCGGCGTCTACCTTGCGGTTCTGGGTGCGGGCCACAGTCTCCATTCCCTCGGCCTGCATGAGCTTGGCGTCGGCCAGTGAGGAGTGGATGTGGACCAGCGTGTCACCGGCGTGTACGATGTCGCCCTCATGGACATAGAGTTTGACAACGCGTCCCGGCAGTTTGCCTGAGATGCGGACAGACGATGCGTCTGCCTGGCCCTCGACTATCTCTGAGGGCTTGTTGAGGAAGCAGAATCCTATGATGGCAAGGACGATACAGATGACTGTCATGACGGCAAGGGCCACCATGAGGATGCGGTTCTCGCTGCGTTCTGCTTTAGCGGCGGAGTTGTTCTGCGTGTCTGACATGACTGTGGATGATTTTGTTATGATGTTGATTTTTTGAATTCACTGTATATAAATAGGTGTGCCGTGGAGTTCCTTTACTCTCCTGCGGCGGTGTCGAGCCTGCCGAGCACTTTGTTGAGATAGACGTCGCAGAGGTAGACCTCGATGCGGGCGTCGATGTTCTCTGAATGGGCCTTGAGCCAGGCGGTCTGGGCTTCCATGACGTTGTCCACTGTCATGACTCCGTCGCGGAAACCGAGTTCGGCACAGCGGAGATTTTCGTCGGCTTTGCTCAGGTTGGTCTCTGTCATGGCGAAGGTCTTCAGTGCCTCGTCGGCCTTGAATGAGGCCTGGTTGACCTGAAGATCAACTAACTCGCGGGCATTGTCAAGTTGGAGGCGGGCGGCTGTGGTCTGGGCCTTGGCGGCACGGATCTTGTTGTAGTTGCCTCCCCAGTGCCAGATGGGCACGGTGAGCATGGCGCCGACCGAGAACATGCCGTTGAATTTCTTCTCAAAACCGTTAAACATGTTGGGGTTGGAGAAGGTATAGGAGCCTACAAGCGCGAGATTGGGCATCATCGAGGCCCGCGCAACGGCTTCTTTCTCCTTGTAGATCTTCACGCCCAATTCCAGCGCGCGCAGATCCTCGCGCGAGGCGTAGACCTGCTGCATGTCATAGCTGCGGGCCACAGGGGCGGTCGTCATGATCGTCTCGGCGTCTTCATCAGCCAGGGTGAAGACGGTGTGGACCGGAAGGCCGCACACCTGGGCGAGGGCCATGCGCGAGAGCACCAGGCCGTTGTCAACCTTGGTCAGATCGACCTGCGCGGAGTTTAGCTTGACATCGACCGTGAGCTGGTCGCGTCTGGTGGCCACTCCCTGTTCCACCATCAGCCCGACATTGTGGCTGAGTGTGTCGAGCAGATTGACATAGCTGACCGCGAGTTTCTGTTTGGCTTTGAGAGAGACAACCTGCCAGTAGGCCGCGTCGACGGCATAGATGATGTCCTGTGCGGTGTTGTCGTGCATGGCTTCGGCAAGCTGTTCGGCATAGCCGGTGATCTTGTTCATCGCCACGATCTTTCCCCCCATGAATATAGGCTGGGTGAGGGTGACGGCGCCGAAAAAGACATTGTGCAGGTCGTAGCTCAGTGCTTCTTTGGGCAGATAGGCCATCTGTGCCGGAATCGGTTTTCCGTCAACTATGACCGGTTTTCCGTCGACCGGATTCTTGACCAGATCGAACTCATAGCCCTTGGTTTCGGGATTGAATGTCTTGATCGGCAGCAACTGGTCGGAACCGAACACAGAGACACCCTTCTGATTGTACATATAGCCTCCGGCAAAGTCGATTGCCGGAAGATAGGCTGCGAATGCCTGGTCTTTCTCATAGCCGGCCACCTTGATCTGCTGGGCCGACCGGCGGAGATCCTTGTTGTTTTTCAATGCTAACTGCCGACACTGTTCGAGGCTCATGACGCTGCCTTCCGAGGGCAGTTCCGAGGGGCTGATCGCGGCCGCAACGAGGGCCAGGGGTGTAAGCAGGGCGATGATAAGTCTGCGTTTTGCCATGATTGGGATAGTTTGTTGAAAACGTGAGATCTTAGAGTTTGTTCACTTTTGGCTTATGTTAAGATTTAGAGACTGTTTTTAAACAACCTCTAAAAGTAAACATACTCTTTGGCCCGCCGATAGTGCTTTCGAAACGGGTCTGCAAATATAACCTCTTTTTTAGGTTAAAAGTTTAATTTGGCTTTAAGATAATTATCCCAAACAGATGAAATTTTAGCCTGTTTTGCGGATCGCCCTTTCAGAGGGGCCATGACTGCTATTTCCGCCCGAAATCTGCGGGGATTTCGCCCCAGACGGGGGTGTCCCACGTGAGGATCGGGTTGGTGATCTCGTGGGTCTGGAGCCAGAGTGTGGCGCGGCGCATCATTTCAAACAGTTGCGCGTTGGCCGCAGTGGGTTTGAGGCTCGTTTTCGGCTGACGGTTGCGCACCCATGAGCGGGCGGTGCGTGAGTCGGTGTAGATCGGCACGTTCGGACGTCCCTGCTGCGTCAGCAGCGCCAGTCCGTGGACAAGCGCCAGATATTCGCCGATGTTGTTTGTGCCGCCTTCAAACGGCCCTGCATGGAAAATCCGTTCGCCGGTTCTCACCCAGACTCCCTGATATTCAACCGGCCCTGGATTGCGTGAGCAGGCGGCGTCCACTGCAAGGGCGTCGAGCTTGATTTCCGGGAAGGCTTCGTAGTTGACATGCGGCTGGGCCGGACCTTTGGCTATGGCCGAAAGAAGTTCGAGTTGTTCGGCGGGGTCTCCACGGTAGGCGGCAACAGCTGCTTCCTGTGAGTCGAAACTTTTGAAGCGGGCGTCGGGATAGCCTTTGACCTGGAGCTGACACTCTTCCCAGGAGTCGAATACTCCTGTGGCGAAACCGTTCCAGACAACATAGAATTTTTTTCGTGGGGCCATAGATGTTCTTTGTATGGGGGTAGGTGGATGGTGGGTTGTTTCTGTTTCCTTTGGAGAGTGATGTTGTTTTGTGGGGTGAGTGGAAAGAGTTGTGGAGGAGGCGGGCTATGAGAGAGTCAGATAGATGCCGATGTCAACGCTGCGCATGCCGGTCGCCTTGGCTATCTGCGGATTGACTATGCGCCCGAAGAAGGTATAAGTGGCTTTCTGCATTCCCGGCAGCATTTTCAGAGCGTTGCTCACACCCTCGCAGCTGACAATCGAGTTCATCAGAGTGATCAGGGTGTTGCTGAGGGCCATCGCCGCCGTGCGCGCAACCGCGCAGCCTGCATGGACGAAGCAGATGCGCTCGCGCAGCGATGCCGACTTGCTGACGGCCAATGCGTCGGCAAGATCCACCGGGGTCATTGCCGGAAAGGCTTCTCCGCTGTCCGACGAAAGGTCGAAGGCGAGCACTCCGCGCTTCATCACGGAGGTCAGTTCCGTCCCGGCGCTGAATGGTTCGGCGGTCGGTGTTGCCACTACCACGTCGGCGGCGCGCAGTGCGTTTTCCAGCGTGTGGCGGTGGAGGCTTGAGGTGATCACCCACGGGCCGAGTTCCTGCGAGGCACGGCGCAGGGAGTAGACGTCGTTGTCATACATTCTGACCGTGGCTCCCAGTCCCATCGCCGAACGGGCTGCCGCACAGGCCGCTATGCCCGAACCGATGATCAGGACTTCGCAGGGGATGATTCCGGCCACTCCTCCGAGCAGGATCCCTTTGCCGCGGGCCGAGTCGGCGAGCAGTGCCGAGGCCATCGCCACGGATGCCCGTCCGTCGATCTCCGAAAGGATGTCGGCGAAAGGTGTGCAGCCTTCTGTATCTTCGATCAGGTCGAGGGCTATGGCTATGATGTGGCGGCGCAGAAGTTCCTTGATGGCGTCGGGCCGCTGGTAGCGCGCTTTGAGCAGGGTCAGAAGCATGGCGCCGCGCCGCATGCGTCTGACATCCGCGGCTTCCATCGGTGCGAGATGTATGACTATGTCGCAGCCCAAGGCTTCCTCGCGTGTGCCTACGCTCACTCCTGCGCGCATATATTGGTTGTCGGTGTAGTTGATCGCCGCCGTTGCCTCGGCTTCCATCTTTATGCGGAAGCCGCGTTCGATCAGTTCGGCGGCTGCTTCAGGTGTCAGCGGAAAGCGGCGTTCCGATGGACTCTGGCAGGCCGGCAGTCCTATTGTGAGGCTGCGCCGGTCAGTCAGTGTTTCCTGCGGCTGTGTCTGTGGGGTGGGAGTTGACTGTGACATATTTCCAAACGCTCTCTTGTTTTTAAACAATCTCTAATCCTCTTGCTGTTCTTTGAGCTTCAGGCCGAAGCGGCTGATGAAGGCCTTGCACTTTTCTTCGATCTGGTCTTCGTCTTCGAGGCAGGTGCTGTCAAAGGTTTCCGCTGCCCGGCTGTAATGGGGCATACGTTCGGCGAGCTGCCGTCTGACGAATTCTTCAAGCTGACTGTCGTCGAGAGCCGCGATCAGAGGCCGCTTGTGGCGTCCGCGCTTGAGCCGTTCGAACAGACGCTCTTCCGAGGCGTTCAGCAGAACGGTCAGACCCCTGGACTGCATCAGTTCCATGTTGCCTCCGAAGCAGGGGGTGCCTCCGCCGCAGGCCACTATCACGTCGCGTTTGCCCTCTGTGCTGACTTCGAGGAGCATCCGGCGTTCCATATCGCGGAAGGCTGCCTCGCCGTCTTCGGCGAAGATCTGGCGTATTTTTTTGCCTGCACGGGCCTCGATGTAGTCGTCGAGGTCAATGAAATCAAGCTCGCAGCGCCGTGCAAGCGCCTTTCCGAGCGTCGATTTGCCGCAGCCCATGTAGCCTATGAGAAAGATTGTCTTCATCTGTTTTCAGTGTATTCGGCTTTTGTGCCTCTAAAAATTTTTTTGCCCCTCTCCGCATTATCGCACCGGAACATGCGTCCGGAGGCTCTATCTTTGCAGCAGGGAATTTTTTGCGGATCAGATGTTCGGTCTGGTCCAGGTATAGCTTTCTGTGCAGCTGACTGTTGCGTTGAGCGGACCGACGCTCAGCGTGAACTCGCCGGCTTCAAGGGTCCACTGGCCTCTGGCGTTGACAAATGCAAGATCCGATGCAGGGATGGTAAATCGGACGGCACGTGTCTCGCCGGGCATCAGGGCTGTCTTGCTGAAACCGCGCAGACGTTTGTTGTCAGGGACAATGGACGCCACGTGGTCCGACGAGTAGAGCAGCACGGCTTCTTTGCCGTCGACCGATCCCGTATTGGTGATGTCGACGGTGACGGTCAGGATGTCTGACGGTCCGAATTCGTGTTTGTCGACCTGAAGGTTGGAGTAGGCGAATGTCGTGTAGCTCTTTCCGTAGCCGAAAGGCCACTGGACGTTGACACGGGCATCGTAGTCGTAGACTCCCTCCATCTTGCCGACCTCTTCGCTGACCTTGTAGTCATAGGTGACGAGCGAGTTGATTTCGCGCGGATATGTGAAGGGAAGTTTCGCCGAGAAGTTGCGTTGGCCGCTCAGGAGCAGTGCCAGGGCGTCGCCGCCGAAATTGCCGGGAACGATCACGTCGACAACCGCTGTGGCCAGAGGCTCGATGTCAGCTAAGATGCGCGGACGGCCTTCGTTGATGACCAGAAGGATCGGTTTGCCGGTAGTGGCGAGTGCTTTGACCATCTCGCGCTGGTTGGCCGAGAGATGCAGGTCAGTGAGGTTGCCAGGAGTCTCGCAGTAGGAGTTTTCGCCGATGCAGGCCACGATCACGTCGGCTTCCTGCGCGGCTTTCAGCGCCGGGGCGAAGTCGCTGACGGTCTCTTCCTCATAGTGGCCGTCGTTCTTGAAGCTGACGGTCGGGACATGGCTGACGTTGGCTTCGCCGAATGTGGCGGTCAGGGCTTCGAGGATGGTGTTGTAGTCCTTGGCATAGCTGTCGGTCAGATGGCCCTGCCAGGTGTATGACCATCCGCCGTTGAGCGAGCGCATGGAGTTGGCGGTCGGTCCGGTCACAAACAGGCGTGTGCCCTGTCTGAGCGGGAGCAGCCCATCTTCGTTCTTGAGAAGCACCATTGTTTCGACGGCGCTTTCGAGGGCGGCTTCGCTGAATTTCTTCGAGGCGTAGTCGGGATGGCCTTTGAGGGTGGTGTTCGGTTGGTCGAAGAGTCCGAGGCGGTATTTCAGACGGAGTGCGCGGGCGGCTGCGTCGTCGATGCGCTCCATGCTGACGCTCCCTTCCTCCACAAGCTCGCGCAGGATGGTGCAGTAGTCCACCTTGTAAGGCTCCATCGCCATGTCGATGCCTGCGTTGATGGCTATGCGGATTGCGTCTTTCTTGTCACGCGCCACTTTCTCGCGGGTGTAGAGGTTGTTGATGTCGGCCCAGTCCGTGACGATCAGTCCGTCCCACTGGAGGTCGTTTTTCAGCCATTGGGTGAGCAGCGTCCAGTCGGCGTGGACCGGAGTGCCGTTGATCGACGAGGAGTTGACCATTACGGTCAGTGCGCCGTATTTGATTGCTTCGAGATAGGGGGCGAAATGCTTTTCGCGCAGATCCGAGGGTGAGATGTAGGCCGGAGTGCGGTCTTTGCCTGAGAAGGGGACGCCGTAGCCCATGAAATGCTTCACGGAGACGGCTATGTGGTCCTTGTCGATGTGGTTCGGGTCATCGCCCTGGAATCCGCGGACGGCTGCGGCGCCCATCAGGGCGTTGACCAGCGGGTCTTCGCCATAGTTTTCCCAGAAGCGTGGCCATCGGGGATCGCGGGCGAGGTCGAGGGTGGGAGAGAAGGTCCAGGGACAGTCGCTCGCGCGGGTCTCGTAGGCTGTGATCTCAGCCGCCCGACGGGCTATCTCGGTGTTGAACGAGGCGGCGACGTTGAGGTTCTGGGGGAAGAGAGTGCCGCCGTTGGTGTAGGTGGTGCCGTGGTTCTGGTCGAGACCGTAGACGCAGGGGATGCCGATGTATTTCATCGAGGCTTCCTGAATCTGCGGGATGATCGTGTTCCAGGCTTCGGCGTCAAGGCAGTAGGAATATGGCGCGTTGAGGATCGAGCCTACTTTGTAGATCCCGAAAATCGTGTCGAGTTTCGCGGGCACGAGGCGGAAGGTGCCGTCCGGGGTCTGCTCGCCGAGAATGTCGAGCTGGATCTGGGTCATCTGGCCGATTTTCTCTTCGAGGGTCATGCGGGAGAGCGTCTCGCTGACTTTTTTCTCGATCGCGGGATCGGAGGGGATCACCGGAAGGGTGATCGGATCATAGGCCGCAGCAGGCAGAGCCAGTGCTAAGAGGGGTAGGGCTAATTTGCGGAGCATAGAGATTTGTGTCGGTTATGTTGATGTCAGGATTGTTTATTGGCGTTGTCGGCAGGGGCGCTGTCGGGCTTTGCACCGGTTGTGGGTGTGCTGTCCGGGGTAGTGCTCTCCGTCGGGCTTGTCACTGAGGCTGTCGGCTCTGCGGTGCCTGCCGCGCTTTTCTTGAGTTCCGGATAGGAGATGCGCGAGTGGTACATGGTGCGCAGGCGCTGGGCGAAGACTTCCTTGATGATGCTCACGTCGCGGAACGAGATGGGCGATTCGTTGTGCAGTCCGTCGGCGATCTGGCCGTCGATGATCTTGCTGACGAGTGCCGATATGGCTTCCGGCGAGTGGTCGCGCATCGAGCGGGAGGCGGCTTCGACGGCGTCGGCCATCATCAGCAGCGAGGTTTCTTTGGACTGCGGGTTTGGTCCGGGATAGCTGAAAGCTGCCGGATCCACTGTTTCGTCGGGGTGGGCGTTGCAGTAGGTGGTGTAGAAGTAGCGTGCTGTGCCGGCCCCGTGGTGTTCGGAGATGAATTTGCGGATCATCTGCGGCAGTTTGGCTTTTTCGGCCAGGGCGAGGCCTTCTCTGACGTGGCCGGTGACGATGCGGGCGCTTTGGATCGGGTCGAGTGTGTCGTGGGGATTGACACCGTGCTGGTTTTCGGTGTAGAAGGCCGGGTTTTTGATTTTGCCGATGTCATGGTAGAGGGCACCGGTCCTCACCAGCTGCACATTGGCGCCGATGCGGCTTGCGGCGGCTGAGGCGAGGTTGCTGACAGCCATCGAGTGGTTGAACGTGCCGGGACACTCTTCGGAAAGCTCTCTCAGAAGTGGGTTGTTGATGTCGCTCAGTTCGACGAGGGTCACGCGGGAGGTGAAGCCGAAGACTCTCTCCACGAGGAACATCAGCACGTAGCTGAACGAGATGAGGATGGCGTTGATGGCGAAGCAGCCGAAGATGCGGCCTTCGGTGCGGGAGAGCGAGCCTGACTGCATGATCTCGATCGCGGCATAGCAGATGGCGTAGGCGATGAAGATCAGGGCTGCGGTGCGTATCAGCTGACTGCGGCGTGAGAGGTCTTTGAGCGAGTCGATGGCCACTACGCCAGCGATGAACTGCACGAACATGAATTCGAGGGCGAAAGAGGTGATGATGGCGCAGATCAGTACCTGGATCAGATGGCAGAAGTAGGCTGTGCGCGAGTCCAGGAAGACCAGGATCAGAATGGGGACAATGGTGAACGGGGTTATATAAAGTCCTGTCCTGAACGCGGCCTGCATGGCGAAGGCGAAGAGGGTGAAGATCCCGATGAGGGTCATGATGAACAGGACGGTGCGGTCATCGTCGAAGTAGTCGCGGCGGAAGATGTAGAGATAGCCGTAGAGTGCGCCGAAGAGGATCAGCATGTAGAGGATCTGTCCGGCCAGAGGGTAGTAGTGCTGGCTGATGGTGCCTTTGCCTCGCTCGTCGGCCATCTGCTCGTAGGTGCGCAGGACGGTCGCCAGGCGCGAGGTGACGATGTCGCCCTTGTCGATGATGCGTTCTCCCTGCTGGATGATGCCGACCGGTGCCATCGCTTTCTGGAAGGCTTCGTCGAGCAGGCGGCGGGTGGTGACGGTGTCAATGAGGATGTTGGGCTGGAGGACTTCCGACAGGCGTGTGGCCGATACGGCCTGGTGCATCCCCTTGTTGCGGAAGAGGCTGTCAAGATGTTCGTAGGCCCGGAAGGCTGAGAGGTAGGCCGAGGTGGGCATACTGATGGCCACGTTGTCATGGATGAAGCGCACCGACGGCAGTTCGCCCGCCGTGATCTTGGCATAGGTTTCGCGGTCCACGATGCCGTTGTCATAGACGTTGCGGATCTCGCGGATGATCTGGTTGCGCTGCGCCGGGGTGATGTCAAGCCCGGTGGTGGCGTTGAGGCGTGTGGTGTAGTCTGAGACGATGGTTTTTTCTGCGATGATGTCGCGGGTGAAGACCGGCTCGAAATTCGTGTTGATGCTGTCGCGGATCTTGGCTGTGCTGAGTGAGTCAAGATGGATCGGAATGTCGAACGGTGCTGTCAGAAGCGCGTAGCTCCAGGGGCGTCCTTCCTCAAAGGCATAGTGGTTCTCGCTGGTGCGCGGGAGGAAGTAGACGGAGATTGATACCACAATGACGAATAGCAAACCCCGGAATGTAAGCTGTCGGGATGGCAGTTTGTTCATATATCAAATATATTTCGGACTACGGTCCAGATAATGATGGTCGCGAGGATGAGCAGGATGAATGTCCGGGCGCCGAGCAGGCGGCGCATCCGGCTGAAATGTCTGCCGGGAAGGCGGCTGAGGAGCAGCAGCCCGATCAGCGGAATCTCGGCAATGAAGAGGGCGTTGAATCTGACGGCTTCGGCCCAGTGGCCGTTGAGAAGGGCGTGGAGAGCCCTCTGCGAGCCGCAGCCCGGACAGGAGAGTCCGGTCAGCATCCTGAAACCGCATCGCGGATAAAGATTGGCCGAAGGGTCGACTGAGGAGTAGAGAATGATCAGCCCGACTGCGGCTGTGACGGCTGCGGCGGTCAGCAGAGGGTGTCGCAGGGCGGATGGCTTGCGTGTCGGACTGTCCATAGGGCGCGCAGGAATTCAGGTGTTGTATGGGGATGACAATGGTTGGTCGTCTTGTCAGAGCAGGCCGATGAGCATTGAGAACGGTGCCCAGATCAGACCGGCCACGAAGGAGATGATCACCCACAGCTGTGCCTTTGACGAGGCGTCGAGGGCCGCGTTGTAGTCGCCGCGCATGTAGGCGGGAGAGACTTTCGAGGCATAGATGATGGCGGGGATACCTGTCGGGATGCAGCAGCAGATGGTGGCGATGATGGCCCAGACAAGATAGTTGTCAGGCATCGGGGGCATGCGGTTGGGGTCGGCGCCGTCGTAGGGCTGTCCGTAGGACGGTTGGCCGTAAGGCTGCTGTCCGTAGGGGTTTGCACCGTAGGTCTGGCGTCCCTGGCCGTAGGCTCCTCCTGCGTATGGGTTCTGTGTTGTCTGCTGATAGGGATTGGCCGGGTAGGGTCGGGCAGGATTGACGGGCTGAGCGCCGTAGGGCTGCTGGCCGTACTGCCGGGTCTGGCGCGCGGCTATCATGGCGGCGATTTCAGGGATCCCGGCTGCTGTGGTCCAGTCGGGGAGGCCTTCATGCCACACCGGAGTCGACATTGTGATCTCCGGCATGGCTGAAAGTTCCTCGATTGACAGCGGGCCTTTCTGCACGCTGTCGGTTATTATCCAGTATTTCATCTGATCAGAATGATTTGATCTCTTTTATTTTATCTGATCAGAAGAACTTGATCTCTTTTCCGAGAATGTCGGAGAGGATGGCGTTGGCCAGACGTGATGCGCCCAGACGGAAGTATTCCGAGGTCTCTACCCACTTGTCGCCGAGGACGGTCTTGACGATGGTGTAGTATTTCAGTGCGTCTTCGGTGGTCGAGATGCCTCCTGCGGCCTTGAAACCTACCATGCGGCCTGTCTTCTCGTAATATTCCTTGATACATTCGCACATGATGTAGGTGGCTTCGAGCGAAGCGCCGGGATATTCCTTGCCGGTCGATGTCTTCAGGAAGTCGGCATCGGAGTAGAGGGCCAGGATAGAGGCGTTGCGGATGTTTTCGGCTGTCTTGAGTGCTCCAGTTTCGAGGATGACCTTCATCAGGGAGTCGCGGCAGGAGTGTTTCATTTCGATCATCTGGTCGCATACTTCTTCATAGTCCTTGTCGAAGAAGTCGCCGAGGCCGAGGACGATGTCGATTTCGTCGGCACCGGCTTCGACAGCGAGGCCGATTTCAGCAACCTTTACTTCGATGAAGCTCTGTGCGCTGGGGAAGCATCCGCCAACTGCGGCGATGTCCACGTCGCTGCATTCGAGAACTGTGCGCACGATGGGCACGAAGTTGGGGTAGACGCAGATGGCGGCTACATTGGGCAGGTCGGCATATTCGTGGGCGAAGGCGTTGACTCTTTCAGTGAAAGCGGCTACGGACTGCTGAGAGTCGGTCGATTTCAGTGTGGTGAGGTCAATCGAGTTGAAAAGTCTTTTGAGCACTTCGGGGGTGTTGTTTTCAGCGAGGTGCTTTTCAAGGATTTCATTGACTTTGGCTGCGACTTCGGCGTCGGAGGTGGTGACGCGGCTGTCGGCGATTACTTGCTGATACTTATCCATGATGATTATATTTTTTCTGTGTTTGGGGTTGATGATTCTGTTTGTTATCTATGGTTTTTGATGTTCAGTGTCGGAGAGATGTCCTGTGGGGGGGGTGATTCCGGTGGGTGGAGTGGACTTAGAGCGGTGGGATGGCCGCCGGGGCCGGTCAGTCCTCCTCCCGGTGGAGTTTGGGATTGGAGGCGTGGCGCGTTGCGTCGCGGGCCGTCTTCTTCTCGATGTTGCGGCGGAAAGCCTCGGTCAGGTCGATCCCGGTCTGGTTGGCGATAGCAGTCAGCACCCAGAGCAGGTCGGCCAGTTCGTCGGCCAAGGCATCGGGATCCTCTCCGGCCTTGAATGACTGGTCGCCGAAGCGTCGGGCCATGATGCGCGCCACCTCGCCGGTCTCTTCGGCCAGGATGGCGGTGTTGGTCAGAGGCGAGAAATACCTCACCCCCGTCGTGGTGATCCATTCGTCGACCGTTGCCTGGAGAGAGCGCAGGGAGATCGAGTCGTCCGGTGTAGGGATGATGTTCATGGCTTGTCTATTCGCGTAGTTTTGAGTCTATAACAATTGTAACGGGACCATCGTTCACCAGAGCGACCTGCATGTCGGCGCCGAAGACACCTTTTTTGACCTCGCGTCCGAGCAGGGCTTGGCACTCCGAGCAGAAACGCTCATAGAGGGGGATGGCCAGATCGTGGCCTGCGGCGCGGATGTAGCTCGGACGGTTGCCCTTGCGAGTCGAGGCGCAGAGAGTGAACTGGCTGACGGCCAGGATTTCACCTCCGGCATCGATTACAGAGCGGTTCATGACGCCCTCGCTGTCGGCAAGGATTCGCATAGCAGTGCATTTTGCGGCAAGCCAGCGCACGTCGTCTTCGCTGTCGCCCTCGGCCACGCCGACAAGAACCATCAGACCGGGGCCTATGGCACTGTGAAGCGAGCCTCCGATGCTGACCGAAGCCTCTTTTACTCGTTGAATAACTAATCTCATAAGTGCAAAAATACAAAAAAAATGAATCAACGCATCATCTTTCCTGATTTTTCCACCGTAACTGCCCCTACCGGGCCTTTTGCCAGACATTGAGGCGGGAGGGGATCAGTAGTCGCTGAAGAGGCGGGGTTTGATGACGAGGCCGACGCGGACGGTGGAGTGGAATTCCTTGTAGGCGAGGAGGCCTTCGCCGTAGCCGTTGTAGTATTGCAGGAAGAGGAACTGGTTGTCACGCTTGAAGATGCGGTAGTTGAGTTCGACGGTGGTGTTGTAGTTCATCTTCCAGCTTTTGCGCCTGACGAGGTTGACGGCGAGGCCGAAGCGTCCGTTCTGTGAGTTGAAGCTGGTGCCGACCTGATAGATGCCGCAGTAGTCGAGGATGTCTTTGTTTTCGACGCCGTCGATGATCGGGATCCAGGCTTTGCCGTGGACCACTATCTGGGGGTCGATCAGGATGCTTCCGCCGAGGCTGATGCGGTTCCAGGAGCGCGATGCGGTGCCGTCGCGGCCGTTTGATTCATGCTCTACGATGAGGTTGAGCTTGCCGACGAAGCGCCCTTTGACGAAGAGCGGTTTGGTCAGTCCGACGCCGGGGTTGAAGTTCAGGTCGGTCATCGGAAGGGAGTTTTCGAGCACGTTCCAGAAGCATTTCTGCGAGTAGAAGAGGAAGAGATAGGTCCCCCAGGGGAGGGTGCTTCGGGTCAGGCGCTGGGCTATGGAGATCTGAAACTTGATGTTGGAGTTCTCGCGTGTGACGCGCTGGCCCACAGGACATCCGAAGATGAAATAGTTGTCCTTGTAGAGTCCGAAGTAGGGGCCGTCGTCAAAGGCGCGTCTGACGCTGTCGGTGTCGATCTCGTCGTCGTTGATGTTGACGATCTGTGCGCTTGTCCTGAGGGGAAAGGCAGCCGCGAGGAATGCCGTGGATAGTATGCAGAGTGCGTAGTGCAGGAATCTTCTCATGCTGATTGGTTGAAGGGGGCGGTCTGGATGCAAAATTAAGAATAATTTCGTATTTTTGCCTGAAAATTCTGAGACTATGCGTTATTCCTCCATATTTCTGCTCCTGCCGCTGTTTCTGCTCGCTCTGCTGCCTGGCTGCGGCAATGACGAAGAGTTCATGATAAAATGCGAGATAAAGGGTCTGGGCAACAAGGGTGTCGAGATGTTTTATGTCGACCGCGATCTCCGTCGGGCTTCGTTCCATCCTGTCGACGACAAGGTGACGCTGCGCGGGGTCTCGCAGGAGCCGACTCTCGTCGAGGTGTTCACTGTCGACGGCGAGTGGCTCTTCGGCTGTGTGGCCCGCAACGGCGACGAACTGGAGGTGAAGATGGCGCTTGGCTCGCCTGAGTCGGTCAAAATCAAGGGTAATGACGATTCGAAGCGCTATGCGGCTTTCCTTGCGGCCAATGACTCGGTGTTGCGCTTGGGCGATGACTTTGCGGTCAACCGTCTGATTGCCGCTGAGGTGAGATCGAATCCGTCGGCCATCTCGTCGGCCATGCTGCTGGCTACCCGTTTCAAGGCCCGCGGCCATGAGCTGCTTGCCGATTCGCTGATCAATGCCCTGAGCCCTGAGGCGCGTCCTGCCGGGGTGATCGGCGGTTTTGCCGGTCTTCTTGGCGAGCAACTGACTCCGGCGGCGCGTGGCGATGTGAGGACAATGACTTTCCGCGCGGCTCCTGACACCGTGATCCGCTATGTTCCGGCCATGCAGAGTTACAGCCTGCTTGCTTTCGTCGGGCGCAACCGTCCGGACAGCATCCGCTCTGTCCTGCGCGAGTTTCAGGATAAGCTTCACAAGAAGCGTTTCAAGGAGATTGAGATGACCGTCATGTCAGACAGCGCTACCTGGGCGGCTTCGATCCGGCGCGACAGCACCAGATGGGTGCAGGCCTGGCTCCCCGGCGGAGTGGCCCACAATGCCGTCAGGGTGTTGCAGGTGCCTTATGTGCCGTTTTTCATCGTGACCGACAGTCTTGGCCGTCAGATTTACCGTGGCGGGTCGGTCAGCGCCGCCGCCGATACCGTGCGTTCGCGCCTGGCTCCCTATTTCCGGGAGGTGGCTGCGACCGACTCTGTCAGCGACTGAGAGGTTGGTGTAAAACCTACCAAAGCTAACTGCGGCAGGTTTTGCACATCCACAAACCAAAGCCAATTGCAGCAGGTTTTGCAACATCTTCAGATGCAGGCAATAAAAGGGGATGGATGAGCGTTATGAGTAGGCATAGCCACAACACAGAACAGGCATAGCCTCCATAATAGAAAGAATGAAAACACTCCTCAGCATAGTCCTGATGTCGGCCATCACTCTGATCCTCGCCGGATGTATAGAGGACGGTATCGACACTTCACCCTCATCGCAGCCTGAATTTTCGGTGGACACGCTCTTTCTGGGCACGGTGTTCACCGATCAGCCCACACCCACCAGCCGTTTTATGGTCTATAACCGTCATGACAGGATCATCAGCATCAGCGACATCTCCCTGCGTGGCGGCGGCAGTGATTTCCGTCTGAATGTCGACGGATTTGCCGGAGAGAGCTTCCACAATGTCGAGATACGCCCGAAGGACTCAATTTTTGTCTTCGTAGAGGCCACTCTCAGCCCCAACGGCGCTCCCGGCCTTTCGAAAATCAACCGGATAATAGACTTCACGACCAACGGCGTGACCCGCAGTGTGGTTGTCCATGCCGACGGTCAGGATGTCAGCCGCATCAAGGGTGAGGTCATCGAATCCGATACGCGTTTCGAGGCCACATATCCCTATCAGATTTTCGATTCGCTCGTTGTCGGACCGGGTGCCACTCTGACACTCGCTCCCGGCACTACTCTCCATTTCCATGACAAGGCCTTCTGCCGCGTTGAAGGGACTCTCGTCAGCGAGGGGACTCCTGAGAAGCCGGTCAATCTCTGCGGCGACCGCACGGGCAACGTCGTGGGACAGATCCCGTTCGACCTGATGGCCTCGCAATGGCGCGGGCTTGAATTCGCTCCTGAGAGCCGTGGAAACAGTCTGAGCCACACGATCGTGCGCAACACTGTCAGCGGTGTGCTTGCCGACTCGCTCTCGCAGGTCACTATGCTCAACTGCCGCCTGCGCAACAGTGCGGGCTATACGCTCAGGGCGCGCTATGCCGATCTGCGTATTGTCGGCTGCGAGCTGGCCGAGGCCGCCGAGGGGGTATTTTCAATCACCGGGGGGACTACTGTGGTCAATCACTCGACCATCGCAAACTACTATCTCTTCTCGGTTCTCCGTGGAGCTTCTGTCCAGTTTGACCACTACAATTCGGAGAGCGACAACGGATCGGGGATGCCATATCTGACGGCTGATTTCACCAACAGTATCATCTACGGCAACGGCACAGATCTCTCGGTCGGCGATTTCTCAGGCTGCCAGGTGACGCTGCGGCGCTGTCTGTTCAAGAGCGAGGGCAGTGACGATGACAATTTCCTGTCATGTATCTGGGACACGGATCCGCTCTACTACACCGTGCGCAACGACTATTATTTTGACTATCGCCTGAAGCCCGATTCGCCTGCGCTCGGCGCGGCTGATCCGGCTCTGACATTTCCGGAGGCCGTGAAGGACTTCTATGGAGTCAGCCGCCTTCCCGGAGCGCCCAATCTCGGTGCCTACCAGGCCGCCGGGGAGGAGCAGTGAGAGTCCGGGTACGCTCCCCACAATTTATTAATGGAACAATCAGTTGGCAAAAGCGAAGGACACCTTCCCGATGTCCTTCGCCAGATAGTAACAATTTGTCTGTAAAATTGATTTTTGGTCTTGGATCCTTAAAATGATTGTAGATTTCAGGGGCTCAAGCAGACCCCAAGGACCAAGATTCACGTAAAATCAGTGGTTATATGAGTTGTTTTGGAATCACAAAGTCTTCAATGAGGCTCTTTGTGTTTGAGAATTTCGTTGTTTAGTGATATTTGCTTTAAGTTAATTGAAGGTAGTAGTAAAATTGGTGGTAAATGAAAGTATGTAGATAGTAGAATCAAGTAATTTCTATTTATGATAGCAAAATTAACTAAAAAAATTACCCCCCCCGAAAATTTTAACGTACTTTAACGTATTTGATGTATTTCGAATTTTTCCTTGATATTGTCGTTAAATATTTGGATTTGGAAGGTTCATTACAATAAGGGGCTGCCTTGAAACTGCTTCAGAGCAGCCGGGGTGCCGATAGCTTGTTGCGCTTAATACAAAAAGGCCTCCGGCGGGGATACATTGGTTAGTATCGCGGCCGGAGGCGCTTGGTGGTGTGTGTTGGAGAATTCTATTATTCAGAAAGGATCGAGGGTGCGTTGTAGACGCGGCCTGCAAGTTCCTGATCAAGCATGTAGAGACCCATGCCGTCGTTTCCGATGAGGGAGTATTTGTCGATGAGTGTGCGGCAGTTGTCTTCTTCCTCCACCTGCTCGCTGACAAACCAGTTGAGGCGGTCGCGGGTAGCGTAGTCTTTCTCGGCTTCAGCCAGAGAGTAGAGATCGTTGATGAGGGCTGTCACTTTCTTTTCGTGTTCGAGTGTAGCCTTGAAGGCTTCGAGAGGAGATGCCCATGAGGTGGGGACGGGGTCAATGGCTTTAAGCTCTACACGGCCTCCGCGCTGGTTGACGTAGTTCATGAAGATTGTGGCGTGGGCCTGTTCTTCCTGAAACTGGATTTTGAACCAGTTGGCAACGCCCGGCATTCCTTCGGCCTGGAAGTGGAGCGACATTGAAAGATAGAGATATGCGCTCCAGAATTCGGCGTTGATCTGGGCGTTGATTGCGTCCTGAATTTTGTTGTTTAACATTGCAGTTTGTGATTTGAGTTGATCATAAAATTTCAGAAAGCAAAAATAAGAACTTTCTGTAAAAAAAGCCTTGTTGAAGGGGATATTTTTTCCTTTACGGTTAGCCTAAGAGGTTGTTTAACAACAATAGTTAAAATCTGAGCGAAAGTTTTGAGGTGAATATGGCTCCTTTCTCATTTACAACAATTTATCTAAAAGATACACCACTCAGATTGAACTCTTGTTTTTAAACAACGACCTCTAACAACTGAATCGGTCGTATAGTTTTTGGAATTTGAGGGCTATTTCGGGGTTGCAGAGGTTGTTGATTGAACCGGCGTGGGTGTGGCTGACTGAGCGCACGGGCTGATAGGTGCCTTCCTGGACTTCGAGTCCGACTTTCTTGTAGGCTTCGCGGAAGGGCATTCCGTCGAGCACGAGGCGGTTGACTTCCTCGACGGTGAAGAGGTAGTCGTAGCGGGGATCGTCGATGATGTCGCGGCGGATGCGTATGTGCTGCAACATGAAGTCGGCCATGTCGAGACAGTCGATGATCTCGGTGGTTGCGGGGAAGATTATGTCCTTGAGCAGTTGGAGGTCGCGGTTGTAGCCGAGCGGGAGGTTTGCGGTGAGCAGGGCGATTTCGTTCTGGATGCTCTGCAAGCGGTTGCACTTTCCGCGCATGATCTCGAAGACGTCGGGGTTTTTCTTGTGGGGCATGATGGAGGAGCCGGTTGTCAGTTCGTCGGGGAAGGATACAAAGCCGAAGTTCTGACACATCCACATGCAGACGTCCATTGCGAGATGGCCGAGGGTAGAGGCGATTGCGCTGATGGCCATCGAGGCTGCGCGTTCGGTCTTTCCGCGCGACATCTGGGCGGCGACCACGTTGTAGTGGAGGGTTTCGAAGCCGAGCAGACGGGTGGTCATTTCGCGGTCGAGGGGGAAGGAGGAGCCGTAGCCTGCGGCTGAACCGAGTGGGTTTTGGTTGGCGATGTTGTAGGCGGCCACGAGCATCTGCATATCGTCGGCGAGCGATTCGGCATAGGCGCCGAACCAGAGGCCGAAGGATGAGGGCATGGCTACCTGGAGGTGGGTGTAGCCGGGCATGAGCACATCCTTGTATTGTTCGCTGAGGGCCTGGAGGCGCTTGAAGAGGCGGGCTGTCGCGTCGGCGATGTGGCGAAGTTCGTCGCGCATGAAGAGTTTGAGGTCTACGAGTACCTGGTCGTTGCGCGAGCGGCCTGAGTGGATTTTTTTGCCGATGTCGCCGAGGCGGGCTGTCAGCATGAATTCCACCTGGGAGTGGACGTCTTCCACTCCGGGTTCGATTGTGAATTCGCCGCGTTCGATGACTTCGGCGATTTCGCCAAGGGCTTTCAGCAACACTTCAAGTTCGTCGGTTTTTAGCAGGCCGATGCTTTCGAGCATTCTGATGTGGGCCATTGAGCCTTCTACGTCGTAGCGGGCCAGGCGCAGGTCGAGTTCGCGGTCGCGGCCTACGGTGAATTCTTCTATCATTTTGTCGGGCTCGAAGCCCTTGCTCCAGAGTTTCATTTTTTCTTCAGGGGTTGTTTTTGGGGGGATTAGGCTAATTAGTCCAATTAGTCTAATTGGTCCAATTAGTCAGATTAGGCCAATTAGTCAAATTGGCCAAATTAGTCAAATTGGGCCAATTGGTTTGCGGTGCGGGTGATGAGGCTGCGGTAGAGGGGGAGGGCGGCTTCGATCTCGCTGAGACAGACGTATTCGTCGGCGGAGTGGCTGCGCGATGACCGGCCCGGTCCGATTTTCAGTGAGGGGAAGTCGTACATGAGCGACATGTCACTGGTGGTCGGGGAGACGAAGGGCGTCAGCCCCAGGCCGACGGCTGTGCTGACCAGCGGATGGTCACGGCTGATGACCGAGGCGCGGACGCGGGTCGAGCGGGGGGTGAGGGTGGTGTGGGGGCTGACGGCTGTGCGCAGCAGGCTGACGGTCTCTTCGTTTGAGAAGGCGTCGGTGGTGCGGATGTCGACAACCCATCTGCATTCGTCGGGGATAGCGTTGTGCTGCCATCCGGCGTTGATCTGGGTGACGTTCAGCCCTATCGGTCCGAGGATGTCTGACTCGGCGGGGAAGCGGAATGAGCGGAGGGCTTCGATGTCGGTCATGGCCCGGTAGATGGCGTTGATTCCTTCGCCGCGGGCGGCATGGCCAGTCACTCCTTCCGTGAGGCAGTCGAGCACTACGAGTCCGCGTTCGGCTATGGCGGGCTGCATTTCTGTCGGTTCGCCGACAATCGCGCAGCTGATGCTGATACCTTTTTCGCTGAGGTGGGGTAGAAAGGCTCTCATGCCGTTCTCGCCTCCGACTTCCTCTTCGGCTGTGATGGCCAGAAGGAGGTTGACGGGGAGGGTGGCGCCGCGCAGGGAGAGAAAGGTATTGGTCAGGGCGGCGACGGAGGCTCCGGCGTCGTTGCTGCCGAGGCCGTAGAGACGCCCTTCGCGGATGTCGGGGCTGAAGGGGTCGAGGGTATAGCTCGCGGCGGGTCTGACGGTGTCGTGGTGGGAGTTGAGCAGCAGAGTTGGGCGCGAGGGATCAAAGCCTTCGGAGAGGGCGTAGACATTGTTGCGGAAACGCACGGGCGCGGCTCCCTTTTCGGCCAGATGGTCGAAGATGAGCTGCGCGGTGGCCCCTTCGTCGCGGGAGAAGGAGGGGACGGCGATCATGCGTCTGAGCAGGTCAATTTCTGATGACAGTGCCTGTGGACAGGTTGAGGGCATCGGAGTGCTTTATGGTTACGGATCTGACGCCGGCGTTGATTGCGGCGAATGCGTTGTCGATTTTGGGGATCATGCCTTTGCTGACCACTCCTTCGGCCCGCAGACGGGCGTAGGTCTCAGGGGTGATCAGGGGGATGACGGAGTCCGGGCGGTCGATGTCGGCCATGACTCCGGGCTGTTCGAAGCAGTATACCAGCTCGACGGGGGCGATGCGGGCCACGCCTGTGGCCACAGCTGAGGCTATTGTGTCGGCGTTGCAGTTGAGCAGGGAACCGTTGCCGTCGTGGGTGATGGCGCAGAAGACGGGGGTCACTCCGGCATCGAGCAGGGAGCCGATCAGGGAGTCGTTGACGCCGTCGGGAGCGATGTCGCCCACGAAACCGTAGTCGATCGGCTCAGGTTTGCGGCGGCTTGCCCTGATGGCGTTTCCGTCGGCACCGGTGAGTCCCATTGCGTTGCATCCGGCGGCCTGGAGCATGGAGACAACACGCTTGTTGACCAGTCCGGCGTAGACCATTGTGACCACGTCGAGGGTCTCGCGGGTGGTGACGCGTCGCCCTTCGATCATGGTGGTGGGGATTTCGAGGCGCGAGCTCATGCGTGTGGCTTCCTTGCCTCCGCCGTGGACGAGGATTTTGCGTCCGGGCAGTTTCACGAAGTCGCCGATGAAACGGGCGAGGGCTTCGGGGTTGTCGACGACATTGCCTCCGATCTTGATCACTCTGACTGTCGTGTCCATCATTTCAGGCTTTCAAGAAGACGTTTGAGGACAACCTGGGCCGAGATCTCGCGGTTGGCGGCTTCGGGAATGACGATGCTGCGGTCTGATTCGATGACATCGTCGGTCACGATCATGTTGCGGCGCACGGGGAGGCAGTGCATGAAGAAGGCATTGTCGGTGAGGGCCATCTTCTCGCTGTCGACGGTCCAGGCGCGGTCGGTTGACAGGATCTTGCCGTAGTTGGGGTCGGAATATGCCGACCAGTTCTTGGCATAGACGAAGTCGGCGCCTTCGAGGGCCTTGCGCTGGTCGTATTCGACACGGGCCTTGCCGACGAATTCGGGGGCAAGCTCATAGCCTTCGGGGTGGGTGATGACGAAGTCGTAGTCCGTGGCGTTCATCCATTCGGCAAAGGAGTTGGGGACGGCCTGAGGGAGCGCGCGGGGATGGGGTGCCCAGGTCATGACCACCTTGGGGCGCTCCTTGGTCTTGAATTCCTCGATGGTGATGAGGTCGGCGAAGCTCTGGAGGGGATGGCGCGTGGCGGCCTCCATGCTGAAGACGGGGCGGCCTGAGTAGCGGATGAACTGGTTGATGACTCTCTCCTCGTAGTCCTCGGCCTTGTCTTTGAGACCTGCGAAGGAGCGGACGCCGATGATGTCGCAGTAGGAACCCATGACGGGGATGGCTTCAAGAAGGTGTTCGGCCTTGTCGCCGTCCATGATTACCCCGCGCTCGGTCTCAAGTTTCCAGGCGCCCTGGTTGACATCGAGGACAATGACGTTCATGCCGAGGTTCATGGCGGCTTTCTGGGTGCTCAGACGGGTGCGCAGACTTGAGTTGAAGAAGATCATCATCAGGGTCTTGTTGCGTCCGAGGTCTGAGAATCCGAAACGGTTGGCTTTGATTTCGAGGGCTTCTCTGACGGCGAGGTCAAGAGGGCCTATGTCGGTGACGTTTGTGAAGTGGTGCATTTTTCAGGAGGGTTTTTGAGAGGGTGTTTCATAACAATAGTTAAAATCTGAGCGAAAGTTTTGAGATGGATATGGCTCTGAATTGAAGGAGCATAGCGTGCTATGT
>NZ_JAIDEN010000047.1 GCF_029054785.1 Duncaniella sp.
CACCACTACCTTTCCATCCTCTTTTTAGGATGCGCCCTCGGTGCCGTCATCAGCGACCTGCACACCCCCCACCCGCTTGATGACCGGTTCAAGGATTGCAGTTCGGACTTTTCCGCTGTGGCCATTGATGTAAGGCGTTTCGAACCGACCCAGGTGATCATCGCCGAAGTCGATTCCTGCAACGGCAAAAGCGTGCGCCCTTTCCGCGCAAAACTCTCAGTTCCGTCATCAATCCCGACTATCGACGAGAGATGGCGCATACGTTTTACAGGCCGTCTGCAAGACATCAGCCATGATCCTGACCTTCCTGACGAGACAGACTATAACGCCACTCTCCGGCGCAACGGGGTCATCGGGCAGGCCCTGATCTCTCCCGACAGCCTCCGGATTCTCTCGCCTGAACCGGGCATCATAAACACCATCCGCCGCCAGAAAGAAAAAATCACGCTCCTGATCGCCGGTTCTCCATTGTCGGATCGCACGCAGGAATTCATGAACGCCGCGCTGACAGGCGACCGCTCCATGATCGACTCTGAAACCCATGAGATTTTCTCTGCTTCCGGTCTCTCCCACATCCTTGCACTCAGCGGACTTCATGTCGGCATCCTGACACTGATATTATCACTGATGCTCCTGCCCTTGTATTTTACCGGGCTACGCACTCTCCGCACCATCCTGCTCATTATCCTACTATGGGCTTTCGCAGTCATGACGGGGCTGACACCATCCGTTGTCCGTGCCGTGATCATGGCTTCGATATTCATGCTGTCCACCGTTATCCAACGCGTCCGCTCGCCATTCAATTCTCTCTGCTTCGCGGCTCTGATCATTCTCGTTTTCTCACCACAAGCTATCTATACAATCGGATTCCAGCTGTCATTTTTCGCCGTAGCCGCGATACTTGTGTTTGCCGAAAAGCTCAACCCATTCAGCCGCCGCAGGCAGATAGCCCATACCCTTGCCTCTTATCCGACCGTCACCATCGCAGCACTGCTGGGCACCGGACTCGTCAGCGCCTATTACTTCCACATCTTTCCTCTCTACTCGATTCCGGTCAACTTCATCAGCGCACTGCTCTTACCTTTCATTCTCGGAGGAGGTCTGCTACTGCTGCTCGCCAATGCCTTCGGATTCCAATGTCTGTGGCTGGCCGATCTGGTCGATAGACTCTATTCAGCCATCCACTCAGTTGCCTCGGCAGCCGTCTCGATGCCCGGAGCCGTTGCCGAAGGCCTTCTGATCACACCACTGACCCTTGCCTCCTGGTTTCTGACTCTTACGCTTTTTGCCTTCTGGCTTTACAGACGCCGCCCGGTCTACGCGACAGCCTCCATCATGCTGCTGACATTTACAGTATTCACGGCAATGACAAGCCACACGCCCATTGAACCCGGTGCGGAAATATACATCCCACGCACCGGAAGACAGACCTCGGTGCTTATCCGCCACAACAATACGATGCTGCTTGCATCCACCGCCCCCGGACATGAAACAGGAGAACTAATCGACCGCTATACCGGTCGATACGGACTTTTCATGCTCAAACGGGGCATTGATTCGATACAGCCTCTCCCACTCCGCTGCCGGTCATCACTGTTCAGCCGAAACGACAACCTGTTCATATTTCATCCTCACTGCAACGGCAATCCGGCTGCTACGGCCCAGGCCAATGCAAACGAGCCCCTGACCATACTCCTGATTTCCGATAAAACACAGGTTGAGAAAACTGCCCGCCGGATAAACTACGCCATCGTCTGCAACGGATTCAGAGGCGACATACTCAGCGTAGCTTCTGAAATCAGTCCTGATACCATAATTCTCAGCGCCGACCTCAACCGCCGACGCCACGACCGCTATCTCCGCGAACTGACAGAAGCCTCCATCCCCCATCGCACTCTTCGGACAACCCCATTTGTCAAAAGATTAAGAGGTCGTTTAATAACAATAGTTAAAATCTGAGCGAAAGTATTGTTTTTTCTTCTGTCAATAATTTCATCTTTTAATAGTTTAAAATTACCTGAGCCTTGGTGTCTCTTTTGCTAAATTGTTGAAATTCGTCAGTCGCATAGCTCGCTATGCTCCTTTCTCATTTACAACAATTTATCTAAAAGATACACCACTCAGATTTTAACTCTTGTTTTTAAACAACCTCTAAGAGGTCGTTTAAAATAACCGGAAACCGCCGTCACCATCCGTATCAGAACAAAGCAGACACCTGATACATTTGTCGGATAATCAATATCCATTTCACTTTTTTGCTGTCTGACATTGCTTTTTAGCCGAATTTTAATAATTTTGCATTTAGCTGAAAACGTGTCAGACATGCAAATTAATAGTAATTCATCACGAAACCGTTAATATTATGGAATCTCCCACCTCCTACAATTTAGACCCACAGACCAATCCAACACCGCAGATCCCAGCCATACCTAAACCTAAATACACAATGCAATGGCTTGGATTGCAAACCCTTTTCGTGCTTGGAATCTCTCTGATTTTCACTCTAATGGCTTCCGGCATCAATTCCCTTGCCGAAGCCCGCACCGATCTCGCCTTGCTCAGCGAAGCCACAAGCACCCTGGTCACAAACTCGACAGGCTATTGCTTTGCGATCACAGCCATTTCGCTTCTCTCACTCACCCTCATTGAAATCGCATTCCGCAAACCTGTCAACTATCTGCAATACGGACTGATCGGCTGCGCACTCTGCCTCTTTTTCCTCCTACTGCTTGCGATGGCTGAAAAAATGCCATTCTACATCGGTTATGCGATCGTGACCGCCATGACAGTCGGGCTAATCGGGATATTTGTCAAAGGGATCATGGCTCGCGCGAAAGCCGTTGCGCTGACTGTCGGAATTCTTGTTGTGGAATACGGGCTTATCCTCCTGCTCCTCTACATGGGTTCACTGGCTCTGCTCATCGGAAGTCTCGCGCTGTTCGTAATCCTCGCTATCGCAATGTACTTCACCCTCAAGCTCAAAGTCATAAACCGGGAACTCACCATCCAATAAACTCCGCGATGACAAGTCAACCACCACGCATGACCCCGCCGCCACTGCCGGTGACTCCACCCAAGCCGTTTTTCACTCCCCGCCCTCCGAAGCCACAGCAGACCATGTCGGTAGGACTGAAAATCGTGCTCATGGGAGTCCTCTGCTGTGTGCTCATGATAGGCGCAATGGTTGTATGGCTCATGGCATACGACAGAAAGACAACAAATGCCGATGTCTCACGCGATATTGTAGCCCAATGGGGAGGGAAAACATATATTGACGGCCCGTTCATTCAGGTCGAATCCGATACCGACAGTCTGCGCCCTGCCGGTATCACACCTGCAAAACTAAAAATAAAGGCCAATGTCGAGAGCATGTCGCTCCACCGCGGAATCTACGAGGCCGAAGTATTCACCACAGCCATAAACATCAGTGGTCACTTCAAATCCACTGTGTTCAAAAACATGGAATCAGACTCGCTGATAGTCCGAATCGACATTGATTCCAAAAACATCACTGACACAGGTCACCTGAAATTCGGATCTGAAGAATATGAGTGGATGCGGTCGGACTCAACGCTCTATACATATATAAATATGGCCGGGGTTCCGAAAAATTCCGACATCCCGTTCAGCACGTCGATCAAAACACGTGGATCGGGCGGAGTCTTCTTCATGCCGTCAGCCGACAGCAACACGATCTCACTGCTTGGCAACGCCACTAATCCCTCATTCAGCCGACATGGTATCCCAACAAACCGTTCTGTCAGAAAAGACGGGTTCTCTGCCGAATGGGAGATCAGCTACACGGATGCGGATAATCACATCTGTGAATATATCGGTGCGGATTTCCTTATCGGTGTCGACCGTTATCAGAAAGTATGCCGGGCGATAAAATACGCTTTCATCATAATTGTCCTGACATTCTTCAGTGTATTCTTCACCGAGACAACCATGCGCCATCCGATACCGATGTTCAACTACTTCCTCATCGGCGTGGCCCTGATCCTATTCTACTCGCTGCTGCTCGCGCTGTCCGAGCACCTGTCATTCGGCATCAGCTATCTGATAGCCGCCGTCATGACGATCGGACTGATCGGCTGCTACATGTGGCGCATGCTCGACTCCAAAGCCGTCGGACTTGCAATATGCAGCGTACTTTCGATCATGTACGGTTTCTGCTATGTGATGCTGTGCATTTCGACCTATGCGCTTCTGTTTGGAAGTCTGCTTCTGTTTATCGCACTTGCAGCCTCGATGTACGGTTCACTCAAGATACAATACCGCTAAGAGGGTGTTTCATAACAAAGCCCTCTTAGAGCCGGTCAGAATACCTCGTATGCCCCATTGGCCAGAAGTTCCCGGTAGCCGCGATTGAAATAGTGGCGTTCGAAATCCTTGGGCCGGAGGATATGTTCGTTCCAGATGACAAGATCAAGATCTATCTTGATCAGTCCTTTCAGCGTATCCTCAATAGTGCGTCCGTTCTGAGCTTCCCACTCTTTCAGCTCCTTGACAAAAGTCTCACGGTCAAGAGCAGTATAGCCATGAACTACCGCATTGAGATATGGTTCGTCTTTCCCGTTGAAAGCCTCCGACTCATAGACAGACGAAGCGGAAGCCTTCTCCAGATGACCCAATAGATTCTCTATCGCCTTTTCGATCTGATACTGGCGGTCTGAGGTGTTGCTGCCGAGACCGATCGTACAGCAATTCATATTCTCAATCATTGCGCGACTCCTTTCATTGTCAAGGCAATGCGACCGCGGGCGGTGTCAATATCCATCACACGCACACGGACATTCTGCCCGATGGACACTACCTCTGACGGTGAAGATATGAAACGTTCACTCAGCTGCGAGATGTGTATCAGTCCGTTTTCCTTCATGCCAAGATCGACAAAGACACCGAAAGCGGTTATATTGTTGACCTTTCCGGTCAGCTCCTGTCCGATGTGAAGATCGTCGATCTTACGGACGGCATCATCATAGGGTGTTTCCTCTACTGTCTCACGCGGATCACGGCCTGGCTTCTCCAGTTCCAGAATAATATCGGTCAGAGTCGGAAGACCCACTTCTTTGGTGACATAGCGGTCAAGCTCGATGCTATGGAGCAGATTGCGGTCACGTGTCAGACGCGCCACATCAGCCTTGGCATCGGCAGCAATCTGAGCGACAAGTTCATAACGTTCGGGGTGCACTCCGGTATTGTCAAGCGGATTCGGCGCACCGGGAATCCTCAGGAAGCCTGCACACTGCTGGAAAGCCTTCTCTCCCATACGCGGCACCTGAAGCAACTGGTCGCGCGAAGTGAAATCGCCGTTTTCAGCACGATGTTTCACAATGTTCGCAGCCAATGCCGGACCGATGCCTGAAACATAGGAGAGCAACTGCTTTGAAGCCGTATTCACATTCACACCGACAGTATTTACACAGCTCTCCACCACATAGTCAAGCGAATCCTTGAGCTTTGCCTGATTGACAGCATGCTGATACTGGCCGACTCCGATCGACTTCGGATCAATCTTTACCAGCTCGGCAAGCGGATCAATGAGCCTGCGTCCGATCGATACCGCACCGCGCACAGTGACATCTTCATTCGGGAACTCCTCACGGGCCACTTCGGAAGCCGAATAGACAGAAGCTCCGTTTTCGTTCACCATAAACAGCTGCACCTTGCGCGGAAGCATCACATCGCGAATAAAGCGCTCTGTCTCACGTCCGGCAGTGCCGTTGCCGATCGCAATCGCATCAATCCGATAGCGGTCGACATAGAAACAGAGAGCGTCAGCAGCCCCGACAAAATCATTGGCCGGAGGTGTCGGATAAATGACATCATGCTGAAGCAGATTGCCCTGTTCGTCAAGCACAACAAGTTTGCAGCCTGTGCGGAAACCGGGATCTATTGCAAGCACACGCTTTCGGCCAAGAGGCGCGGCCATAAGCAACTGACGTACATTGTCGGCAAACATCTGGATTGCTGCGGCATCACTCTTTTCTTTCGTGACAGCCGCAATCTCGTTTTCAATCGAAGGACGCATAAGGCGACGGTAGCCATCCTTGACCGCTCCACGGACCAGTGAAGCGCTCTCCTCGACAGCACCCGAACGCACAAACATGCGCGAAAGACGATCAATCATCTCGTCATCGTCAATCGTGATCGAAACCTTCAGAATCTCCTCTTCCTCTCCGCGCCGCATGGCCAGATAACGGTGAGAATTGCAAAGGCGCAAAGGTTCGGAAAAATTGAAGTAATTCTGATAATTCTTACCGGCCTCTTCCTTACCCGGAACCACTTTTGAGCTTATGACAGCCGAGCGCTGATAGCGCGACCTGACAAGGTTTCGTGCCTTCTCGCTCTCGCTCACCCATTCGGCAATTATGTCACACGCCCCTGCCAGAGCAGCACTGGTGCTCCCGGCCTCCTTGGCAAATTTCTTTGCCGACTTCTCAATGTCAGCCGAATTCTGCGACATGATTATTTTGGCTAAAGGCTCCAGTCCCAGGGCACGTGCCGCCTGTGCACGTGTGTTGCGTTTTGGCTTGTAAGGAAGATAGATGTCCTCCAAAGCGACCGGATCGAGAGTCTCGTTGATGCGCTCCTCCAGTTCATCCGTAAGCACACCGCGTTCCCGGATCACGTCAAGGATATACTCTTTCCGCTTGTCAAGCTCAGTGAGTTCCTGATGACGTTTCTGCACGGTATGGACAGCAACCTCGTCCATACCGCCGGTTGCTTCTTTGCGGTAACGAGCGATAAAGGGAATCGTAGCCCCTTCGTCAAGCAGGCGAAGACATGCCGCCACATGCTTACGCAGATAGGTGCCGAGTTCGGCAGTGATTACATTGGCGTGTACGTTGGCCATTAATGTAGTTGTTTTGCTTTTTTAAGTGTGAATAGAGTAATCTCAGGTGTGGCTCCGACACGTGCGGGAAAACCGACCGTGCCTGTACCGATATTAACGTATAGCTGATGGCTCCGGTCATCGTCGGCATAGAGTCCGCCCCATGTCGGGTAACGGTATTTTGCCGGTGACCAGCCGAAAACTTCAAATTGCATCGCATGGGTATGTCCCGCAAGCGAAAGCGGGATATTGATCTCCGGACTGGAGGCGATCGAATCAACCCAATGAGCAGGATTGTGTGTCAGGAGGATCTTGACAACACTGTCGGAAAGCCTGGGATAGGCCCTTGAGAGAGAACCATAAACCGGGAATGGAGGATCTCCGATATTTTCCACCCCTATAACCGCTATCGAATCTGCTCCACGGCGGACCGTCACGCTTTCATTCAGAAGCAGACGCCAGCCCATTTCTTTCTGCAATGATTTCATCAACTCCATATTGCTGCGCTTAGCATCTGCATCAGGCCATGAAGCATAGTCCCCGTAATCATGATTTCCGAGGATCGACAAGACTCCGTCAGGGGCCGAAAGCCGTGAAAGAGGCCTTACATGCGGCAGCAGTTCCGCTGCGCGGGAATTGACAATATCTCCTGTAAAGACAATCAGGTCTGCATCAAGCGAATTCAACCTGTCGGCCAAGGCAGCCACAAAGGCTGTGTCAGTGCCGAATGTTCCGACATGCAGGTCTGAGATCTGCGCGATCCTGTATCCGTCAAATTCAGCCGGAAGCCCTGATATTTCAATCTCGGCCTCATTGACATCAATGTGGAACCGATTGATCAGTGAGGCCCAGATAAAAACAGCAAGAACACCTGCCGAAGCCACTGAGGCCACAGCTGAAAGCCATCCAAGGCGTTTGCGCTTGAAAAGCTGAGGAATCCGGGCTACAAGATCAATGATGACAAAAACATATTTTGCAAAATAGACTGAAATGTAGATATATATCATCCACATCACAGCCAACAGGACACTGTTTGATGATGTGTGCGGCAAACAGATCGCAGCCACGATCATCACAAACAGAGCCAATGCGGTCCACACCTGTATCCGTGCAGGAACACGGCTTCTGAGTCTGTGTTTCAACACCTTATAGATATAGACATCTACAAGGATATTGACCACAATGGCGATCAGAAGCTGGACAAGTGGGAGGCGCATGGATTAAACAGGGGGGAATTTTTCAGGTTGCTATTGAAAACAGATCTTTCCTATATCAACAGCTACCCGACGCAAGAAGTTTGTTGCGAAGAGGATTTGCATACATCATATACATATATGTCCTCATAAAACTACGCTCCTGAGGGGTGACATCGGGAATATCAACCTTGTCAAGCTGGCCTTCGATATATTCGTTGACCTTTGCGATATCCTCATCGGTATAGCGGTCACGATACATTTCCGAATCAAACGCATGGTCATAGGCCACATAGTTGATCGGATATATCTTGTAACCGCTGTGGATTCCGGTGTCAATATCATGACAGATCCGGCTCAGAATTTCCTGCTTGTCAGTGTCAGCCGGGATGGACTCTATCATCGGAGAAATGCAGTTGGCAAACGAGATATGCACCCGTCCCTTATACTGCATCAGACCTGTTTCCATAGAGAACAGATCGTCGCGCTTGCTCTTCTTGAAATCCGGATCGCGATGACGGAGAAGATATTCGCGGGCTTTCAGATAGTCGTTCGGATCATATTCATAAGAGATGGCGACAGGATATATGTTGATTTCGGCCAGATTTTCAGTCAGCGATCCGCCGCCGGCAAGACCGAGCATTTTCAGTACACTTTCCTGAGTATGGTCACTGGAATCCTTGGCACGACCCTGACGCTGGGCAATCCATACGCTTTCATGCTTTTCGGTGATGGCATGATGGATATATGCCGAAAGCTGACGGGCTGCATCAAGAGCCTGTCGGGTCGGGAGATTACGCTTGACAATGAAACTGCCGTTCAGTTTTACCAGATGTGTGATCCATTCATAAATCAGCAGATTGTCACCGATCGCAACTTCAGAGGTAGGCATGTCGCGACGAAGGAAAATCAGATTCAGGAACGACGCGTCAAGAACGATGTCGCGGTGATTTGTAATGAATGTATAACGTTTGGCGGGATCAATTTTTTCAACTCCGGAAGCCGTCACACCGGCTGTGGTTTTCCGTTCAAGCTCATCAAGGAAATTAGCCATTATTTTGGACTGAAATTCCTGCTTGTTATTGCATGATGTCAGCAGACCTATGAACTGGTTGTAGTCAATATCCGGAAGAACCCAGCGGATGGCATGTTCAAATCCCGGCTCCGATACCATTTTGGCGATAGCTGTCCGAAACTGTTCTTCACCGTAAGGAGCTATCTCTGAGAAATCGAAATTATTTGCGTCCATTGCGCTTTATTGGGGTTTATTTAATTTTATAAACCAAGAAAAATAGATGAAACAATACTTGGCTCAAAGGTAGAGGATTTTAACGTTACTTGCAAACTTTTTTAATGTTTATTGAGCAAGAGCGGTCTTTTATTAAGATTTTTTAGCCTCTATAATAACCCTTACAAACACGCTGTCAGGCTGCGGCTTTTCGGCTTCCAAAACATCAGTCAAAAAGATTGCCACCCATAGAAATTTGCCACAAAACAATCAAAATAAAAAGAAAATTGACAAAATATTTGCACAGCAACAAACATTATGTTACTTTTGCGGCGGTACAAAACTGTTTTTATAACATTTTCTAAGTAGCTTTTATTCATCAGTGGATGTCATTGTCAAAAACACATCCGAATCAAATTATGCAAGGTATGATTTTAAACGGTAAAAAAGCCAGTTCCGGCTGGCTGCTTGTTTTAGCAGCATTAATCGTAGCCGGAGTTCTCGGACTGAGGACAGAAGTTTCGGGCAGCCTGTTCGACCTACCCGGTGATCACCTCTGGGCAAATGTGGCCTGGATGATCACCGCAACTATTTTTGTACTCATGATGACTCCGGGACTTTCCTTTTTCTACGGAGGCATGGTGAGACCAAAAAACGTCATCTCAACTATGCTCCAGAGTTTCATCGTCATGGGATTTGTCAGTGTCATCTGGGTGATTCTCGGCTTCGGGCTTGCGTTCGGCAATGACATAGGCCACGTGATCGGAAATCCGACGGACTTCTTCATGATGAAAAACGTCGGAGTCGGGAATGTAACCGAAGTCAAGACTGACCTGTCACAGATAGGCATTGCAACAACAACCATCCCGCTTGCGCTTTTCGCGCTATTTCAGATGAAATTCGCCATTATCACCCCTTCGCTCATCACAGGAGCATTTGCCGAGCGTGTCCACTTTGCAGGTTATCTGCTTTTCATGGTGCTCTGGACTGTGGTTGTCTATTGTCCTCTCGCCCACTGCACCTGGCATCCTGAAGGTCTTTTCGGAATGATGCATGTCCATGATTATGCCGGCGGAATCGTAGTCCATGCCGCATCCGGTATCGCAGCATTGGCCGGTGCCATGTTTCTCGGCAGACGAAAGCAGGAAGCAGGCGAAAGCAGCAAACCGGCAAATGTACCCTTCGTCCTTCTCGGTGCAGCTCTCCTATGGTTAGGCTGGTTCGGATTTAACGGAGGCAGTTCGCTCGCCGCGGACGGAATAGCGGTATCGGCATTTCTAAACACCAACACAGCTGCCGCAGTAGCAATGGTCGGATGGATCACACTCGACGCTATCCGCGGCCACAAACCGTCAGCAATGGGGGCTGCCATCGGTGCCGTTGTGGGTCTGGTCGCAATCACTCCATGCGCCGGGTGGGTTTCACTGGGACAGAGCATTTTCATAGCCTTGTTCATCACCATCTGCTGTAACATAGCGGTAGCCTGGAAAGGATACAGCCACCTTCTGGATGACGCTCTTGATGTCTTCCCGACCCACGGACTCGGCGGCATCATCGGCACTGTGCTCACCGGCATTTTTGCCTATGACTTCTTTGCCAAAGAGAATCCTGACATGATTTCCCGCGGTGAATTTTTCTGGAACCATATATTGGTCCTCGGATTGGTATTCGTCTACACCTTCGTTGTCAGCTACGGTCTCTACTGGCTGACCGACAAAATCATACCGATGAGAGTGTCAGGATGGAACGAGCATCTGGGCCTCGATGCCTCCCAACACGGCGAAGAATATGCCGCCGAAACTCTTCCCTCAGACAGCGATTGGATAAAAAGTGTCGAAGAAAATTAGAGCCATACGGCCACAAGAAAAATATCCGGGAGGCAAGAGCCTCTCATACTCATCTGAAAGCTTATAAAAATATATATGCAAAAAATTATCAAATCAGCAGAAGGCCTTTATGATCCACGCTTCGAGCATGATGCTTGTGGCGTCGGTCTTCTGGTCAACGTCCGTGGTATAAAATCACACCAACTTGTGGAAAAAGGGCTCCAGGTGCTTGAACACATGGTCCATCGAGGAGCCGAAGGCGCAGATCCGAAAACAGGTGACGGCGCGGGAATTATGGTGCAGATACCTCATGAGTTCATACTCTTGCAGGGCATCCCCGTACCTGAAAAAGGCCGATACGGGACCGGACTGGTGTTCATGCCTCATGACGAGGATTCGCGCCAGATCATCCTCGACATCATCGAACGTGAGGCCATTGATTTAGGACTGAAATTAATAGCTGTGCGCGATGTACCGACAAACAATGAGCAGCTCGGTTCTGTGGCCAAGGCTGCCGAACCGGTGATATTACAGATATTTGTAGCCGACGAGGAAAGCGACGAACCGATGGATCTGCGCCTGTACCTGCTGCGTAAAGAAATTGAAAACAAAATCCGCTCGCTTTCGATCGAGGGCAAGGATGCGTTCTATATCGTTTCACTGTCATCGCGCATAATCATCTACAAGGGAATGCTGTCAAGCCTCCAGTTGCGCTACTATTTCCCTGACCTGATGAATCCGCGCTTCACAACAGCTATGGCGCTTGTCCATTCACGCTTCAGCACAAACACCTTCCCGACATGGTCTTTGGCCCAGCCTTTCAGAATGCTTGGCCACAACGGCGAGATCAACACCATACAAGGCAACCGACTGTGGATGAAGGCCCGCGAGTGTATGCTCAAACCTGCAATATTCGGAGACCGCGACATGACGCCGGTCGTGCAGCCCGGCATGAGTGACTCAGCCTCACTCGACAATGTGCTTGAATTCTTTGTCATGGCAGGAATGAGCCTGCCGCGGGCTCTCGCAATGCTGATTCCGGAATCATTCAACGACAAAAATCCGATCTCGCCCGAACTGAAAGCCTTCTATGAATACAATTCAATTCTTATGGAAGCCTGGGACGGTCCTGCCGCTCTTCTTTTCAGCGACGGACGCTATGCCGGCGGAATGCTTGACCGCAACGGTCTGCGCCCGGCCCGCTATCTCATCACCAAGAATGACACCGTAGTGCTCGCGTCAGAAATGGGAGTCCTGCCGTTCGAGGCTTCAGAAGTTAAAGAGAAAGGACGCCTGCGGCCCGGCAAGATGCTGATGGTCGACATGGAGGAAGGGAAAATCTATCATGATGCCGAACTCAAAGAAGCACTGGCATCGGAGTTCCCTTATCGCGACTGGCTTTCACGCAACAGAATAAATCTCGATAATATCAGTTCTGGCCGCAAGGTCGAGAATACGGTGACTGATTTCCGCCGGATGCTCCACACCTTCCTCTATAACCGTGAAGAGGTCGAGAAGATCATCACCCCGATGCTTGCCGACGGAAAGGAACCGGTCAACTCAATGGGGAAAGACACTCCTCTGGCAGTGCTTTCAGATGAGCCACAACTGTTGTTCAGCTATTTCCGACAACATTTTGCCCAGGTGACAAATCCGGCGATCGACCCTCTGCGCGAAGAGCTGGTGATGAGCCTCGACAGCTATATAGGGGCCGTCAAACTCAATCTGCTTGAGCCGTCGCCTGAACTTTGCAAAATGGTGCTGCTCAAACGCCCGATCATCACCAACCGTGAACTGGACCTGCTTTGCAATCTGCGTTACAAGGGTTTCAACACCCGCAAACTGTCAATGACCTTCCCTGTCGCCGAAGGTCATAAAGGGCTCGTGAAGGCGATCGAACGACTCTGTCGAGAAGCGGAAGAGGCTGTCGACGAAGGTTGCAACTATGTGGTGCTGTCAGACCGTGGCGTAGATAAAGACAATGCTCCTGTCCCCTCGCTTCTGGCCACATCCACCGTCCACCATCACCTGATCGACCGCAAAAAACGCATTCAGACAGCCTTGATCATCGAGACCGCCGATGCACGCGAGGTCATGCACTTCGCTCTTCTGAGCGGCTATGGTGCAAGTGCGGTCAATCCCTATCTGGCATTCGCCGTGATCGAAGATCTCGTCAGACGCCACGACATCCAGCTCGACTTCGAGACTGCGGCAAAAAACTATATCAAAGCCGTTGACAAAGGGCTGCTCAAAGTCATGTCCAAAATGGGAATCTCGACCATCACAAGCTACAAAGGCGCACAACTGTTTGAAGCCGTCGGACTTTCTGAAGATCTTTGCAGGGAATACTTCGGCAACACGGTCAGCAAAATCGGAGGCATTGACATCGAATTGCTCTCACGCGACATCACAGGCGCACACAGAGAAGCTTTTTCTGAAGATTTCGATACCGAAAGCCCCCTACCGTTCATCGGACAGTATGCCTTCCGCAAGGATGGTGAAAGCCATGCCTGGAATCCTGAAACCATAGCCACCCTCCAACTGGCCACACGCCTCGGCAGCTATAAGAAATTCAAGGAGTTCACATCTCTGGTCGACAACAAGCCAAAACCGATATTCATCCGTGATTTCCTCGATTTCCGCAAGCAGAAACCGATCGCTATCGACGAGGTCGAACCGGAGGAAGCGATCATGAAGCGCTTCGTCACCGGCGCAATGAGTTTCGGGTCCATCAGCCGCGAGGCTCACGAAGCGCTCGGAATAGCGATGAATGCGATCGGTGCCCGAAGCAATACAGGCGAAGGAGGTGAAGATCCCGAACGCTTTGCCCCACGTCCGGACGGAACGTCGGCACGTTCGGCCATCAAGCAGGTAGCTTCCGGACGTTTCGGTGTGACAACAGAATATCTTGTCAATGCCGACGAACTCCAGATCAAGGTGGCCCAAGGAGCCAAACCGGGCGAAGGCGGACAGTTGCCGGGGTTCAAGGTCGACAAAATCATCGCCAAGACCCGCCATTCGATCCCAGGCATTTCGCTTATCTCTCCACCACCCCACCACGACATCTACTCGATCGAAGATCTCGCTCAACTGATCTTCGATCTCAAGAATGTCAATCCGGCAGCCAAAATCAGCGTAAAACTCGTATCTGAAAGCGGCGTCGGAACAATCGCAGCCGGTGTGGCCAAGGCCAAAAGCGATCTTATAACCATCAGCGGCAGCGACGGCGGTACAGGGGCTTCTCCGGCAAGCTCAATCCGCTATGCAGGCGTACCGGTTGAAATAGGTCTGGCCGAGACCCAACAGACATTGGTCATCAACAATCTGCGAGGCCAGGTAAAACTCCAGGCTGACGGGCAGCTCAAAAGCGCCCGTGATGTCATCATAATGGCAATGCTCGGTGCCGAAGAATACGGATTCGCCACAAGTGCGCTTATCGTATTGGGGTGCGTGATGATGCGCAAATGCCATCTGAACACCTGCCCTGTCGGGGTAGCCACTCAGAATGAGGAATTGCGCAAACGCTTCATCGGCCGCTCGGAATATGTGGTCAACTTTTTCCGTTTTCTCGCCCGCGAAATCCGAGAGACTATGGCTGAAATCGGCGTGAGGAAACTGGATGACATCATAGGCCGGGCCGACATGCTCTGCGTAAAGGAGGGAATCGAAAAAGAAAAAACTTCAGGCCTGGACTTCAGCAGGATTCTTCACATGCCTGCCGAAACCGCGACAAATGCCATTATCAATGTCGTAACTCAGAAACATGACATCGACCATGTTCTCGACCGCGAGATTATCAGCCGCAGCTATCCGGCGATCGAATCCGGAATGCAGGTGGAACTCGAATTCCCGATATGCAACACCGACCGCTCTACGGGTGCGATGCTCTCAGGAGTCATCGCCAAGAAATTCGGCGATGCCGGCCTTCCTGACAATACGATCAACTGCACATTCAAAGGAGCTGCCGGACAAAGTTTCGGTGCATTCCTCGCCCACGGAATCACATTCCGCCTGGAAGGAGACGCCAATGACTATGTCGGTAAAGGTCTTTCCGGAGGCAAAATCGTCATTACACCTCCGCAGGGATCTTCTTTCACTCCTCAGGAAAATATTATTGCAGGAAATACGATCCTGTACGGCGCGACATCCGGAGAAATTTACATCAACGGACGTGTCGGCGAACGCTTCTGCGTCAGAAATTCAGGAGCTACGGCTGTGGTCGAGGGAGTCGGAGATCATTGCTGCGAATATATGACCGGAGGCCGCACAGTGGTACTCGGATCGACAGGACGAAATTTTGCGGCAGGCATGAGCGGCGGCATTGCATATGTCTGGAATCCAGATGGTGATTTCGACTATTTCTGTAATATGGAAATGGTCGAACTATCACTGATCGAGGAGATGGCGGACAACCGTGAACTCTACAAGCTGATCAGCAACCACTACCGCCACACTCACAGCCCGCTCGCAGGAGCCATGCTTGACAATTGGGAAAGCTACGTCGGCCAATTCATCAAGATCATCCCCATCGAATACAAAAAGGTACTTCATGACGAGAAAATCGCCAAGCTCGAACGCCGCATAGCATCCATGCAGATGGACTGACAATCGGTTTAATTACTACCTCACCCCTACTCAAAAAACAAAAAAATGGGAAATCCTAAAGCATTTCTGAATATACCGCGCAAGGAAGCCGGATATCGTCCGGTCCACGACCGCGTCAATGACTACGGAGAAGTCGAACAGACCCTAAACACCGAAGACCGCCGTCTTCAGGCCTCTCGCTGCATGGAATGCGGAGTACCGTTCTGCCACTGGAGCTGCCCGTTGGGCAACCGCCAGCCCGAATGGCAGGACCGCCTCTACAAAAATGACATCAAGGGAGCTTACGAACTGCTGACCATGACAGATGACTTTCCGGAGTTCACCGGAAGAATCTGTCCGGCTCTATGTGAAAAAGGCTGTGTACTCAACAAGCAGCATGAAGCGGTTACAATCCGGGAAAATGAAGCTGCGATTGTCGAACGCGCTTTCTCGGAAGGCTATGTGACAGCCCGTCCGCCGAAGAAACGCAGCGGTCGGCGGGTGGCTGTCATCGGATCCGGACCTGCGGGACTCGCCTGCGCCAATCAGCTCAACCGCAAGGGTCACAAGGTAACAGTGTTTGAAAAAAATGAAGCGCCGGGCGGTCTGCTCAGATTCGGAATTCCGGACTTCAAACTCAACAAAAGCATCATTGACCGCCGGTTGAGGCTTCTGGAGGAGGAAGGTATAGAATTCCGTTGCGGAATCCGAGTCGGCCATGATATCCAGATCGAAGAAATTATCCGCGATTTCGATGCTGTCTGCCTGGCAATGGGCGCTGAAGTCCCCCGCGACCTCAAAGTCGAAGGCCGGGGACTGAAAGGGATTCATTTCGCCCTCGAACTTCTCCAGCAGCAGAACCGCGTGAACGCCGGAATGGAAATCAGCCATGAAGAACGCATTTCAGCAAAAGGCAAAAATGTACTGGTCATAGGCGGAGGCGACACCGGAAGCGATTGTGTGGGCACAGCACACCGTCAGGGTGCACTGTCGGTCACACAGATCGAAATCATGCCCAAACCGCCGACAGGTGACAATCCGGATACACCGTGGCCTTACTGGCCTGTGGTGCTTAAAACATCCAGTTCACATCTTGAAGGCTGTGACCGCCGCTGGCTCCTTGACACACGCAAATTCATCGCTGACGAGGAGGGCCGGGTCAAGGAAGTGGAAGTCGAAGAGGTCATCTGGGATAAAGATCCTGGAAGCGGGCGCATGAATCTCGTCCATACCGGCAAGACAGACACGATCAAAGCAGAGCTTGTGTTGCTGGCGATGGGCTTCACCAATCCTGTGCCCGAAGGGATCATCGACACCCTCGGACTCAAAAAAGATTCACGCGGCAATGTCATGACCGATCCGGCAGGACAGACAAGCCTGAAAAATGTGTTTGCGGCAGGCGATGTCGCATCCGGGGCTTCTCTGGTGGTCCGCTGCATAGCTTCAGGCCGCGCAGCCGCCAATGGGATACACTCCTATCTCGCCGACCGAAGCGATAAAAGCGAGTAGTCAGGATTCTTCACACCGAAAATCATGATTTCAGCTCTGAATCCTGAGAAGCTGTTTCCCGGACTATCTCCAGAAACCGGCCGATTATCTCCATGCCGTGGCTGCTGATGATGCTTTCAGGATGAAACTGAAGCCCGAATACAGGTAAGGATACATGACGCAGCGACATTATGTTGCCATCTTCATCTTGCGAACTGACCGCCAGATCGGATGGCAACGTTTCTTTTGACACTACCCAGGAGTGATAACGCCCGACACGGATGTCATCGTCCCCGCCGATCTCACCTATCAGTGGATCGGAAGAGTCAATGGCTTTCAGGCGGGACAAGTGGCCATGCGCAGGATGTCCGAGATGGCTGAGTGACCCTCCGAAATATTCCGCTATGGCCTGACATCCGAGACAGATTCCAAGAATCGGCCTGGAATACACAGAACGCTCTATCGCCGTCATGAGGCTACCGGCTTCCGATGGCAAACCCGGCCCTGGCGAGATTATGAGAGCATCATAAGTGTCAATACTATCCAGCGGGATCTCGTCATTTTTCCTGACATCCCAGGATAAGTTTAGCCGGCTGTCACGAAAGCTTCTCAGCAGACCTATTATGTTATACACAAATGAATCGTGATTATCAATGATCAGAAGTCGCATATTGTTTGAATGACACGGTGTCTCGGCTGCAAAATTACGCTTTATCGATACTTCAAACAATTATTTTCTTAATTTTGTAGTCATTAACAAGAGCCAAGAAAATATATGCAGCACCCGACAATTTCGCGTGAAGAACTACGCTCTCAGATGAATAGCCTCGGACGCAGACGCATTCCGTTTGTCTGGGGCATAAACTTCGATGCCAACAAAGGCTTTGTCAAAGAAAACATTCTGGAGTGCGATGACATTCTGTGGGAAATCAACGGATATGGAAACTGTCCGGGAAAGACCAAAGCTGAAACCGAACCGACTCTTTATGTTGCCGAGCCTGTCGCGTCTGCGGATTACGGATCTATGTTTGATCCGGTGATGAACGGTCTTATGCGCGGCGATTCTTTCCTGACAAATCTGACCGTGCGCACAAAGGTAACTTGCAGTTCCTCTCTGCCGGAACTGTTCGCTTCGGTCAAGGCTCCATACAAAATACTAATCGGCGACGAATTCATCTGCTTTTCGCCTGAAGCTTTCGTCAAAATAACCGACGGGCGCATATCGACCTATCCAATGAAGGGTACGATCGACGCCTCTCTGCCGGATGCACAGAAAAGATTACTGAATGACACGAAAGAACTCTGCGAGCATTACACCATAGTCGATCTCATGCGCAATGATCTGAATTCCATTGCCGAGGATGTTCGAGTCGACAGATTCAGATACGTAGAGCAGATTCAGGCTGTCGGGAAATCAATTCTTCAGACCAGTTCAGAGATCACCGGACGTCTGCCGCAAGGCAAGGAATATGATTTCGGAGACATCATTCTGCCTCTGTTACCCGCAGGAAGCATCACAGGAGCACCGAAGGAAGCAACCGTCCGCATCATAAACACCGCAGAAAACGCTCCTCGCGGATGGTACACCGGCGTATTCGGCTTTTTTAACGGAAAGACAATGGACACAGCGGTAATGATCCGCTGTATCCAACGGGGCGATGACGGCTCTCTCTATTTCCACAGCGGAGGAGGAATCACAGTCAACAGCAAATGCGAGGACGAATATCAGGAAGTCCTCACAAAGGTATATCTGCCGATATGACACAAACTCTTCCGAATATGACCCAGAAATATCCATTGTTCATCGAGACCGTCAGGTGGAGTGACGGACACTATCATCTGACCGAGTTGCACCGCCAAAGACTCGACCGAACCCGCCGGGAAGTCTTCGGACCAACCGGCGAAACGCTTCCGCCTGACTGGCTTCCGCCGGTGCCCGACGAAATGAAAGACCTGACAGTAAAATGCAGGGTAAAATATGACACCTCAATACGAACCGTAGAGTTTGAGCCTTACAGTCCTAAAAAAGTTTCATCTCTGAAACTCGTCGATGGCGGCGGGATCGATTATCATCTCAAATACAATGACCGCACGGCTCTGAGTGAACTCTCTAAAATGCGCGGAGATGCTGACGAAGTGATAATCATAAAAAACGGTTTAATCACCGATACTTCCTATTCCAATTTAGTCTTCGCGACCGAAAACGGACAATTTCTGACCCCGGACCGGCCACTGCTTCGCGGCGTGATGCTATCACACCTTACCACTGCCGGAAAAGTCATACCGACAAGACTCAGGCCAGAGGATCTCAGGCCCGGCAACCGCTACGGCATCAGATGTGCATTCATGATCAACGCGATGATACCGCTTGGGTCAACACCTCCGATCGACATCCGCAACATCTACTGAAAAGCCTGCACGACTGTCGCTTCTACGCATTTCGGACCAGAGTCAAAAAGGCGTAACGAACAGATGTGCGCGGATCCGACAGATCATATTCCATCGCAGCCGGATCAAATGGCTGTCGGCCACAATCAGTCAGCACAGACCACTCATCCGCAGACAGGACAGGAAAAAGCGTGTCGGCGTCAGGAGCCGTAGCATCAATCAAAGTAAGCTCGATCTTATCCGACAACGGAAGAGCCTGACGATAGATCTCTCCGCCACCAATTATAAAAGGAGCCGGGCTGTCATGACCGCAAAGAGCAAGTGCAGCCTCAAGCGACGGCGCAATTTCGATTCCGGGCGCAGCATACTCCGAATTGCGGGTCACGACTATGTTTCGTCGTCCGGGCAATGCTCCCTTTGGGAAAGATTCGAATGTACGCCGCCCCATGATTATGGGATGGCCCATTGTCAGCGCCTTGAAACGCTTCAGATCATCACTTATATGAAAGAGCAGATCGCCGTCGCGACCGATTGCAAAATCACGGGTGCAGGCAACGATGATTGTCGGAGATGTCTCGGATGGCTTTTTCATACGGCAACAGTCGCTTTGATGTGAGGCTGGGCCTCGTAGTCCTCAAGTTGGAAATCCTCGTATTTGAAATCAAAAATATCTTTCACATCCGGATTGAGCCGCATGCGTGGCAGACGGCCGGGAACACGCTGCAACTGAGTGCGCACCTGGTCGAAATGGTTGTGATAGATATGGGTGTCACCAAGCGTATGTACGAATTCGCCCGGCTGCAAGCCTGTCACCTGAGCAACCATCATCAGCAACAAAGCGTAAGACGCGATGTTGAACGGAACACCAAGGAAACAATCGGCACTACGCTGATAGAGCATCAGCGAAAGACGCCCATCGGCGACATAGAACTGGAAAAGCAGGTGGCACGGAGGAAGAGCCATCTCCGGAAGAGCCGCCACATTCCACGCGCTGACTATTATACGGCGCGACTCCGGATTCTCCCTTATTGTCCGGATCACTTCAGCGATCTGGTCAATGTGACCGCCATTGTAGTCAGGCCATGACCTCCATTGCGAACCATAGACAGGACCGAGTTCTCCATCTGCATCGGCCCACTCATTCCAGATCCGCACTCCGTTTTCCTGAAGATAACGCACATTGGTATCTCCTTTGAGAAACCACAGCAGTTCATGGATGATTGACTTCAGATGAAGTTTCTTGGTGGTCAGCAAAGGGAATCCTTCGCTGAGGTCAAAACGCATCTGGTGACCGAAAATACTGCGGGTGCCGGTTCCGGTGCGGTCACCGCGGTCAACACCTTCGGTCATTATTTTATCAAGCAGGTCGAGATATTGTTTCATAATAGAAAGATAATTACCAACGTAACTGTTTTTATATCATTCAGGCAAGTCCTCCGACAACAATGGCCTTCGGACGGGACGGACAGACATACTGACAGGCACCACAGCCGATGCAGCGGGAAGTGTCGACAACAGGCAGCGGCCCATTGGTCTGTGAGGGAGCTGTCATACTTATGGCATCAGCAGGACACCTGCGGGAGCAAGCTCCGCAGCTGACTCCGTCATTATAGGATATGCACAGAGAGCGCTCGACACTGGCAAGCCCTACCCTGCTGCGATGCTTTTCAGAGACGGTCAGCGGATGCAAGGCTCCGGTCGGGCACAAGTCAGAACAGCGGGTGCAGTCATAGACGCACCACGACAGGTCATAATCCTTGACAGGATGAAGTGCCCGAAGCAATCCGTATTCTTCCAAAGAGGCCTTCAGCACACCCTGGGGACAATGGTCAATGCAAAGTCCGCAGGAAGTACAGCGGTCAAGGAATTCCCTGCGGCTGCGCACTCCGGGCGGAGGCACCGGACGCTGATTGCGTCTGACACCCACAGAGCCCAAGGTTTCCGAGACTTTCGCTACAACAGGCGCTGCTGCGATCACAGCACCGGCAGCCAGAAAACGTCGCCTGTCAAGAAGTTTCGGACCTTCGGCTGATGTCTGTGATTTTTCAGCCTTCTGTCCGGAAGCAGCATCGAGATGCCCGCTCTGCATTCCGGCAGCAGATCCGGCTATCGGATTGCGCACTTTCTGCATCAATGGCATAGACAGCTGATGGCGGTTAAAAGTGTAGCTTATGGCATCATTCGGGCAATCAGACAGGCAATCAAAGCAGACAACACAGCGCGAAGTGTCGACCACATGACTGACAAGATCAATACACGACGACTTGCATCTGTGTTCACATTTCCGGCACTGGACACACTTGTCTGTATTTATATCAATATGAAAAATCGAATAACGCGAAACGAAACTCAGGGTGGTCCCGACCGGACAGATCGAGTTGCACACAGTGCGTCCGTGGCGGAAAGCTATAAGTCCGACGATCACCATTGTCACAAGCGCGACTCCCATGCCAAGCGCGGAGGCCGCAGCCACACGCAGCGGAGGCTGCTTCTCCATCTGATAGAACAGATTCAGAGCCTCTCCCCACAATGGCTTTATCACATTCAGGCCGAAACGCCCGAACACGCTGTATGGATCAAAAAACGATGTGACAGCGGAAATTCCGAGGAAAATCGAGAGTACAACAATGAACAGAGTGATATGGCGAAGAGAGGTGTGAGGAAGAGAATAGTGATAATGCCAACGAGGTCTTACACGCTTGCGCAGACGTGGCAGACGCGAACAGATGTCCTGAAAAACACCGAGCGGACAGAATGTCGAACAATAGATCCGCCCGAAAAGCAGCGTAACGAGGAGCCAGATGACAAATGTGGCAAGCGAAAAAGCCATAGCCGCAGGAAATATCTGAACCTTGGCAAGCCATGACGCTACCGAGGGGACTGTCATGCCATAGTCGGCAAACAGGCCTACAAACAACGCAAATATGATTATCGCGAGTGCCGTGCGCCCAAGTCGGAGACAATTAACAGACTTCTTCATTTTTTCAGACAACGGAGATTACGGATCAGATCAGTCAATGCCGTGATCTGTGCCATACGGCGGGGAATGTCTATGTGGTCGGGACACATCGGAAGGCACTGCCCGCAGCTTATGCAATGCTGTGCCTGGGCCGGATCCGGAATGCTGTTCTGGAAGCGGTCAAAAAAAGTATCCACCTTAGATGCAAAATCAGGATCATCGAGAGCACCAGGAAGATAGCCTCTGTAACGGGCCTGATCGACAAAAATCAGATTGCCCGGAATATTGATGCCGTAAGGACATGGCATACAGTTGTCGCAGGCCACACAGTCGATCTGGCTTATAGGCTCATAGGCATCGGCTATGCGCGGCGAGACAACCTCAACCTCAGATGTCACTTCAGGACGCCCGCAGGAGGTTACAGCCACAGATCCAAGAGCTATGCTCCCCACCCGGCCAAGCCACTGGCGACGGTTCATTCTTTGCATGATCCGGATTCTGACAGTGTTGCGACAGCTAATGCCGAAATCCCCTCACCACGGCCTTCGAAGCCGAGACGTTCGGTGGTTGTCGCCTTGACCGACACACAACGCACGGCTATGCCAAGATCAGCAGCGACATTTTCAATCATCTGAGGAATAAATGTCAGCAGTTTAGGACGCTGAGCAATGATGGTCACGTCGACATTATTGATTGCAAATCCCTCAGCCACGACAATTTCCACCACCCGTCGCAGAAGCACACGCGAATCAGCCCCGGCATAAGCCTGGTCGGTGTCCGGGAAATGATAGCCAATATCACGCATGGCGGCTGCGCCAAGAAGAGCATCCGCCAGGGCATGAAGGGCAACATCGGCGTCACTATGGCCGAGGAGGCCTTTCTCATAGGGGATTTTTACGCCACAGAGTATCAGTTCGCGGTTATCGGTGAGACGGTGTACGTCATAACCCATTCCGGTACGTATCATGATTGCATTCTTTTAAGAGGTTTCCGGACAACAATTCAGAGGGGAAGTGTTTAAACGCTCTGTTATCTTCGTCCAAAGATTTCTTTGATGCCGTCCATATCAAATGTGAGAGTGAAGCGCAGGGTCTGGTCGAGAGGAGAAGTCTGGGCAGTAGCAAGCATATAGCTTGCATCAAGACGGAGTACATTCAAAGCGAATCCGGCGCCGACTCCGAAATACTGGAGATTGCCCTTGGTCGGATTCTGATAATAATAGCCTGCACGCAGGAAAAACTGCTGGTTATAATTATATTCAGCACCCAGCGACCAGGAGATCTCACGCAATTCTTCTTTCAATCCGCCGGGAGCATCGGTAAATGACTTGAATATGCCGGTTATCGGTGACATGTTACGCCAGTCATCCTCGGCAATCACCCATTCCTTCTCACCTTCTATGCCTTCGGGATAATCTTCACGGCGAGGTTTTGTAGGGACAAGGAGCTTGTTCAGATCCAGGTTGAAAGCGATGTTATGGTAGTCGGCAAGAGGATATGTGAATGATGTTCCGATTTTCAGGTTTGTCGGAAGGAATGCCGGATTATCGCCATTCTGATATTCGACTTTCGAACCGATATTGGAAATGTTCCATCCCCATGCCCACTGGCATTCGTTGCGACCGATTATAGGATAAGAGGTGAAATAACCTGCAATGTCAGCGGCAAAAGCCGAAGCGCCTGTCGACTGGCTCGCATCACTTTCATATCCGAACCCAAGATCACTGTAAATATAGCGGAACACAATACCCATGGAAAATTTCTCGGACAGTTTGCGAGAATAACCGACATCGACCGACATCTCATAGGGATTCAGGGTCTGACCGGCAGTTCCTCCGGTCGGATCGGTAGTCACTTCTCCGAGCGAGAAATAGCGCAGTGAGGCCGAGACTGCCTGATTGTCTTCTGATCCGATTTTCCAGTAGCCCGAAAGGTTTGCGAGGAAAATATCGTTGACAAGTTTGCGAAGCCACGGAGTATAACTCAGCGAGACAGCTGCCTGAGAATAGGCGAACGCATACTTCGAAGGATTCCAGAACTGACTGTTGGCATCGGGTTCGGTTGCGGCACCGAGATCACCCATCGAAGCGCCTCGCGCATCAGGAGCGATGTTGAGCGAGTTGACACCCGTCTCAACAGGGTTAAAATCATGCTTGTCCTGAGCGTTCAGAGAGAAAGATCCCAGGAGCGAAAAACATATTATTAATAATGTGGTCAGTCGAAATGAAAACATGGGCAAAAACAAGTATATACAAATTTATAACTCAAATTTCACAGAAATATTGCCTGACAACGGCTTAGAGTATGTTTAGTTTTAAACCAATTTAAACATTAAAGAGCACACAAAACCCTCAATCAGAGTGTTGAAAGGAG
>NZ_JAIDEN010000048.1 GCF_029054785.1 Duncaniella sp.
TCTTCCAGACTCGGCTTATTCACTGTTGTCTTAGTTTCATTTCTATAAGTAGTGCCCGTTATTATAGAACATCTACCGTCAGGGTGGCTATAACAACCAGGGCGGCTATAACAACAACCGTCAGGGTGGTTACAACAACAATCGCCAGGGCGGCTACAACAATAACAACCGTCAGGGCGGATTCAAGAAGCAGGGTCCCCGTCAGAACCAGTATGGAATGCCTCAGGGAGGCCGCAGCTTCACTCCGCGTCCACGTCGCATCGAATATGAGATGCCGCTGCCGGATCCCAACGAACAGATCCGTCTCAACAAATTCATGGCCAACGCAGGTCTTTGCTCGCGTCGTGAAGCCGATGAATTCATCCAGCAGGGTCTTATCAAGGTCAACGGCAATGTAGTGACTGAACTCGGAACCAAAATCTCCCACAGCGACGTTGTCGAATATGATGAAAAGGTTGTGGCACTTGAAAGCAAATGCTACATTCTGCTCAACAAGCCGAAAGACTGCGTGACCACCAGCGATGACCCCAACGGACGTCTGACCGTCATGGATCTCGTCAAGGGTGCCTGCGACGAACGCATCTACCCGGTAGGCCGTCTTGACCGCAATACAACCGGTGTGCTTCTGCTGACAAACGACGGTGATCTTGCCTCTAAGCTGACCCACCCGAAGTATGTCAAGAAGAAGATTTACCACGTATGGACTGACAAGGATATCGCTGAAGAGGATATGCAGCGCATCGCCGACGGAATCGAACTTGAAGACGGTCCGATCCACGCTGACGCCATCTCTTATGCCACTGACACAGACCGCAATCAGGCCGGCATTGAAATCCACTCTGGCCGCAACCGCATCGTGCGCCGAATCTTCGAAAGCCTCGGCTATCATGTGACCAAGCTTGACCGTGTCTATTTTGCCGGTCTCACCAAGAAAAATCTGCCCCGCGGTCGCTGGCGCTATCTGACCCAGGAAGAGGTCAACTTCCTCAAAATGGGATCGTTTGAATAATCATTACTAACAGACTCTTGCATAATGAAAAGAACAAAAGTAGCTGATCTGCTCAAAGATCCGTCTTTGATCGGGACCGAGGTTGAGGCCAAAGGCTGGGTGCGCACCCGCCGTGGCAACAAACATGTGCAGTTTGTGCAACTGAGCGACGGCTCGACAATAAAGAATATACAGATCGTGTTTGACATGGCCAAGTTCTCCGACGAGGATCTCAAGCCTGTCACCACCGGTTCGAGCATCTGTGTGAAAGGTATGCTCGTCGAGTCGCAGGGCAAAGGACAGACCTGCGAGGTACAGGCCGACAGCCTTAAGGTCTACGGCACTGCCGATGTCGAAAGCTATCCCTTGCAGAAGAAGGGCCACACGCTGGAATTTCTCCGCGAGATCGCCCACCTGCGTCCCAGAACCAATACCTTCGGCGCGGTTCTGCGTGTCCGCAGCGCTCTGGCCTTCGCGATCCACAAGTTCTTCAACGAACGTGGTTTCCAGTATCTCCACACTCCGCTGATCACAGCGAGTGACTGCGAGGGAGCAGGAGCCATGTTCCAGGTAACAACTCTCGATCTCAACAACCTCCCCAAGACTGAGGACGGAAAGACCGACTACTCGCAGGATTTCTTCGGCAAACCGACCGCACTGACTGTTTCCGGTCAGCTTGAAGGTGAGCTGGGTGCGACAGCCTTGGGTGAGATCTATACTTTCGGCCCGACTTTCCGCGCCGAGAATTCAAATACTCCCCGTCACCTCTCGGAGTTCTGGATGATCGAGCCTGAGATGGCATTCTATGACATCACCGATAACATGGATCTGGCCGAGGAATTTGTCAAGTACTGTATCAACTATGCGTTGGAACACTGTATCGACGACATCACTTTCCTTCAGGACATGTATGACAAGGAACTCATCGAACGTCTGAAGTTCGTTGTGGAGAACGATTTCGTCCGTCTGACCTACGGCGAAGGCGTGAAGATCCTTGAAGAGTCAGGCAAGAAGTTCGAGTTCCCTGTCCACTGGGGCACCGACCTCCAGAGCGAGCATGAACGCTATCTCGTAGAGGAGCACTTCAAGAAGCCGGTGATCCTGACCGACTATCCGAAAGAGATCAAGGCTTTCTATATGAAGCAGAACGAAGACGGCAAGACCGTCCGCGCTATGGATGTTCTCTTCCCCCACATCGGTGAAATCATCGGTGGTTCGGAACGCGAGGAGAACTATGACAAGCTCCTTGCCCGTATCGAAGAGCTTGACATTCCGATGAAAGACATGTGGTGGTATCTTGACACCCGCCGTTTCGGTTCAGTGCCTCACTCCGGCTTCGGTCTGGGCTTCGAACGTCTCGTTCTTTTCGTTACCGGTATGACCAACATCCGTGACGTCATTCCTTTCCCGCGTACTCCGGGCAAGGCTGAGTTCTGATCAGGACTTATACCAAATCATTTTCTTTATATAGGAGCGCCGGATTCCGAAGAGGGATCCGGCGCTCTCAGTATATTTGACATCAGACCTGCGGCGAGGCTGAAGAATTGTTTCCTGAAGTTGAGGCGTTGTTCTCAGAGGCTGCGAGATCTTTCTTCTCGTTCTCGATGAAATGTTTCATCTCGCCGCGGCGTTCGGAGGCGCGGCCTATGAGCATGAAAATTCCTCCGAGTATGATCAGTGCTCCGAAAGTCAGAGCAGTGGCCCACGACGCGAGCGCTACGACGCCGACAAACATGGTGATCATATATGCGATGACTACTCCCATCAGGAGTATGAATCCGATCCAGAAAAGGCCTTTACCAAAAGATTTCATAAGGCAATCAAATAGTTAATAAGTGAGTAATGTTATATATACTATATAAATGATTGCACAGATGAAAAAGTTTATTTCTGATGACGGAATTTTGGCTGGCAGGCAGGCAATGTGTTTACGTGTTACGGGCAGTCTCTCTTGAATCAGGTGGTGGCCATATATAATAGTACACCCCAAAAGTTTTGTTTCAGACTTTTGGGGTGCGTTTTAATTTGAATACTCTCTTAGTCGAAGATCTTGTCCCAGTCTTTCCAGACAGCCTCATAGCCGAGGCGGCGGATGTCAGCGGCAACGGCTTTCGGCGAGCGTGGGTCCGAGACTTCGAACTGTTCGAGCGCGTCGGGGGTCGAGCAGTAGCCTCCCGGCTCGGTTTTGCTGCCGGCGCTCATGGATGTGACACCGAGCTTCATCATGTTGGCGCGGAATGCCGGATTCTCGCGGGTGGAGTAGGAGATGTCAACGTCGTGGTCGAAGATTCGGAATGCGAATGTCACCTGGGCCAGTTCGCGGTCGGTCATGACGACTTTGGGCTGATAGCCACCTTCCGCCGGACACATGCGCGGGAAGTTGACGCTGTATCTGGTGCGCCAATAGTTCTTGCGGAGGTAGCGCAGATGGCGGGCGAGCATGGCAAGATCTGTGCGCCAGTCTTCAAGACCGATGAGGACTCCCATTCCGATCTTGTGGACTCCGGCCTGACCCATGCGGTCAAAGCCGTTGACACGCCAGTCGAAAATTGACTTCATCCCTTTCGGATGGTAGGTCTTGTAGTTGGCCGCATTGTATGTCTCCTGAAAGCAGACCACGCCGTTAAGGCCGCTTTCGACCAGACGCGCATAGTTCTCGGTTTTCATCGGCATCACCTCGATCGTGAGATTGTTGAAGTAGGGGCGAGCCACTTTCAGTACCTTTTCGAGATAGTCGACACCGTTGAGCGCAGGGAATTCTCCCGAAACGATCAGCAGATTCTCAAACGGGCCGAGCTTGCGAATGGCCTCACACTCCGCCTTCACCTGATCGAGGGTCAGTGTGACGCGTTCAAGCGGATTGTTATGGTTGAAACCGCAGTAGACACACGCATTTGTACATGCGTTGGAAACGTAGAGAGGAATGTACATTGAGATTGTCTTGCCGAAGCGCTCCAGCGTGTAGCGGTGGCTCAGCTGCGCCATCTGTTCGAGATATGGCTCTGCGGCGGGGGAGATCAGCGCCATGAAATCCTCGACGCTCAGATGTTCCTTGCGCAAGGCTGCCTCTACATGGGCCGCAGTGCGTGACTGGATGAAACTTGTGGTTTCATCCCAGTCATATTTTTTGAGTTCTTCTGAAAACATATTTAGTGAGTGGTTAAAAACGAAGTTAAAATCTGAGCGAAAGTTTTGGAATGGAGATGGCTCTTAGAATCGGTATGTGACACCAAGCGGAAGGCGTCCGACTCCGACAAAGTGATGGCCGTTGTCGTGTGTGCCGTTGATGCGCGGCTGCCAGGCTGTCACTGTCGGGGTCAGCGTCAGATCAACATCCTGGGTCAGGCGCAGGCTGGCGCGTATGCCTCCTTCAAGAGCCAGTGCTATTTTGGAATTCGGGCTTGATCCCCAGCCCATGCCTACGCCGATAAGCGGGCTGACCTCGAATCTGCGTCCGGTCTCGCCGGTGAAGACATTGGTGAGATTGAGCATGTAGTCGAGGCTGAGAGTCTTGAGCTCCTGATTTTCTTTCCGGTTGCGCGGAACACAGTCGAAGGCGAATGACAGCTGGAGTCCTGATGTGCCTGTCAACCAGCCTCCGGCTGAGGCTGTGAATCCCCAGGAGATATCTCGGAACGAGGTGTTGGAGAAACTTTCGCTGTAAAGCATCGGTCCGCCGGCAATGTTGACAAACGGACGGAATTCGCTGAAATCCATGCCGCTGCCGGAGCCTTGGCTTGCGCGTTCCTTCTTTGTGCGTCCGATCTTGTAGCTTAAGCCTGCAAGCAGACGGGCTTCGGGGTTGAATCGGCGGTGATATTCGGGGATGGCGAGCAGCTGCACCTGAGGTTCAAGAATGATGTCGACTGCCGGTGACACTCCGAAGCGTCCGCGGAGACCGGCTCTCGGACCCCAGATAAGGTGGTTGAGTTTGTGGCTGTAATGGGCCGCACCGCCGGTCAGACCTACGAATGCGTCCAGATCAAACCAGCGTTCGCTGTCGAAGCCGCATGCAAGGGTGGTCAGGCTCAAAAGATAGTCGGCTGACAGGGAGAGTGAGCGGTAGTTCGATGAAGTCTCGTAACTTTCATATTCGCCGTTGATTCTCCAGGCACTTTCCGGAGTGTACCACTTTCCGAAACCGAGTGCTACCGCACAGTTTGGATGCCATGAGCGAGAACGCATCAGCACACCTCCGAGGAAGTCGAAGAAATAGCGGCGCGAGGTAAGAAATTCTTTGTAGTCAAACGTTGATTTGTAGGCATCGTATTTTTCAGAGCTGTTGAACCGGTAGACGAGACCTACGTTGACGCCGGGCATGAGTGCGGCGCGTCTGTTTGTCGCGGCGATCTCGTTGTCAAACACGCGGACGTTCGGTTCAAGATAGAGTCCGACCGAAGGGGATACTTTCCAGATCCCCTGAAGGCCTGCATGAAATCCGGGATAGAATTTCTTGCCCTCTCCGCTGAGGTAGGCCGCGCTCACACCGAGCACCACGTTGGTCTCGATTTTTCCGTCGGGGTTGTAACCGACAAAAGCTGAATTGAGATTCCAGAGGTAGTCGAGATCTGCGATTGTGGCATAGCGGTTTTTCATGCCTGCCGGCTGTTTGACTTGGGTGCCGGTGGCAGAGAGCCGGAGACCGGCCGGCGCACTGAACCATTTGCCGATGGAGATGGTTCCTGAGGGGGCCGTTCTGTTGCGCCAGTCGGCGGTGTTGCTCCCGATTGATGTCATGCCGCCTGCCACGCTCATGAAGAGGTTGTCTCTGAAATGGTTGTTTTCGAACAGAGAATTGTCAACGCTGATGCCTTTGCCTCCGGCCATACGGTAGCCAAGGCCAAGCATCAGTGATGCGTTCCAGTCATATTTATGCCAGGTTTTCACATCGTCGATCCTGTCGTCATAGACGCCGAGACGTGGTTCAAGATAGATATAGGTCGAAGATGTCACATAGACTCGCGGCTGCAATCCGATTCTTGCACCGGCAGCCCACCAGAGGCGATGGCCGTCGCGGTGGAGGGCCTGGCCTTCGAGACCCATTGTTCCGACAAGTTCGAAGCGGCGCGAGGGGTTGTCGCCGCGAAGCAGTGCCGAGAGGTTCATCATATAGTCAAGAGAGAGGCCTGCGAAATAGGGCTTATAGTCTCTCATCCCATAGTGGCGGCCTGCGTTCACGCCGAGTCTCCAGCCGTGGACCGGAGTCACCCAGTCGCCGATGGTGAATCCTGCGCGGAAACCGTTTTCTGACGAAGGGCCTGTGAGGCTGGTGTTGGGGCGCATTCTCTCAAGACCGGCTTCGACAGAGATGAAAAGACGGTCGCCGAAGCGCTTTTGGGCAAATCGTTCAGCCGGTGCGGGACGCTGGAGCACGTAGTCAAGCGCGTTCATTGTCGAGTCGATCACCACCGGTCCGTCTGTGGCTGCGGCAGCTGCTGCGGGCAGCGCACAGGCGGATATTGTCATGTATATTTTAGCTATTATAGTTCTCATATCTGTTCCTCCTCTTCTTCACGTTCTTCCATAAGATCAATCAGGTCACCGTCTATTTTTGCGATCTCCTTAAGCTCCGGTTTCAGTCGCAGAGCGTTTTCGAGATGGCTGACGGCGGCCATGTATTCGTCGACTCGGTTTGCGGCAACGGCTTTGAGATATTCCTCTTCAGCCGAACCTCCGAGTTTGGAGGCTTTGCGCCAGGCCTGGTCGTTGGCTTTGAGAGCCAGAAGGATGACCACTTCATTGATCGGTGACTCGGCGGCCACTTCCTGCATGGCACCTTCGTAGCGGCCGTTGAACACATCGGTGTAGACCTTGGCCTTGTGGTAGCGGGGAGTGTCGGGGAGGAGCGAAGCCAGTGAGTCCGCTTCAAGGTAATGGTGTGTGGCGAGGCAGGCGGCTATATGGTTGAGGCGTGCTTCATCAGGGGTTTTCTTGAGCTTGTTGCCTGGTTGCAGGAATTTTCCGAGCAGGTCATAATCAGCTTCGCCGCGTTCGAGTTTCATTGCAGCGAGATCGGTCGCGCCGACAATGAAATTCGGATGGGTCTCAAGAGCCTTTTTCAGACACTCTTCCTTTTCGGCGGGAGTTTTGGCTATATAGCGGTAGTAGCGGAAAAATTCAAAGCGTGAGAGTGATTTGGGATCTGTCTTGTAGACTTCGGCAATTTCGTCGTCTGTCAGATAGCGGTACTGCGATGTCAGGAACTCATAGCTGACTTTTCGCATCCGGGGGAGATATTTGTCAGGGATGAGAGGAGAGTAGAATGGTAGACGGCGCACTCTGACAGACTGTATGTCCATCTGTCCGGGATATTTTGCGATGATTTCGGCCACAGCGTCGGCTTCGGCGTTGAGGCTGTCGGCGCGCAGCATGCTCACGAGTGTATCCCACGGTTCGACCGAACCTCCGCTCTTGACCTCCATGTAGCGGCGGGTGGTCGGAGAGAGGTTGTCCATGATCAGGTCAAGGGCCGACTTCATGCGTCGCTGCGACAGGTCGAGGTTCTTTTCGTAGTTGCCTTCAGGAGAGGATGTGGAGTAGATGAAGAAACTTTTGAGTGCCGCATCAGGGTCATTTTCGATGCGGTGAAGCTGGCTCAGGAGCGAATTCATTTCCGAGCGGTTGTTGCCTTGCTCCATGTCGAGACGGGCGTCGTTCACACGGAATGTCAGCATCACATCGCCGCGGGTGTCGCGCATCTGCATTTCAGGAGTCGGATAGAAGGTGGTGTCGGTCACCTCTGTGCCGAGCAGATTGTACTGGAAGAAACGCATCGGGTTGACGGTGCCGCGCGAGATTGTGGTCGTGTCGCGGTAGAAGACGCGGTTGTAGTTCTCCATAGCCATCAGCATGTCGCAGTGAAAGTCCTGGTCCGGATTGTCGAGATAGACAGAGTCGCTCCAGAAAATCATGTCGTCCTTGCGGCTTGAGTGTGTCTGCACTTCCACGTATTTGTTGAGCGGATCGTCATTGAGGTCGAAGTCAAGCATTCGGTCCTGAGTGATGTTGTAGCGGCGACCGTCGAATACGAGCGGTTTCAGATACCACATTTTCGAGGCTGTGACATTGTAGAGGGCCGGCTGGATGATCAGACGTGTTGACGAGTTGAACAGGCGGTGAGGCACCTTGATGCGGGTCTTGATGTGGGCGTAATTGCCTTTTATCTCGATGTCGGTGGGTTCCGGAGCCACGGTCTTGAGTTTGCCTTTGGCCTTGACAAAGACCTCGTCGAGAGTGATTGAAGAGCGGGTCATCATGACGTCTATTGCAAGCCGTCCCTCGACCGGAACCTCAGTGTCTTCCATGCCGAGGATCGAGAACACGAGTTTGCCCTCGCCGTCGATGATTACGAGATATTTTCCTTCTTCGTTGGTGCTTGCCAGGAGCTGTTCGGTCTCGGCATTGTAAATGCACACTCCTTGCATCGGTTCGCCGTTGGAGTTGGTGACGATGCCGCGGACATTGATGTCGCGGGCTATTGCGGCAGCCGAGATCAGAATGATGGCCGCGACAGTTGAGAGGATGCGTTTTGTTATTGTATTATCCATGATCTTTCGCGGGGGTTATTTCAGAATGTATGAGAAAGAAATGCCGGTTCCGACGGGTACCGGTACCCATCGGCTCATGTTTGTCGTTGCAGGCTGACCGTTTTGGGCGAGGTAGTTGTAGCCCCAGACACGTGCCACGCCCAGTCCGAGTGTGAACTCGACGTTCCAGTGGCGGTTGAGCACGAGGGCATAGCCGTAGGTGAGTCCGGCAGCGACTTCGTTGCCTTTGTAGCAGTGCTGGCGCAGCCGAAGATTGTAGACACCTCCGCTGAAAGCTACGCCCATGAAGTGGCGTGCCATCGGACGGTTGAACCAGTAGCGCAGCGACGGTTCGACGCGAAAGTTCTTGAGCATGATGTCTGACCCGTATGGAGTCTTGCTCAAAGGATTTCCAACCATTCCGATCTCGAACGTGACTCTGCGCGAGAGGCGTGTGTCGATGGTAAGGTTGGGTGACATCAGTACCCAGTCAAGAGTGTTTGTTTTCAAGGCCACTCTCTGTGCCTTGGCCGTGAAAGGACATAGTGTAAACGTGAGGATAGAGAGGATCCACAGTAGCCTATTGGTCATTGTAAAAAAAAAGTATAAAAGGTTGTTTAATAACAATAGTTAAAATCTGAGCGAAA
>NZ_JAIDEN010000049.1 GCF_029054785.1 Duncaniella sp.
ATCAATGTACTCTTGTATTTGACTAAATACTAATATATTAATCGCAGTGGTTGGATTTTTATCGCACCACTACTAATGCAAAATTACAGGAGTATGGATCTATATCTGCAATCCTCAACCTTATTTAGTCTTAAATCGGATGTATGCTAACCGATTGTATGACGGATTATTAGTAAATTTGCGTTATGAAACTCTTTAAGACCATATCAACCACCTTCATAGTTGTCATTGCCGCGATTTTCGCTTGTAATATCTTTTATCTTGTAAACCTTTACAATTCAATAAAGGCAAATGTGGAACGCGAGGTAATGACCGCTTTAGCCGATGCAGACATTGATGACCTTATGTATCGGGCAGGAAGGGCGCAGGCATTGGCATCAAATGTACAGGTACAGGAAGAAATCAAGGAAGCACAAGCGCCAAAACAAGCTGAGGCAACAACATATCGAGATGAAAACGGTCAACTTATCTCGATTAGAACCGAAGCAGACGGGAAGGTAGTTGAGGAACGGGCGGTGCTGTCAGAAAACTCTACCTATTCCAATCAGATGGTTGACGCTATGAGCAGGCAATTTCATAAGATAATGGATAAATACATACCTTTAGATATGGCAGTGATGGATAGTGTTTTATACATTCAACTTTCCAATAGGTTCATATATCCTGATTTTTTATGTGTGGAAGTTGTCAACAGCAACGATTCCGTTATTTGCGGCAATCCCAAATTCAACGAAGAATCAGGATTAGATTCATTCAGCTTCAATATCAATCCTGACGAGGGAATATATTATAAGGCATATATGACACCACTGACCCGCCATATTCTTTCGCAGATGATTGGAATTATCGTTACGATTTTTCTTCTGATGATTGCCTTTTCTCTTGCTTTCTGGTATTTGTTCAGGACGGTGTCACGACTGCGAACTATCGAAGAAATGAAAGATGATTTTGTCAGCAATATGACCCATGAGCTGAAAACGCCGATTGCGATAGCATATTCCGCCAATGATGCTTTGCTTAATTACGACACCGCCAACGACACGCAAAAAAAGGTAACATACCTGAATATTGCCAACAAACAGTTGAAACGGCTTGGTGAACTTGTCGAGAATATATTGGCAATGAGTATGGAACGTCGTAAGACAATGAAACTCAAACCGGAGGAAATGCAATTACATCCTTTTGTAGATGAAATTGCAGCCGCCCAGCGTATGAGAGGCGAGAAGGATATAACCATTGATGTGAATGTAGATGACTGTGTTTCGATAGAAGCAGATAAGACACATCTGGCAAATATTCTGAACAATTTGATCGACAATGCAATCAAATACTCCGGTGACAGCGTTGTGATAACCATTATGGGTGACAATAAAAACCTTTCGGTTAGTGATAACGGCATCGGTATCCCCTCGAAGTCGATTCCATATCTGTTCAATAAGTTTTACCGAGTTCCACATGGCAACCGTCAGGATGTCCGAGGTTATGGCATCGGGTTATATTATGTAAAGAGTATTCTCGACAGAATGGGCTGGGCTATTGAGGTAAAAAGCACAGAGGGAGAAGGCTCAGTGTTCACTATTAAATTCAGCAAAGATGAGCAATAAGATACTGTTTGTAGAAGATGAGGAAGACCTGACGCTGATTGTCGCCGACACTCTGCGCGGACAGGGCTATGACGTCGTCACGGCTGCCGATGGCATAGAAGGGCTTGAAAAATTCAAGACCGAAGCCGGCGACATAGTCGTTGCGGATGTTATGATGCCTAAAATGGATGGCTTTTCTATGGCGAAGGAGATAAGGAAGTTATCACAGACAGTCCCGCTGCTCTTTCTCACAGCCAAAAGCTCGATTGATGATGTAGAAGAAGGTTTTGAAATCGGTGCTAATGACTATCTTAAGAAACCATTTGAGCTTCGAGAACTTATAGTGAGAATAAAGGCTCTGCTACGCCGGCACGACGTCAACCGATGTGAAGATATTAAATTTTTCATTGGTCGGTATATATTCAATGTTACAACCCAGACGCTTTCATTGGAAAGGCAAAGTGTGATGTTGTCACACTTCGAAGCTAAGATACTTGAAAGGTTGGCGACCAGCATTGGGAAAACGGTCGATGCCTCCGAGCTGATGATTGCTGTGTGGCAGCGCGACGAACCAAGCAACCGCAACTCACTCCACGGCTACATACACAAACTTCGCCGTGCATTATGCCATGACCAGGCAATCTCCATTATCAACCAACGGGGCTTCGGGTATATGTTGACAGTCCAAGATTGAAAAGCCGGAGTTTAAGTTTGTAGTGAAGAATTGATATTATTTTTTTGATGTGGTTACAGAATAGGATCTTGAATATTATGCAGTATAGAAAGAATTTAGTATATTTGTGCATAAATCAATCACCCACTTCAGAGAAATTTATTGTCCTATGGCTGCGTTAAAGGTTTTTGTTTCTTCAACATGTTATGATTTAGGTATTGTCAGGGCGGAACTCCGAGAGTTTTTGCATAATTTGGGGCATGATCCTATAATGAGTGAATATAATGATGTCCTTTTTGATCCTCGTGATCATACTCATGAAAGTTGTATAAATGAGGTCCGTAATGCAGATGCCATTGTGCTTATTATCGGTTCGAGATTCGGGGGAAAAGGGGTGCCGACAGCTCTGGATTTGGTGGATTTTGAATCTTTAAAATCATTGTCAAAGAGTCAGGAGTTCCTTAGTGAGCCAAATAAGGTTTCGATTACCCAACTTGAGATATTGAAAGCAATCGAGATGAATATTCCGGTTTATACTTTTATTGACTGCAAGGTGATAGCGGATCATTATTTGTATGAACGGAATAAGGACAAGGAATTCATAAATGAGATTGATTTTCCTTCAATTGACAGAAAGGACACAGCTGTCTATATCTTCAAATTTATCAACTATCTGCGTTTACGCCATCATAATAATTCAATTTTTGAGTTCTCTAAAATTTCAGATATTCAGAATATCCTTCGAAAACAATGGTCATCTCAGTTGCAACGTTTGCTGCAGGAAGACCGAAACAGGACTTCGAATGCGAAACAGAATGATCGTTTTTTAGAAAGTCTTCAAGAAATAAAATCGCTGATTCTTTCAACGATTAATACAGAAAGCGGGAAAGAAATAGGGAAAGGCGTATTGAATTTTAGAAGTCTGATAAGATTCTGTCTGTCTATGAATGTGCCCGATGTTAGAGACCTTGTAATGTCTGATCTTTCGTGGGGTGACCTTATGAAAAAGTTTGGTATAATTCGCGTGACGATGTTGAGTCATCGCGGACGGCGCGAGGAAATTTTTGTAAAGGAGGATGAAACGATTTATATAAACAGAGGGGTTTCATCTGAAATATATACATCCAAATGGGATCAGTTCAAAGTTCTTAAGAAGGAGGTAAAAGAGAGCGTTTTTGATTCAATCGCAGAGAGTGAACAACATTTCCTGCTCCCTTTACGTTATAGGCCTGTTAAATTTGATGATTATATCAAAGAAATCAGAGATGATGAAAATGGTGTAGGGGAAGAAGATGGAGCGAATGGCGATTGATCCATTAATGGGGGATATTATTGAATTCGGATCCCCGGAGCAGGCTGTGCAGGGGTGACCTCTGCGCTGGCGATGACAGCACCGAAGCACAACATGAATAGGACAGCAAAAATTACTTTTCTCATACGTTTAAACTATGTGTTGCAAAAATCTACGCTGTATTTATTGTCTTGCTTCTGCATCAAATGTCAAAGTTGTCTGTGGTACGGACGGATAGAGGACCGGATCCTGGTTGGCTGCTTTCACTCGGAGTTTCTCTGCCGTAAGTTTTTCGATGAGCCAGAATGATTCACCATAGGTGCCGCTGAAGAGATAGATCACAGCGAAATTTTCTGTGGTGAAAGTCCAGTCATAATATTGTGTCTCACGCAATATAACTTTTCCGTCGTGGTCTGTTCCGATCTGAGTGAATGAGGCTTTGCCTTTGGTGTCAAAGCTCCAGGTCTGGTAGTAATCTATCGGGTTTTCAGGGTCATATCTGTCGGTCCAGCGCTGGGTCCATTTTACAGACGTGAGCATGGAGAGTCTGTTTTTCTGATCAGAGTCATAGTATCCGGATCGTTCGCAGGATGTGCAGACAATGGCACACAATAATGTGAGGATGAGATTGGTAAGCGAACTTTTCATAGAAAGAAATTTGATGTCATTGTTTGGATGCAAATTTAGATAAAAAATTTGTATAAAAGTGTGATTTGGATCACGCTTAAATAAAAAGAGCCGGTCCTGTGGCGGACTGGCTCTTCATGCGTTGGTCTTGTGTGTTGTGGTTCTGCCTTAGCTGTGTGAAGCTAAGGGAGTCGGGATTGTCCAATCGGCAACGAAGTCAAGCTGACGGGGAGCGATTGTTTTTATGCTCTGAACGATTGTGCCTACGATGTTACCGAAAAATTCTTCATGTACGGTTGAAAATTTGTCTTTAGATTCCATTGTGTTTTGGTCATTACGTTAGATACAAAATAGTATTCAATAGACATAACAACCCGGCTCGCAAAAGGTTTTGCAGATTGTGTTAAAACGTGTTAAAGGGTGCGAGTCCGATAGTTTGATGGAAAACGACAGGACAGATTGATCTGACAACAGGTCTTATTATTCTGTTTTCAAGTCAATTGAGAACTTATCCGCAGCGCGATAGGCCGGAAAGCGTTTGCGGTTTTCCTGAAGCATGTTCAGATCAAGCAGGGCATAGATGTGGCCGTTGCGGCGTGTTTCCTTGATCTCCTCGCCAAGACAGTCGAAGACTGATGAGATTCCGGCCGGATATTCGCCGAACTTGTCGGTTCCGGTGCGGTTGGCGCCGACGGTGTAGATCTCATTCTCAACCGAAACATAATCAAGAAGGAGTTTGTATGGTGTGACACGGACAATCGGCCAGTTCGACGGGACGAGAAGCAGATCATAGAGATCGTCTGCACGGTTGCGGGTCCATATCGGGAAGCGCAGATCAAAGCAGACAATCATCCTGATGTTCCATCCGCGGAAACGTATGGTCCTGGGGAATTCGTCGGCTGCGTGATAGACGGTGTGTTCGTTAGAAAGAGGGAAGAGGTGGCGTTTGTCAGTGAAAGTGACATCGCCCATCGGTTCTACGAAAAAGGCACGGTTGTAATAATTGCCTTGACTGTCGGTCGCGAGGAAACTTCCTGCTATCGCGAAACCGAAATACTGTGCCCAGCGTTTCAGAGATTCCACCGTGCGGCCATCATTCGTTTCAGCTACATCTGCCACGGTTTTTGCATCCGGGACGAATGACGTTGTAAACAGTTCCGGCAAAACGACAATGTCGGTATCAGGCTCAACCTGATTGAGCTGGTGGGCCGTAGTAATGAGATTGTTCTCAACATCGGCATAGCTTATGTCTAATGGAATGACGCAGATCTTCATCATCGTGTTTTGTCTCAAATCGGAACTCAGACAGAAAAATTGTCACGGTTGACACCGGTGAATTGCTTGTAGTAGGCTTTGACAGCTTCCATGTCGGCTTCGGTGTCGCCTGTCGGGAAGAATGTCTGTTGCAGGTGGATTGTTTTTGTCGCGGCATCAATGGCGCCGAGGACAATCGGGATTTTTGCTCCGTAGGCAATGTGCAGGAAGCCGGTGTGCCATTGCTGCACTCTGGCGCGTGTGCCTTCAGGTGTAATGGCGACAGACATTCTGTCAGATTCCTGAAATTTCCGGATTAATGTCTCGGTTAAAGACGATCCTTTGCCACGGTTTACCGGTATGCCGCCAAAGGCTTTGAATACGAGGTTCATCGGAAAGAAAAACCATTCTTTCTTGATCAGGAATCCCGCCTGACGTCCGAGAGACCAATAAGCAAGTTTTCCGAGTATGAAATCCCAGTTGGAAGTGTGGGGTGCGACGCAGATTATACATTTGGGATAATCCGGAACGCTACACTCCACCTTCCAGCCGAAGAGTCGTAGGATTGTGCCGCTTAATGACATGGCTTTTCTTCTACGTTTTTTGATATGTCTTATTTGTTTCTATTAAGCCTTGAGAGCTGCCTTGTTGGCGTCTTTCTGAGCCTGGGGAAGAGCTTCGTTCATCTTTTTGACGATTGCTTCTACGTGGGCGTTGAATTCGTCCTTGAGTTTCTTGTAAGCAGCTTTGAAGTAGGCCGAACGGGCTTTGTTGTATTCTGCGGCAGTTGCAAAGGCCTTGGGTGACTGCGGGAAGTCGAAGTTTACGCGGCTGAGAGCATTGTACTGAAGATCTGCGAGTTCATAGATGATCTCGTTGAGCTTTTCAGGATCAATTCCCGGAACTGTAATCTTCGCGATCACACATTCGCCTGCCAGAGCGCCGCAGATTATTCTGATTTCTTTCTTGAGGATACGTTTGTTTGAAGCCATAAGAGATGTTATTTTGGGGTTATTCAAATCGTTTTTCAGCCCAGCCGGCGATGGAGGCCAGAAGGTGCTGTTATGCAAATTTAACAAAAAAGTATTGATTTATGTTGAGCTTATCAGGATTTTTTTCAGAGCCTGGAGCGATGGAGTTATTTTGGGAACATCATGACGGGCGCCGGACGGGTTCTCCTTAAGTGCCGCAGGACTCTCTATCTTTGTTCCGAGGATGCGGTTTACGGTTTCAGCGAATTTTGCCGGATTGGCCGTGGCGAGGAAAATGCCCTGTTCTCCGTCTGCCAGATCTTCGTGTAGAGCCCGGTAGGCGGTAGCGGCATGAGGATCCGATATGTAGCCCGCAGAGGTGTGCAGGTATGACATCGAGTCGGCGATCTCCTCATCGTTATATGAATAAGCTTTCATGTCGGCGCTGATCGCTTCGTGGTTGTTTCCATACAGATCGACAATGCGTGACAGATTCGACGGGTTGCCGACATCCATTGCGCAGGCGAGAGTGTGGTGGGGGAGTGCAGGGGTGAATTTTCCACTGTTGACAAAACGGGTGAACGAGTCGTTGCTGTTGTTGGCTACGACAAAACGCTTGACCGGAAGTCCCATTTTCCTGGCCAGGAGTCCTGCGGTCAGGTTGCCGAGGTTTCCGCAAGGTACGGAAAACACAATCCCTTCATGATCAGCCTTGCCGTCGGTCTGGCCGACGAGTTGGCTGTAAGCGTAAAAATAGTAGAACATCTGAGGCAGAAGGCGGCAGATGTTAATGGAGTTCGCGGATGTGATATTGAGATTGCGTCTCAGATCCTTGTCTACAAATGCTTCCTTGACAAGCCGCTGGCAGTCATCGAAGGTGCCGAGAATCTCAATCGGGTGTACGTTGTCACCCAGAGAGGTGAACTGATGACGCTGTTTTGCCGACAGTCCGCGTTCGGGGTAGAGGACGAAGACCTCAACTCCGGGGACTCTGTGGAATCCGCTTGCGACAGCGCCTCCGGAGTCGCCTGAGGTCGCCACGAGCACATGCACGGGCTTGCCGAGGTTGCGTGAATAGTGGCTGATGATGCGGGCCAGGAAACGGGCGCCGATATCTTTGAAGGCGTGTGTAGGTCCGTGGAAAAGCTCAAGCACGCTGATGCGTTCGGAGATCCTGCGGAGAGGGATGTCAAAGGTGAAAGTATTATAGACAATATCTTTCAGTTCCGCCGGATCAATGTCATCGCCAAGCATGGTGGTGGCCACGACGTAGGAGATGTCGCGGACCGACATTTCGGCAATGTTGTTGAAAAACGCACGTGGAATGAGCGGGATGCGCTCAGGCATATAAAGGCCGCCGTCTGCCGGCAGACCGGTCATCACAGCTTCTTCGAGCGTGGCTTGGCTGCTTTGTCGGTTTGTGCTGTAAAATCGCATGATGATTATAAAAGAAGATATAATTCTTGATTAACAAAGATAAGCAACTAAGCGAGCAGTTGCAAACGTGAGGATTTAAAAATAGTGAAAACGGCGAATTTTGGAGTGGGGCTAAAACAGCAGTCGTGCCAGAGAGTCGTTGTTGGCACGGATATAGTCCGTGAATCCGCGTTCATAGTCCGCCGCTGCCTGTGCGCCGAGTTTGGAGCCGATGTTGCTTATTCGGGCTCTGATCTCCAGAAGCTCATCCTGGACGGCGTCTTCATCGGCAACTTGCTCCAGAAGTTTGCAGGCATGTTCTTCGCCAAGGTGATAGGCCTTTTTGTCTTTAACTTTACCGGAAACAGTCTGTTGCCTTGCCGTTTCATCGGAACTGCCGCAGGATGTCGTTACTGAGAGGGTCAGACACGCAATTGACAGAGCGGTGAGTTTCAGTATGGCCAGAGTTGAAATTTTCATAATAGGGTCATGGCTATTTTTGCACAGCCTTCCGCATCGGCCAGTGCATCGTGGTGGTTGTAGAACGGTATTCCGAGAAATTCGCAGACGAAAGGCAGTGAGTAGGAACTCAGCATCTGCCGTGGAATTTTTTTGCGGGCGGCAGTCAGGGTGCAGAAGAACGGATAGTCGGGATAGTCCATACCATAGACTCTGTGGGCCGCACGGATACACTTTTCGTCAAAAGCCTTGTTGTGGGCCACGAGCGGAAGGCCGCCGATGAAGCGGTGGACATCACGCCATACTTCCGAAAAGACCCGTGAGTCTTTCGTGTCCTCTCGGCTGATCCCGTGGACATTGAGCGTGAAATGTCGGAAGTAGTATTCCGGTTCCGGTCTGACAAGCTCATAGAACCGGTCGGTGATGATCCCGTCGGAGACCTTGATGGCGCCTATTGCGCATATTGATGACGGCTCTCCGTTGGCGGTCTCGACATCAATGGCAATGAAGTTATCCATTTTCGGCTACTTTGTCACGGACTTTTTCCATCAGCCAGCGTGGGGTTGAAGTGGCGCCGCAGATTCCTACCGTTCCTGCATCTTTGATCCATTCCGGACGGAAATCAGCCGGATTTGATACCAGATAGGACCGTTCGTTGACATCGCGGCATTCATGATAGAGCACTTTCCCGTTGCTGCTTTTGGCTCCTGCGACGAAGAGCACCACATCATGTGCGCGGGCGAATTCGCGCAGATGTTCCACCCGGTTTGCAACCTGACGGCAGATCGTGTCGAAATACTCGAACCTCACACCGTCGGCAATTCGGCGGTTTATCTCTCCGACCATTTCAGCCAGGCCCTGAAGAGACATTGTGGTCTGTGAATAGAGAGTTATGTCGCGGTTGAAGTCAATCCGGTCGAGCTGACCGATGTTTTCAACCACGATTGCCTCGCCGTTGGTCTGTCCGACAAGGCCGTTGACTTCAGCGTGTCCGGCTTTGCCGTAAATGACAATCTGGGGGCGGGGCGATGTGGAGTCATAGGTCTGCTTGATGCGTTTTTGCAGCTGGAGCACCACGGGACATGTCGCGTCAATGATTTCAATCCCTTTTTCGCGGGCGATTTCATAGGTTGACGGCGGTTCGCCATGAGCGCGAAGCAGCACTCTTGCTCCAGGCAGTCTGTTGAGATCCTCATGTGTTATTGTCGCCAGACCTTTCTGCTCAAGGCGCTCAACCTCGTCGCTGTTGTGGACAATGTCGCCGAGGCAGTAAAGAGGTTCGGCAAGGCGGTCGAGTTCCTCCTCTGCTTTTTTTATGGCAGTCACCACTCCATGACAGAATCCGGAGCGGGCATCGATTTCAATTACCGGAGATTTTTTCATCAGGCAAATTCTCGCTATATATAATATATATGTGGCGGGGCTTTCTCAGATTGCCGCGTGGCTGTTGAACAAATCAAGAAGCCATTGGTCCTGCTCTTCGATTGTCATGGCCGAATTGTCAAGTTTGACAGCATCTTCGGCGCAGCGGAGAGGTCCTTCGGATCTTGTTTCGTCGATATGGTCGCGGCTGACCACGTTGGCGAGTACTTCGTCATAGGTGATCTCCTGTCCTTTTTCTTTGAGTTCCTTGAAGCGGCGTTCGGCGCGCTTTTCAGCCGAAGCGTTGCAGAAGACCTTGATTTCGGCCTGAGGGAAGACGACAGTGCCGATGTCGCGTCCGTCCATGACGATTCCTTTGCTTTGGCCCATTTCCTGCTGCATACTCACAAGGGTGTGGCGTACCTCGGCGATTGTCGCGATCGGGGAGACATGGCTGGATACTTCGAGTGTGCGGATCTCGTCTTCGACATCCTGTCCGTTGAGCATTGTGCGCTGACCTTCCGGAGTGACTTTGAAATCAATGTTGATTTCGGGTAGGGCGCAGACAAGGGCGGCGACGTCGATCGTGCCGTCAGCGGCGATCAGTGAATTTCTCATTGCGTAGAGAGTCACTGCCCTGTACATTGCACCTGAATCAATATAGCGGTAGCCGATTGTCTTGGCCAGACGACGGGCCATTGTGCTTTTGCCGGACGATGAGTAGCCGTCGATGGCTATGATGAGTTTATTAGAATTCATATAGTTTTGTGGATAAGTTCAACATTATTGTAGTGGCGCCGGTGTGGGGTTGGGCAAGGGCTACTCCGACTCCGAAATTTCTGACATTCAGACCCGCGCAGACCGAGAATCCGGAGAGTAAGCTGCGCTTATATGTGGCCATGTCGGTGCGGGTTTTGTAATTGTAGCCGATTCCGATGTGGAATTTTTCGCTTGGGATGAAATCGGCAGCGAAAATCAGATGGCGGAAGAGGTTGGAGGCGAAACTGTCTTTGATTTCCGGATCTCCGGACTCGGATCCGTCACCATTGTCATAAAACGGCAGATGCCATTGGGTGAGATTCCATGCAGTTACTGACCATGTGATCGGGAGCGAGCCGAAGGATTTTGAAATGCCGAGACGCACATCGATCGGGAGCCGGTCGTATGAATCCTGAAAGCGCTTCACCTGACCGCCGAGATTCGAGACCACAGCTGAGAACGAAAAGTTGTTTTCCGGATTGAAATAGTTGACGCCAAGGTCTGTTGCCACAGCCATAGCCGAGTATGCGTCATAGCTTGAATAGACAAACTTGAGGTTTATGCCGCCGCGCCAGCGGTCGGTGATGTCGTGGGCATACATGGCGTTGAACACCATGTCTTTTGGTGAAAAGTCGCCTGTCAGGACTCCGTTGACATCGGCGCCGCGTATTGTGCCGTAGCCGAAATACTGGATCCCTGCGGCCCATGCGCCGTGTTCGCCTGCGCTGTGTCCGAATTTCACTCCTGCGAAGTTGCTCTCGCCCACATAGCGCATGTAGTTCACGCCGAGCTGCATGTCGATTTCCGGACCTAAGAGTCCGGGATTCTGGTCTATGCTGTTGATGTCATCCTCGATAGCGGTGATGTTGATCCCGCCAAGGCCATAGGCAAGTGTCGAGGACGGGAGTTCCAGAAAGCGGTAGGCCGGAGAACTGTCCTGCGCTCTTGCAAGGAGGGTGGCAGAGAGGATAAGCGCAAAGACGGCTATGAGACGTGAAAATCCGTCAAGCGTTTGCTGTGGATATGTTGGGCGGGGTAATGTCATGACATGAAATCTTCAAATAAATAACGCGCGGGCGCTTGTATTATTATATGACGGTTAAAATGTCAACAAAACAAAAACAATTGTAATCAATCTCAAAATACTTGCATTGAGGCTTTCCGCATTATAATTTTGTGTTGTCACATTAGCTGTTTTTGTATGCCGAAAACTCTACTCCGCTCAATTCTCCTTTATCCTCTTTTGGCTGGTGCCGCTGTCCATTCAGCGGCGCAGCAGCCAAGGCATATCGCCAATGTCTCACGTGCCCGTGTCGAGCCTGTTTGTGTTGATGTCTATGAATACGATTGTGTTGATGTTCATCCGCAGTTTCCAGGTGGCGATGGCGCAATGGTGCGTTTTATCAACAAAGAGCGCCGCTATCCCTCACAAGCTTATCGTGAGGGCATAGAGGGGCGCGTTCTTTGTAGTTTTGTTGTTAATGAAGACGGCTCCATATCGCATATTTCTGTCATCCGTGGTGTTGAGAAGTCGCTTGACCGCGAGGCTGTGAGGATCATTTCCAATATGCCGAAGTGGAATGCCGGCGTTTTGTCTGATTCTCTTGTGCCGGTCTACTATATTCTGCCGATTTCTTTCAGGATTTGATCTTGTCGCTGTCATCAGCCGTAGCCGCCCGGCTGATCGTCACAAGATAGACGCCTGAGAAAATCAGGGCCACTGCCGCTATTTTCAGCGGCGTGAAGCGGTCAAGCCCAAGGCATACGCCGATCACAGAGGCCACGATCGGTTGCACGTAATTGTACATTCCGACCAGTGTCGGACGCAGGTTTTTCTGTCCGATCATCGTGCAGATATATGCAATGAAGGTTGCAACGACGACAATATAGCCTATGCCGGCCATTTCAGTCGCTGACACTTCGCTCCACGATGTGCCGAGCCACTCCCTGACGGAGATCGGGGTGATTGTTACGGCTGCGAAGGTGAACATCCACTTCATCAGCGTGAAAACGGAGTATTTCTTTATGAAGTTTCTGTAAAAAGTGAGGTAGAGCGCATAGCTCAACTGTGCGGTAAGCACAAGTATGTCGCCCAGGACAGGGTTGTCTCCTTTCATTCCGGCTCCGCTGCTGCCGAGCACAAGCATCAGTGCGCCGGAACCTCCGAGAGCGATGCCTCCGGCCTTTTTCCATGTGATCGGTTCTTTCAGTATGACTGCGGCGAGAAGCATTACCCAGATGGGCATTGTCGTAGTGATGATTGATGCTTCGCCCGGAGATGTGAAGCCTACGCCGAACACATAGCATCCCTGATTGCACACGATGCCCAGAAGGCCGGCGCCTGCGAGCAAAAGAAGATCTCGCGGCGCAACATGCTGCCGCGGAGTGAAAAGCGATGCGATCCAAAACAGAATCGCGGCCCCGAAGATGCGGAAATTGGTCAGCAACAGCGGACTGACTATCCCGGCTGCCATTACAAGTTTTGCCACCGGCGCCATTATGCCCCACATCGCATTGGCGCCTAACATTGCTAGATGACCTTTCAAGCGGAATTCACTCATGATTAAAATAATATTATGTAACTTTGCGTCCGAAAAATCGCGCAAAATTATCATAAAATAGAGAGATAGACAAGCCCATGTGCCAATTTGGGACTTGCTCGGTCTCATAAAATGTAAATTCCAGGTATATGTCGGCTTCTGCGTCAAAGTCTCAATGGCTCTCTAAGGTATTTTCCGATGCTCATTGTGAGGTAATGTTTACCTCGCGAGGGGCAACGGATGCTTCGTCATCGGCATATTCGGATTTCAATCCGTGTCACTATACCGGTGATGATCCTGAGCATGTCGCTGCTTCTCGGCGTCTGCTTGCCGGAGAGCTTGGGATTGCTGACGAAGCCCTGATTGTTCCGCGTCAGACCCACTCTTCGCGTGTATGCATCATTGATAGGATTCCGGTCTCGAAGTCATCGCTGGAAGGTGTTGATGCTCTTGTGACGAGATTGCGGGGAGTGGCTGTCGGAGTTTCGACTGCCGATTGTGTCCCGCTTGTGCTTGTCGACGGTGAGTCCGGAGTGGCCGGAGTGGCCCATGCCGGATGGCGTGGGGCGGTCGGCGGAGTTGTCCGAAATCTGTTTGAGGAAATGCTTCGGCAGGGCGCGCAGACCGATGGTATAAGGGCCTTTTTTGGACCTGCGATCTGCTGTGATTGTTTCGAGGTAGGGGAGGAGGTCGCTGCCTTTTTTCCGGAAGAATGCGTGGTCAGGTGTCCGCAGTGGCCGAAACCTCATGTCGATCTGCCCTCATTCGTTGCCGGTCAGCTGATTGAGCTTGGCGTTGCGCCGGAACGAATAGTACCGTTTCGGCCTGATATCTGCACCAGATGTCACCCTGACAGATATTTTTCCGCGCGCGATTCAGGGATTGAATCCGGACGTAATTTTACGTTCGTAATGTTGAAATAGGCTTGTGCCCGGATGTGAATTCTTATTTATAATGATTCTAAATAAGGCAAAGTCTTGTCGCCGAGATCAATATTTTTCAGACTGCCGAATTTCAATGAGTTTGCGTTTTGAAATCCGAAGCTTCCGGAGTCTCCGAAGGGTACTGTTTTGTGTGGTAATATGCTGATTTGCAATCTTATATATGCTTGGTGCGGGCGGTTGCTCGGATGGAGGCGTTAAAATGGTGGTAAGTATCTGAAATTCAGTGTTGTATAACTTGTTTGAAACTTCCAAATAAAAAGCGATTTGATTTTGAAGAAAAAAAGTTGGAAATTTGCATTCAGAAGTTGACGCGAATCCAACTGCGCTCCATCAGTTAACCGAAGTTTCCAGCCAATCAGCCAACACATTTCTCCTATGCTTAATCGCTTTCCTGATGTGCGCTTATCATTAGATTGAAAATGCAAGAAGAATACTCTAAAAAATGGGACAAATGTCTTGAGATAATTCGCGACATTATCCCGGCAGAACAATTCAAATCCTGGTTCAGCCCGCTGACATTCCTGCGGGTTGAGAATGATGTTTTGACCATTTACTGTCCTACGGAGTTCTTCGCAGAGCAACTTGAGGAGCGTTACATCAACGTTCTCGGCAAGACTCTTAAACGAGTTTTCGGCCCGTCGATCCGGCTGATCTACGAGTATCCGATTGTAGCCGATGATCCGTCAAGCAAAATTTCCGTTGGCAGTGCCCACCCCAGTACTGCGGTGAAGCCTATGCCCGGTGCCACTTCAAACCCGTTCAAGGAACAGATTGTAGAGGATATTGATTCGCAGCTTAATCCTGACTACACTTTCGAGAACTACTGCATCAGCGACAGCAATAAAGTGGCCCGCTCGATCGGCGAGGCGATAGCCAACGATCCGAAACTTCAGACATTCAACCCGCTTTTCGTATTCGGCCCTTGTGGTGTCGGCAAGACCCACCTGATCCAGGCCATCGGCATCCGTATCAAGGAACGCAACCCCCGTGCACGTGTGCTTTACATCACAGCGCGCCTTTTTGAGAGCCAGTATACCGCCGCAGTCCAGCGAAGCAAGGTCAATGAGTTCATCAACTTCTATCAGAGTATCGACACCCTGATCATTGATGATATTCAGGATTTCATCGGCAAGGACAAGACTCAGAAGACTTTCTATCATATCTTCAACCACCTCAAGCAGAACCACCGTCAGCTGATCATGTCGAGTGACTGCTGTCCGTCTCAGATGGAAGGCATGCAGGACCGCTTGCTCTCCCGATTCAAATCGGGTATGACAGCCCAGCTTGAGAAGCCGGACCTTGATCTGCGCCGCGACGTGCTGACGCAGAAGTCGCTTCGCGACGGACTTTCGCTCCCAAGAGAGGTGATGGATTTCATCGCTTCCAATGTAACCGAAAGCATCCGTGAACTTGAAGGCGTTGTAGTGTCGCTTCTCGCGCATGCTACCTTCCTTGACAAGGATATTTCCGTCGAACTTGCCCGTCGTGTGCTTTCCAACTCTGTCAAGCTCAACAAGCGTACGGTCAACTTCGAGACCATCGCCCGTCAGGTCAGCACCTTCTACAATATCGAGGCTGACCAGATCTTCACCAAATCACGCAAGCGTGAAGTCTCCGACGCTCGTCAGATGGTCATGTATCTCGCCAAGAAACACACCAAAATGCCTCTTAAGGCTATCGGAACCCGTCTTGGCCGCACACATGCCACAGTGCTTTATGCCTGTCGCCTTATTGATGAGCGCATGCCTCTTGAAAAGAAACTTCAGGACGACGTGGCAAAGATCGAAAGCGAACTTCTGTCCGTCTGATCTCATAGACTGAACGACACAGGGCGCATTGCTCTGTGTCTGTTTTTTATGTCGGGTAGGGGAGTGCTGAAACAATGGATTCCGGTGTGTGGCTGCGGCTGGTCAGACCAAAGAATCGTAATGGGGGATTTCCTTGAGAAATTTATATTTGCCGCTTGTCTCGTCAAGCACACAGCAATAATGGTGCAGCCCGTTTGAGACAATCAGATATTTCACTTTCAGCACAATGTTATATCGGGCTATCTGTTCGAACACCTTTTGGGTGATGACGATGTGAGGCGCCTTGTATTCCACGATCATTATCGGTCGGGCCGCACGGTTGTAGACCACCGTGTCGCAGCGTTTGCTTGTGCCGTTAAGCGTCACGGCGATTTCGTTGGCCATAAGACCTGCCGGGTAGCCGAAAGACTCGATGAGCCACGACGTAAAATTCTGCCTCACCCATTCTTCAGGAGTCAGCACAAGCCATTTTCCGCGTAGTGGATCATAGATTTCGTCACCTTTCTCGCCGTGGCGCAGTCTGAGCGGGGCAGGCGGAAGGTTGAGCGCTTGTAGCGGTGATGACGGTCTGGCTGTTTCTTTCATGATGTGTCAGTGGCTAAAGAGGTGCAAAATTAGCAAATAAACGACTTTAATTGCTGCGGGCCGACGATTTTTCTTTGCTTTTTCACATACATTACGTAAATTTGCCATATAAAACCATCATATCCATAAAGTTCATGGCCTCAGCAACTCCGACATTTTCAGAACTCAGACGTCAGCTTGCCGCGAAAGTTTCGCTTTCTCCGGTCTATCTGCTTCATGGAGAAGAAGGCTATTATATAGATGAACTTGTCAAGGATTTTGAAAATCTGATTCCGGAAGAGGAGAGAGATTTCAACCTCTACACTCTCTATGGCCCGGAATCCGGAGTGGAGACAGTGATGGATGTCTGTCATCGCTACCCGATGATGGCGGAGCGCCAGGTGGTCATCCTCAAGGAGGCCCAGGCAGTGCGTGCCGATATTCTCAACAAACTTCACAATTATGTGGCGCAGCCCAATCCGACCACGATTCTGGTCATTTCCTGCCGAGGTGCTCAGGCCAAAGGCAAAGAGCTGCTCGCCGCAGTTAAGAAAAACGGCGTCATATTCGAATCCAAGCGCCTGAGCGAGCGCAATGTTCTGCCGGTCATCTCGGATCTGATCAAGGAAAAGAAACTCAATGTCGATCCGAAAGCCCTTTCGATGTTGCGCGACTATATCGGTGTCGACCTCTCGCGTCTCTATAACGAAATCGACAAACTCGCTCTGATTCTCGGCCCCGGCGCTATGATCACTCCGGAAGCTATCGAGCGCAACATCGGTATTTCCAAGGACTACAACAATTTCGAACTGGTCGACGCCATAAATGCGCGCAATGCCTCAAAGGCATTCACCATAATCGAGTATTTCAGAAACAATCCGAAAAACAACCCGACGGTGATGACCGTTGCCTCGCTGTTCAACCAGTTCTCCAATCTGCTTATCTATCACTATACGCGCGACAAATCCCAGAGCGGCTACATGGATGCCCTCGGCCTTCGTTCGCCCTGGGCGCTCAAGACCTACGAGACCGCAGCCCGTAGCTACAACGTCCGGCAGACAATTGAAATCATTTCCGCCATACGTGAGTTTGACACCCGCAGCAAAGGCATAGGTTCGCGCCAGAACGAATATGACCTCCTCAAAGACCTTATCTTCCACATTCTGACCGCCCGCGGTTTCATCAGGTAAAAAACTTTTTCAGATGACATGAATCCGTTTTTGCGTAAATACAGTCTCGTATGCCTCTGTTGGCTTTTCGCATTGGTGTTCTCTATTCCATTGCGGGCTGATATTGCGGATTCTTTGGAGTCGCGTCTGAAATACCTCGACGAGCACCCTGACGACAAGGAGGCTATCAAGGATGTCGCCTTTCTCTACATGTCAATGGGCAATTACGGAGAGTCCAAAAGGTATTCGAAACGACTGCTTGACATGGCCAAGGCCACAGGCGACAGGGACTTCTGCGAGCTGTATGGGCTTATCGGAATGGCGGCCTCTTCGCTTGAGGAAAATCCCGCCGAATCATTCCGCAAACTGGAAGAAGCCCGTCTGATAGCGACAAATACACACAACCAGGATGCCATGCTGTCGATCAACAATAGTTTGGGCGCCTACTATCTGTTTGTGAACAGTGATGTCTATTCCGCGACATCATATTATTATGATGCGCTTGAAAATGCCAAGGCCATAAATGACACCCGCCGCTACGGAATAATACTGTCGAATCTGTCAGGAGCCTATCTGATGATGCGTGATATTTCCGGAAAGAAACTCGCTGAACAGTCTCATGAGATGGCTGAAAAGCGAGGCGAACCAATTCCTCTTTATTATGCCAAATATGCCTTGGCTCACTTCTGCCTTTTGGCTGACAGTCTTGACCGGGTGGAGGCGCTCATCGGAGAGATCGAGCAGCTTCACCGCGAAGGCGGATTCGGCGGAGATGGAAGTCCCTATCTGCTCAAAGGTGAACTGGCTGCCAAGCGAGGGAATTTCGAAGAAGCCTACCGGATTTATGCAACGGCAATGGAAAACTTTGACAATTGCGATGCGTCCGGTGTGTCTGCCACATATCTTTCCTACGCCCGTCTCCTGCGCCGTGACAATCATATAGCATCGGCGATAAATGTACTTGAATACGGCCTTGACCATACCGGCACCTCGGAGATGAAAGTCCATTCCGCCGAAATTCTGAAAGAACTTGTTTACAGCTATCGTGCTGCCGGCGACTATGCCAAGGCTCTTGATCGTAGTCTGGACTATATTGCTTATCAGGACAGCATTTTCAATCTCAGCCGTGAGCGCGCGTTGCATGAAAGCAGAGTCCGTCATGAAGTCTATTCAAACGAGCGGCTGATCGACGAACAGCGCATGGAGCTCCTTTCTACGCGCCACAAACTGATAGTTCTGTTTATCTGTGTCGCAGCCGTTGCCTTGTTGCTGGTGCTGACCTATATAAATTATCGGAAAAAAGACCGTCTCTATCGGGCGATCGTTTCCCAGAATCGTGAATACATCAGCCGTGAACAGCTCCTTCTTGAGCAGCTTGAAAGTTGCAGGAATCAGAAAACACATGTCGAGACGCCGCCTTTGCAGACTTTTGTCGAGAATAAGGCCGGTGAACTCATGAAGAGCTTTACCGCCATGATGATGGAGCAGAAATTGTTCTGTGATCCGACAATCACCGTGGGCGGCATGGCCGAGAAACTCGGTACAAACCGCACATATCTTTCCAGAGCCATAAATGAATCGACCGGCAAGACATTCACACAGCTTGTCAACGACTACCGTATCCGCGAGGCCATAGCCCGCATTTCTGACATTGAGGCCAATCTCCCGTTGAAGCAGATCTGTTCCGATGTCGGTTTCAGTGCGCTTTCCACATTCTATTCGACCTTCCAGTCTGTCACCGGCATGACTCCTGCGCGTTATCGGGCCAAACTGAAAGAGATCTGATCTGCTTACCCATTCGCCTGACGTCTTACCCTCGTCCACCTGCTTTTGAAATCCATGGCCAAAATAATTTGGTATTGTCAGTGTGTCCTGTTGGCCGGATTCCGGCGGAATGTTTTTCCTGTTCTTTCAAAATTTACGTTTCAGGAAATATTCTATTTGTGATTATGCTGTTGATATGCCTATATTTGCGATTGACAACAATGTCGTAAAACTAATCATTTGTATTCCATTTTTTGTATAGAGTCAAAACTTTAAAGTAAAACCAGTCACCCTCAAAATACTTTACCTTATGTTTAAACCAATCCTATACTTCCTGACTGCCTCATTGGCTCTTTCCGTGCCGGCAATGGCGGATGCACAGGCTAAAAAATCCACGTCTGTGACCGCGAGCATAGATAAAATTCAGAGCAACACCATCTCAGGAACAGTACTTGACGAAAACGAAGAACCGCTACCCGGAGCCACGGTGATGATTGAAGGCACCTCCGAGGGCACTTCAACCGACATGGACGGCAATTTCACCTTGCTTTGCCACAAAGCAAATCCGACATTGGTGTTTTCCTACGTCGGCATGAAGACAAAACAAGTCAGGGTTGATAAAAATTGCAATTATATCCGCATTGTGATGAAAGCGGTCCCCAATATGATGGAGGAAGTAGTCGTGACGGGCTATCAGAACATCAAGCGTGAAAACGCGACCGGTTCCTATCAGATAATCCGTGCCGAGGATATTGACAAACGTTATACCGGCAACATCACCTCAAATCTTGAAGGTAGAGTCCCCGGTGTGGTTTTCGATCCGAAGTCCAGTTCTAAAGACGAAAACGCCATCACAATCCGAGGCAAAAGCACGTTCAACGCCAAGGAGTCGCCCCTCGTTGTTGTCGACGGACTTCCGATCGAAGGCGGCATGAACACGATCAACCCCTACGATATTGAAAACATCACTATCCTCAAGGACGCTGCGGCAGCTTCGATCTACGGTGCCCGCGCTTCCAATGGTGTGATTGTCATCACAAGCAAGAAAGCTAAAGCTCAGAAACTCAGCATTGACTTCAACGCCGATTTCCAGATCAGCGAGAAGATGAACTACGACAACTACAACTGGGCTTCGGCTGCCGACCTGATTCAGCTCGAAAAATACAATTTCGATGCCATGCTCAAAAACAACCCTCAGAGCATACAGGACAACTTCAATCTTCTTGACCGCGGCAAAGCCAATGAGCTTACACAGGTGATGCGTGTGCTTCTCGAAAACAACCGTGGCAACATCAGTGACGAGGAGATGAACCGCACCTTCGACCAGTGGAGCCGTAACGACTACCGCAAGGAGTATCAGAAAGTCCACGACCGCACTCAGGTTTCTCAGCAGTACAACCTCGCCCTGCGTGTCAATGGAAAAGTCCTCTCTTCGAACATCGTTGTCAATTGGAACGGCGACAACGGCGGAGTCAAGGGCTACGATTCCTCATCGCTCGCGCTCAAATATCTCGGCGATCTCAAGGTGGCTCCCTGGATGGACCTCAATTTCAGTATCAATGTGCTCAACAACCGTAACAAGAGCCATGCGCTCGGAAGCTACGGCAACATCAACTCTTTCCTCGCATATCAGTCGATGTACAACGCCGACGGTACCCTTGCGCGCATGGAGGCCGACATCTATCCCGGCGAGGAAGTGCTCAACAATCCTGATTATGAACTTAAGGATGTGACCTATAATGTTGCCGATGAGATTAACAAAGGCTACAACACAAGCAAGTATCGTTACACCAATGTGCGCACCAATGTTCTTGCGCTTTTCCGCCTTCCCGTAACCGGATGGACTGCCCAGGCTCAGTTCCAGTATGAGGATATTTTCTCCACCAGCAGCACTCAGTACAGCAAGGACTCGCAGTTCATGCGCAGCCTTTACAACCGCTACACAACCACTTCGTCCGTGACCGAATGGGTTGACACCGACGATCCCTTTAATTGGGACTTCGGCAGCTGGGACGGCGATCCAGACCATTTCTACAAGGATCCTGTCACCATCAACAAGACAATCCACAATATTCCTGACGGCGATGCGCTGAGCGAGAGCACCACACAAAGCCAGTACTATACATTCCGTGCGCAGACCCGCTACAACCGCGAATTCCTCGGCGTTCACGCCATCGACTTCCTCGCCGGTTTCGAATACCGTCAGACTCATTCCTCTATGAAACAGGGTGGCTACTACGGTTATGACCGCCAGACCAGTTCGAACCTCAACATGATCACCAACTGGGAATATATCAACAAGCCGACCGTCGGAGTGATGGGCTCGAACTATACTCCCTATGGTGCACCCATAAGTTTCAGGACTTCGGAAACTCTGCACCGCTACTACTCCTACTACTTCACAGGCAACTATGTCTATGACAGCCGCTATTCTGTTTCAGGCAGCTACCGTGTCGACAAGGCCGACATGTTCGGAACCGACCCCAAGTTCCGCGGCAAGCCCCTCTGGTCAGTCGGTGCCTCATGGAACGCCCACAATGAACGTTTCCTCCGCCCCGTCACCTGGCTCAATGTCCTGAAACTCCGTGCCAGCTACGGTCTGACCGGTAACATTGATAACTCCGTGTCATCCTATCTTACCGCAAGCATGGCCACTAACCAGTTCGGCAATCTGCAAGGCACTCTTAATACACCCCCTAACGACCAGCTCCGTTGGGAAAAGACAGCCACATGGAATGCCGGTATCGACTTCGCCGTCTTGGGTTACCGTCTCGCCGGTACATTAGACTTCTACCGCAAAAACAGTTCCGACATCCTGACCTCAGCCGAACTTGACCCGACCACCGGCTGGACCACCCAGACCATCAACAGCGCCAAGATGACCAATACAGGTATCGAGCTTCAGCTCGATGGCCAGATCCTTCCCGCACGCCGTCGCAAAGACATCGGTATCAATCTCGGATTCAACATCGCCTACAACAACAATAAGGTGACCGACCTCCGCCGCTATCCTGCCTCGGCAAGCGAATTTCTCGGCATGACCTATCACAAGGGCTATCCCCTCAACTCTCTCTTCTCGATCGACTATGCAGGTCTTGTTGACAAGGACGGCACAATCTTTGTCGGATGGTATGACAAAAACGGCGAAGTCCAGACCACTTCGACCTCAAGCTCGACCTTCACAATGGACGATGTCATCTTCTCAGGCACGACCACTCCGAAAATCTCCGGCTCTCTGACTCCTGAAATCAGATGGAACGGCTTCTCCCTCTCTGCTATGCTTGCCTTCTACGGCGGCCACTATATGCGCACCGACAATGACGCATGGTCAAGCTCCACAGCCGGAACTGCCGGCTACAAGGGTGTTTTCGGTGACGCATCCTTCTCTCGCGACCTTCTCCGCTACTGGAACGGTGATGAGGTTCCCGCCAACGGCTATATGTCAACCAAAAACGGCAGCAACATCAAGACCGGAGAAATCCGTAACACCGCTGTCAAGCATGCCGACTACATGAAGTTCCGCAGCCTGATCCTCAGCTACAATTTTGATCAGAAACTTTGCAGAAGAATCGGTCTCAACGATCTCCGTCTCCGTCTTCAGATGAACAATATCGCGACATGGGCGCGCAACGGCTTGGGAATCGACCCCGAAGCCTATAATCTCTCCTCCGGACGCCACATGGATAAAACTCCGCGCAGCTACACGATGAGCCTCATGTTCAATCTTTAAGAGCTTGTTTAAAAACAAGAGTTAAAATCTAAAAAGCCACACAACAATGAAAAAGATATTACTGACACTTGCGTCCGCTGCGATGTTGCTCACATCCTGTGACGACAAACTCGACATAAAACCCTACGGTTCCTCAACCCTCAGTACAGTCGATGAACTTGAGACTCTTCTCAATGGGCTGCCATATCTGTGGTCTGGCAATGACTATTTTGATCTGGATGTCATCTGCAACAACACCTATCGCCCCTGGAACGGTGTCGCCGACTATATCGGCAATGACAACAGTCTCCGCTATGCCTATTTCACTTATGACGAAAGCATTGACCGGGCCGACCTTACAGATGACGATTACCGTTACAACGACCTTTATCAGAAAATAAATTATATGAATACGGTGATCTCCAAGGTGCCCGGCGCCGATGGCGGAACCGCTCAGAAGAAAGACCAGTTCGTAGCCGAAGCCCGTGTGCGTCGTGCCTGGTATCACTTCCTCCTTGTCGGAATGTATGCCCGGCAGTATGACGAGGCCGAGGCCGACGTGCTTGGCGGAATCCCCTATGTCGACAATACCAATTCCGCCGAGGAGAAAACGAAACTCAGTCTCAAAAAGACCTATGAGCGCATTCTCGAAGATTGCTCGGATAAGGTCCTTGAAAACCTTGTCCCGACCAGTGTCGACAACGTCTGCCGTTGCGGCCTCGATTTCGGCTACGGTGTCCGTGCCCGTGTGCTCTTCCAGATGAAACGCTATGACGAGGCTCTCCGCTATGCCGATCTCGCGCTGAAAATCAACGGCCGTCTCGAAAGCCGCTCTGCTGTCAAAACCACAGGAAACTGGATTCTTGACTACGATTGTCCGAGCAACTACTATCTGATTTATTCAGACAATTCCAACCTCGGCGACTTGTATGGCTACGTGATTTCGCCCGAAGTCGCTGCCTGCATCGACCCGAATGACTACGTGTTCAAATATTATGTTGCCGAACCATACATGGACCCCGCCTGGGGCACGCCTTATCCCACAGTCCCTGAAGGCTGTCTCCAGTCAAACATCGGTGATGCCCGTTGTAACGTCTGGGGCCTTCGTTCGGAGTCCATGTATTACATCAAGGCCGAGTGTCTGATCCGTTCAGGACAGATATCCGAAGGCCTTGCTCAGATTGACAAGGTCCGTGCCTCGCGCATCGAAGATCCTGAAATCTACGCTGACAAGACCGGTCTGACCGAAGCCGAGGCCATGAAGCTCCTCCAGGACAGCAAGCGTTTCGAGTTCATCAAGACTTTCGAAAACTTCTTTGACCGCAAGCGCTGGAACTCGGAAGAGGCCTACAAGGCCACAATTGTCCGCGATCTCACCTCGCTCGGACTCGGAACCTACTCCCTCTCGCCCGATTCGCCCATCTGGGTGTTCCCCTTCCCGATGAACGCGACCAAACATAATAAATCGCTGACTCAGAACTATTAAATAACTTCTAAATACCATGTTGAAAAGATTTTTCCTGAGTTCGGCCCTCTGCCTTGGCTTTGCCCTGACAGGTGCCGCACAGACTGAATTCCGCCACATTTCATTTGAGGAGGCTTTGACAGCTGCCAAAGCCGAAGGAAAGAAAGTATTCATCGACTTCTACACCTCATGGTGCGGTCCGTGCAAGCGTCTTGCCGCCAACGTCTTTCCGACAAAGGAAGTGGGCGACTATATGAACAGCAACTACGTATGTATCAAGCTTGATGCCGAAAAGGAAGGCGCTGATCTCGCAAAAAAATTTAAGGTCACCGCATACCCGACCCTGATTGTGACAGATACAGACGGCAACGCCCTCGGCTCATTTGCCGGTTACAAGGAAGGCAAGGACTTCATTGCGGCAGTCGATGCCCTCAAGGATCCTGATATGAATCCCGAACGCGTGAAAGAACGCTATCTGGCAGGAGAGCGCAACGGCAGACTCGTCTTTGCCTATGCCCGTAATCTTATGGAGAGCAACCGTTCATATCAGGAAGGAATCCGCCAGAGCCAGGAGGTAATTGATGAATATTTCAACTCCCTCTCCGATGCCGACCGCGTAAAGCCCGAAAACGCATTGATGTTCACCAACTACACCTATGATTATTCTAATCCGAGACTGAAATTCATGTGCGACAACGTCAATGCTTTCGATGAATCACTGCGCGAGGATGTAAAGAAGATGATCGCCATTCTTTACCGCCAGGAAGCCTATCGCTATCTTTCCGGAAATCATCTTGCCGATCAGGCCAATCGTTCAGCTTATGACCTCTTTAAGAAAGAGTCTGCCGACCTTGGTTATTCAGATGACTTTGCCGGAATGTTCCGCTTCATCGAGAAACGGGCTCAGTCTGACGATGCTGCCTATCTTGCATATTGCGACGAGAATTTTTCCTCGCTTGACGATGATGCGCAGTCGAGCCTTGTTTCCGGTGTGAGCGAAATCTTCAAGACGGAAACTCCGGAGCAGAAAAAAGCCATCTCAGCCTTTATCCGCAAATATATCGGATCAATGTCAAGCCAGGGCGTCTATACGGCGGCAATGGCGATTTACCAGCTTGAAAAGTAATAATAAGT
>NZ_JAIDEN010000005.1 GCF_029054785.1 Duncaniella sp.
GGTGGTGTGAGAGGTCGGTAAACGCGAAAGTAGGAGATAAACACCCTATGATTAGTGTTTACCTCCTACTCGATTGGTGAATGGTCTATTGCTTATATCGAACTCACGTTATACTAAAAAATAAGAATAACTTATAACAGTATAGCTGTTATAGATGATTAAAACTAAATGCACATTCAACAGGCGTTTGCTGTTGAATGTGCATTTGGGTATAGGAGTGAGTATTGATCTGTTTCGACGACGATTAGTCTACGTTCTGGCGGACGCGGGCGAGGTAGGCTTTCATTGCTTCGCTGTCGTGGCGCTGGATGATGTCGAGGAGTTCGGACATCTGAGACTGGATCTTCATCAGCTGTTCGGGGGTGTTGGGATTGAAGAGGATTTCGCTGACAAGATAGTCGTCTTCCGACATGAGTCCGCGCGCGATCTGCATGTGGCGCTTGAAGGTTGTACCCGGCGCTTCCTGATGCTTCATCACTCCTGCAAATGCCAGTGTGGCGGCAAAGGGAATGGAGAGCGAGTAGGCTATGGTTTCGTCATGCTCCTTGAATGTATATTCAACGATATTGAGATGCAGGCGTGTGTAGATGTCGCGGAAGAAGATTTTGCCGAGATGGTCGCCCTCGCTGATGATGATGGCGTTTTCGTTGCTCAGATTGCTGAGTGAGGCGAATGTGGGTCCAAACATCGGGTGGGTGCTGACGAAGGGATGACCGCATTCGGCGTAAAATTCAGGCAGGCCGGTCTTTACGGAGGCGATGTCGCTGATTATGCACGATTTCGACAGATAGGGCAGCACGGCCTTGAAGGCATCGAGGGTATATTTGACGGTGGATGCGTTGATGACAAGCTGAGGATCGAATTCGCGGATCTCTTCGAGGTCTTTGAACCGCTGGGCGTTGAAGGTGAAGCGCAGACGTTTCGGGTCAGGGTCATAGACTGCTACGTCGTGGTCGAACGATAGCAGGTCGCAGAAGAAACTGCCCATTTTTCCGGCTCCGAGAATCAGAATTTTCATGATGCAGTGGTGGTGTGGATGGGGTTATTCCGGACTTTGTGACAAGTCGTTTATTTGTTGATCTCGACCTGGAGGCGCACTGACTCTTCATGGATGGCCGAGAGGATGGAGCGCATGAAGTCTTCGCCGATGCCCATTGACTTGGCGGCAAGGATGCGGGTGTTCATGATGTCGCCGTAGCGGTTGGGCTGTACGACCGGCATGTTGTGGTCGCGTTTGTAGGCGCCAATTTCGCGTGAGATGTTCATTCGCTTTGCCAGCACTTCGAGAAGTTCGTTGTCAAGCTGGTCGATCTGGCGGCGGAGTTGCACAAGGCTTTCGGCGGGTGCCGGAGCGTCGCGGTAGACGAGGTTGTCGAGAATCACGCTGAGTACTTCGGGAGTGATCTGTTGGTTCTTGTCGCTCCATGCGCAGTCGGGGTTGCAGTGGCTTTCAATGATCAGACCGTCGAAGCCCATGTCAAGAGCCTGCTGAGAGAGTGAGGCGATCAGTTCGCGTTTGCCGCCGATGTGGCTCGGATCGCAGATGATGGGGAGCTGCGGGTAGCGGATGCGGAGTTCAAGGGGGATGCGCCACTGCGGATGGTTGCGGTAGATGTGTTCGCCGTAGGTCGAGAAGCCGCGGTGGATCACACCGAGGCGGGTGATGCCCGCGTTGTAGAGACGTTCAAGGGCGCCGATCCAGAGTTCAAGGTCCGGGTTGACGGGATTTTTGACCAGTACGGGGATGTCACGGCCGCTTTCGCGCAACACGTCGGCGATCTCCTGCATGGCAAAGGGATTGGCCGAAGTTCTGGCGCCGATCCAAAGGAGGTCAAGGTCATATTCGAGGGCGGCTTCGACATGGCTGCGGTTGGCGACTTCGGTCGAGATCTTCATTCCGGTTTCCTGACGCGCTTTGTTGAGCCATGCAAGTCCGGGGACGCCTACGCCTTCGAATCCGCCGGGTTTGGTGCGGGGTTTCCAGATGCCGGCACGATAGATTTTCACGCCTTTGCGGGCGAGCTGGGAGGCTGTTTCGAGTACCTGTTCTTCTGTCTCGGCGCTGCACGGGCCTGAGATTATGATCGGTTTGGAGAGTTCAACTCCGTCAATTGCGAGCGGTTGGATATTTTCCATGTGGCTATGGGGTATATATGAGGGGTAAGTGTTTGAATTATTCTGTTTATCTGTTTTCAAGATCGCGGATGCGCTGAAGAGCTTCTTTCATTCTTTCTTCTGTCGCGCAGAGCGAGATGCGGATATAGCGGTTGCCGTTTGATCCGAATATGAAACCGGGGGTGAGGAAGACTTTGGCATCGTGGAGCAGACGGTCGGCCAATGCTTCTGACGAGACTGCCGGGTCGTCGATGCGTCCCCAGAGGAAGAGTCCTCTTTGAGTTGGATCGAAAGAGCATCCGAGGGCGGTCATGATCTCCTCTGCCACTTTGCGGCGCGATCCGTAGAGAGCGTTGACTTCGTCATACCAGCTTTTGTCGGCTTCAAGGGCTTTTGCGGCTGCGAGCATCAGCGGTTTGAACTGTCCGGAGTCAATGTTGCTCTTCACTTTCAGTATCCATGATATGAATGTCGGATTCGAAGCCGCCATCCCGACACGCCATCCGGGCATGTTGTGGCTCTTGCTCAGAGAGTTCATCTCGATGGCGATTTCTTTGGCTCCAGGAATCTGGAGAATGCTCATCGGGCAGTCGTTGAGAATGAAGGAGTAGGGGTTGTCGTTGACGATCACAATGCCGTGTTTCTTGCCGAAAGCGATCGCTTTTTCAAAAGTCTCCATCTTGGCAGCGGCTCCTGTCGGCATGTGGGGATAGTTGAGCCACATGAGCTTTATGCGTTCGAGCGGGAGTTTTTCAAGCGCGTCAAAGTCAGGTTGCCATCCGCTTTCCTCGGTCAGATCGTAATTGAAGATCTCGGCGCCGACCAGTCGGCTTATTGAGGAATAGGTTGGATAGCCGGGATTTGGCACAAGCACACCGTCGCCGGGATTCAGAAACGCGAGAGAGATGTGGGTGACGGCTTCTTTGGATCCGATGAGAGGCTGTATTTCCGATTTGGGGTCAAGCTCAACGCCGTACCATTTCCCATACCAGTCGGAGAATGCCTGGCGAAGTTCCGGAAGGCCCACGTGGGGCTGGTAGCCGTGATTGCCGGGTTCGGCCAAAGCTGCTGTCATGGTATCGATGACATCTTTGTGGGGCGGACGGTCAGGGCCACCGATGCCGAGCGAAATGACATCGTGTCCGGCGGCTTTCATGGCTGCCACTTCCTTGAGCTTTGTGGAGAAATAGTATTCCTTTATGTTTTCAACTCTTTGAGAAGGTCTGATTTCCATCGTTGTATCAATAATAGGGGGGATTGTTAGATCTTTGAGAGGTTGGTCGCTTAGTGGGTGATCTGAGCTTCGGCGTATTCTCCGAGCACTTTCAGGTCTTTGATCAGTGGTCTGACGGCTTCCATAGCCTGGTGATAGCGGACAAGGCTGTCAAAAGTGAAATCAACGTAGAACCGATATTCCCATTCGCGTCCGATGATGGGCATTGACTGTATTTTGGAGAGATTTATGTCAAAAAATGAGAGTATAGTCAGTATTTTCGAGAGAGCGCCCTGGGTGTGGGGGGTGGTGAAGACGATCGAGGCTTTGTTTATGTCGCGTTCATCAGGACCGTATTCAGAGGCGAGGAGCGGGTCGGCCAGAATCAGGAAGCGGGTGAAGTTGCGCTTGTTTGTCTCGATTCCGCGTTCAAGGATGTTGAGCCCGTAGAGATTGGCCGCGTATTCGCCGCAGACGGCTGCATGGCCTGTCAGATTGCCTTCGGAGATTTCTTTGGCGCTACCGGCTGTGTCGAGCCGCTCCACGATTTTCAGATTGGGATGACGTCGCAGAAACTGTTCGCACTGCATGAGGGCCATCGGGTGGGAATTGACTTCTGAAAGTTCGTCGATGGTCTGGCCCGGCAGAGAGGCAAGCACATGGGAAATGCGGAGTTTCAGCTCTCCGATGATCGAGAGGTTGCTCTGGCGCAGAAGCTCGTGGTTTTGAAGGAGGCTTCCTGCAATGGTGTTTTCGATCGCCATGATGCCGAAGAGGGAGGCATCGTTGGCCAGAGTCTCGAACATCGCCGGGAATGTCTCACAAGCCACAGTCTGAATTTCTTCTCCGTTAAAATAGAGATGGGCGGCGGCATCGTGATAGCAACCGGCTACTCCCTGTATCGTGACCTTTTTCATTGTCAATGTCTGCTAATTAAAAAATCCCGTTTTCACACTGGAGAACGGGATCAAAATTCGATATTATAATAAATTCGTCTGATGCAAAAATTCACACATGCAAATCCCGTTCTTATTTTTTGTCAAAATAAAAATAATAAAAATAGGAGTATGCGTAAAATCGCTTCATGTCTTATTTTGAAGAATCGTTGTTAATTTTATGCCACAAAAGTATGAATTCTTTGAAGAACCACCAAATAAAAAGCAAGAAAAATGGATGTTTTACTATGAAAATATCACTTTTGCGCTCGGATTATGTAAAAATATCAAGCGCTTTGTTGCTTTAGACAGGAATTTCGATGATCTCTCCGCTGTCAAGATAATAGAGATAGGCCCGCAGCTTGCGGTAGCCGAGTCCGGAGAGCAGGGTGACATATTCGACAAGCTGTCGGCGATATTTTTTTGCAGGCTGTGAGCCGCTTTTGAAGTCAATGATGTCGATATGGCCGTCGGCTGTCCAGACAACACGGTCCGGCCGTCGGGTTTCAGCGGTAGAAATGACAATAGGCCGTTCGATCAGCAGACGGGTGTAGCCGGAGAACCATCGTATGTCTCTTATACACATATTAAGCAGCCGAAGAAGCTT
>NZ_JAIDEN010000050.1 GCF_029054785.1 Duncaniella sp.
CCCTCGACTTGCATGTGTTAAGCCTGTCGCTAGCGTTCATCCTGAGCCAGGATCAAACTCTTCGTTGTTGTCTATTTTATTTTTCTTTTCTTCTTATTAATATAAGAGCAAGTGAAAACTCAAGACGTTTTGTTCTGTTTCTTTTTGCTTTCACAGAAACCGACTCTTCAATGAGAGTTGACAAAGAGTAAACTCTTTGTCGTTCCTGACTGACCTTCGGTCTATAAACGCCGGATTTGGAAATTGACAGAGATCGCTTCTTCTACTTCGAGTAGAAGAGTTGACTCTTGTACTACTTCGTTATGTTGCAAATATTTCAATGTTCTCTTTTGCGCTTTCTCGATCGCCGTAGCGTTTAGCGGAAAACTTTGCAAAGGTACAACCCTTATTTGAATCTCGCAAATTTTTCTGAGATTTTAACTTTTCTTAAGATTTGAGCAGCGAACCGTTCGTACTCCTAACTTGTTATCATCTCTTAAGCTCTACCGCCGTAGGCCTTGCTTCTCAAAAGCGAGTGCAAAGGTAGACATTTCTCTCATTCCCTCCAAATTTTCATGGGTATTTTAACAGATTTTTAACAGTTAAGAGCCATTTTGCCTACTTTTGAGGCATTTTCAGGCTAATTTCAAGCCTTCAGACGCATATTAACAATAATCCGACATTTTTGCCATCAGCATGAAATAACAGTGCAGAGCAATAAAGAATTTTCAAAAAAGCCACGTTTAATCCCCCTTTACCCTACAAGACTTCGCTCTTTTTTTTGCGATCAATTGCCAAGCAAGCCGATAAAAAAATCGCCCACCACCAAAGAAAATTTTCACTTTATAGCCATTCGTCCAAATACACCTATTATATATAGGGGATTTTTTGCGATTTACTCCGAAAAAATCTCGGCGACCACGCGACAGCTCCAATCAAGACTCTCAGACAAGAGCTCAGGATTCCACAACAACACTAAAAAAAGCATCCTCCCGGTCTCAGATTGCAAATTCACAATCTGAGACCGGGAGGAATTGCGTGTATGTGTACTGAATATTATTATTTATTCACGCGGAAACGCTGTTCGCCTGTTGTCAGGAAACTGATCACCTGGCGGGCAGCTGCGATGCCTGCGTTGATATTGGCTTCGGAAGTCTGTGCTCCCATTTTCTTAGGAGTAAAGAACACACGGTCGCCAAAACGCTCCTTGATCTCAGCAGCGCGTTCGGGAGCCACATCGGCAGCATACTTGAGGTCAGCACGTTCGTCAAGCGCACGGATCAGACCTTCCTCATCAATAACCTCCTTGCGGGCAGTATTGATCAGCAAGCCTCCCTTAGGCATTGAAGCGATGAGATCATAGCCGATTGAATTACGGGTCTCAGGAGTGGCAGGGATATGGATCGAAACCACTTTATTCTGACGATAAAGTTCCTCGACAGAGTGGACAGGAGAGACTCCGGCTTCCTTCATGACATCATCAAGGCAATAGGGATCCAAAGCCGACACACTCATTTCAAAGCCGCGGGCAATGCGGGCCACGTTACGGCCTACCTGACCGAAAGCCTGGATACCGAGAGTCTTGTCCTTAAGTTCAGTTCCCGAAGTGCCATTATACATATTGCGGCACATCATTACCGCCAGGCCGAATACGAGTTCGGCGACAGCATTTGAATTCTGACCGGGAGTGTTCTGCACGCACACGCCGCGAGCCGTAGCGGCTTCAAGATCGACATTGTCATAGCCGGCACCTGCACGAACCACAACTTTCAGCGAAGGAGCGGCTGCGAGCACTTCGGCATCGACCTTATCACTGCGGATAATCAGAGCATCAACAGTAGCCACCGCGTCAAGAAGCTCCTGACGTGAGGTATATTTTTCAAGAAGCACGAGTTCAGCGCCTGCCTCTTCGATCACTTTTCTCATACCGTCCACAGCCACGGCTGCAAAAGGCTTTTCAGTTGCAATAAGAACCTTCATAATCTAAGTTTTTTTGATCAGTGAGCCTTTTCAAAATCATTCATCGCATCGACGAGTGCCTGAACGCTTTCGATCGGAAGCGCATTGTAGAGCGAAGCGCGGAAACCGCCTACCGAACGGTGGCCCTTGATGCCGACAATGCCACGAGCGGCACAGAAGTCAACGAATTCTTTTTCAAGTTCCTTATATTCGGGAGTCATGACAAAAGTGACATTCATGATCGAACGGGAGTCGGGATCAGTCACTGTGCCCACAAACATCTTGCTTGCATCAATGGCCTCATAGAGCAGAGCTGCCTTGGCAAGGTCGCGTTTTTCCATTTCTTTCACGCCGCCAAGCTCCTTGTAGTAGCGGAGAGTCTGAAGTGAAGAAAACACGGGGAGTACCGGAGGAGTGTTGAACATCGAACCCTTCTTGATATGGGTGCGATAGTCAAGCATTGTCGGGATCTGACGGTCGACTTTACCGAGGGCGTCCTCCTTGACAATGACGAGAGTGGCACCGGCGGGACCGAGGTTCTTCTGAGCGCCGGCATAGATGAGATCATACTTGGAGACATCGACCGGACGAGAGAAGATATCCGACGACATATCGGCGATCACAGGCACCTTCACATCAGGATCCTTGCGGAGTTCGGTGCCGTAGATGGTATTGTTGGTTGTAATGTGGAAATAATCAAGATCTTCAGGCACTGTATAATCCTTCGGATAATAAGTGTAATTGGCTTCCTTTGAAGAAGCGAGGACTTCGACTTCACCGAAAAGGCGCGCTTCCTTGATGGCATTGGCAGCCCATGTACCGGTATCGAGATAGCCGGCTTTCGAACGCAGGAAATTGAACGGAGCCATGCAGAACTGGAGGCTGGCACCACCACCGAGATAAAGCACATGATAGCCTTCAGGGACATCGAGAAGTTCCTTGACAAGCTGCTGGGCTTCATCCATTACAGCGACAAATTCCTTGCCGCGATGTGACACCTCAAGAAGTGAAAGACCGGTATTGGCAAAGTTGATAATCGCATCGGCAGTATTCTTGATAGTGTATTCACTAAGAATAGAGGGGCCGGCGGAGAAATTATGCTTCTTCATAACTGAAAAAATGGGATTAATGAAAGTTTGCGTGATCAAAAAAATCGTCAGTTGCGAGACCACAACCTTCGACCCCGCAAATATAGTGAATTTTTCAATCCTCCAAACATTAAGTGCATGAAAATATAGAAATTTTTCCGTAATTACATTATTTTCGACTACTCTCCCGCCTTTTAACCTATTTTTACACCGCGAAAACAGACTCTTCCAGCCGATATATGCCATCCATTGACATATTCGTGTTGTCTATTGGCACTTTGTTTGACGGATACTCACAATTGACTAATTTTACTAACAGGAGCCCGTAACGCAAATTCAGGCTTTTACCATATTAACACTTTGAACTTTTTTTAATGCACAAATGTTAATAAGGAGATTTAGAGTTTGTTTAACAACCTCTTAGTTTTCATCCAGTGCAATTTAATTCAACACAGAGTAGGTAAATGAATTTCAATCACATCAGCAAATCAATCGGTTCGAAATTAAACACCGGATTCAAATCAGCCAAAAAGCATACGCCTCACAGCAAGAAAGCATGGCTGGTCATAGCTCTTATAGTCCTGATCATCGCTGCGGGACTTTATTTCCTCATGCGTCCGAAACATCAGACCTCCCCTCTGCCTATCGTGGAAGTTGAAACCGTCAGGACAGGCAATGTCAATATCTATGGTGAATACGTCGGACGAATCAGAGCCCAGCAGTTTGTCGAGATCCACGCCCGCGTTGAAGGCTACCTTGAAAGTATGCTCTTCAAAGAAGGATCGTATATAGAAAAAGGACAGACTCTGTTCATCATTGACCCACGTCTTTACAAAGCCAATGCCAATAAAGCACGCGCTCAGCTCAACAAAGCACGCGCTCAGGCTCAGAAAGCCAAACGCGACTTCGAACGCATCAAGCCTCTCTATGCCCAGAACGCAGCCTCACAGCTCGACCTGGACAACGCGACCGCAGCCTATGAAAGCGCCAACGCCGAAGTCACCGTCAGCGAAGCCGACCTCACCCAGGCCGAACTGACACTCGGCTACACCCGTGTGTCGTCTCCGATTTCCGGCTACATTTCAGAACGCGTGGCCGACATCGGCACCTGGGTCGGCCCGTCAGGAGGCAAATCGCTCCTTGCGACAGTTGTCAAAAGCGACACCGTCAGAGTCGACTTCTCCATGACCGCCCTTGACTACCTCCGAAGCAAAGACCGCAACGTCAATCTCGGTGGCTCAGACTCCACTCACAAATGGAATTCATTCGTGACAATCACGCTCGCCGACGGTTCGGAGTATCCCCACAAGGGACTTGTCGATTTCGCCGATCCGCAGGTCGATCCGAAGACCGGCACATTCTCCGTCCGAGCCGAGATGCCTAACCCGGACCACAGCCTTCTGCCGGGCGAATTCACAAAAGTCCGTGTGCTCCTTGACGTCCGCGAAGAAGCCATCGAAATCCCGTCTAAAGCCCTCATCATCGAAAAAGGCGGAGCCTATGTCTATGTCATCCGCCCCGACAGCATCGCCGAAAAGCGCTTCATCGAAACCGGCCCTGAGGTCGGCAACTCGACCATTGTCGAACGCGGCCTGGCCAAAGGCGAAAAAATCGTTGTTGAAGGCTACCACAAACTCTCCCACAACACAAAAGTAAATCCCGTTCCGGCACCAGCCCCCGAAAGCGGAAAGACATCCGATTCTCCGCAACCGGAAGCCGTCAATGTAAAGGAGGAGTAAGCCTATGAAAAAAAATTTCTTTCTTGACCATCCCGTATTCTCGATAGTCATCTCGATCGTGATTTTCATCGTCGGCGCAATCGGACTGACACTCCTTCCGGTCGACCAATATCCCCAGATAGTCCCGCCGGTTGTAAAGATCACAGCATCCTATCCCGGCGCCGACGCGCAGACTGTCACACAGGCCGTCGCAACCCCGATCGAGCAGGAACTGAACGGAACGCCAGGCATGATCTACATGTCGTCATCCAGCTCCAACTCCGGTGGTTTCACAGCTCTGGTGACCTTCGACATCGACACCGATCCGGAACTCGCTGCCGTCGACATCCAGAACCGTGTGAAAAAAGCCGAGTCACGCCTCCCCGCGGAAGTTGTCCAGAACGGCATCTCTGTCTCAAAAGAAACGGCAAACAGACTGATGACCATCACAATCCAGTCTGCCGACCCGAAATTTGACGAAATCTACCTCAGCAACTACACTACCCTCAACATCCTCGACCCCCTGCGCCGCATCCCCGGAGTCGGAAGCGTCAGCAACGTCGGCAGCCGCTATTACGCCATGCAGATATGGGTAGCCCCCGACAAACTTGCCGACCTCGGCCTCACCGTCAAAGACATCCAGAACGCCCTCAAGGACCAGAACCGCGAATCAGCCGCAGGCGCCCTCGGCCAGGCACCCGCAACCGATATTGATGTCACAATGCCGATCATCGCCCGCGGACGCCTCTCGTCTGTCGCAGAATTTGAAGACATCGTGCTCCGCGCAGGCTCCAACGGCTCCCTTATCCGGCTCAAAGACGTGGCCCGCGTCTCGCTCGAAGCCTCAAGCTACTCGACCGAAAGCGGCATCAACGGAGGCAATGCCGCCGTGCTCAACATCAATATGCTCCCAGGCTCCAACGCCATGGAAGTAGCTGAAGCCGTAAAGAAGGAAATGGAGATCATTGCCAAAAGCTTTCCGGAAGGGATCAGCTATGACATTCCCTTTGACATGACCACATATATCAAAGAGTCGATCCACCACGTCTACCGGACATTTTTCGAAGCTCTGATCCTTGTGATCCTCGTGGTCTTCCTGTCGTTGCAGAACTGGCGCACAACTCTCATCCCGATCATTGCCGTACCGATCTCCCTGGTCGGCACCTTCGGAGTCATGCTCATGTTCGGATTCTCGCTGAACATGCTGACACTCCTTGGCCTGATCCTTGCGATCGGCATCGTGGTCGATGACGCCATCGTCGTCGTGGAAAACGTAGACCGAATCATGAACACCGAACGCCTGTCGCCCTACGAAGCGACAGCCAAAGCCATGAGCAACCTCGGAGGAGCCCTGATCGCAATGTCACTGGTTCTCTGCGCGGTTTTCATCCCTGTGAGCTTCCTTCCGGGCATCACCGGACAGCTCTACCGACAGTTCACCATCACCATCGCAGTATCGGTCATCATTTCGACCATCGTCGCACTGACACTGTCACCCGTAATGTGCGCCAAACTGCTCAAGCCGACCAACGGCAGGCGCCGCCGGGCCAGAATCTTCCGCCTGATCAACATCTGGCTCAACCGCGGCAACAAATTCTACGGACGCACCATCATGCGCGCCCTCTCCCATCCCCGCCGGATGTATGCGGCCTTCGGACTCGCTCTCGTTTTCATCTACATGATGAACTCCCTGATGCCACGAAGCTTCATGTCACAGGAAGACCAGGGCTACTTCACGGTAGAACTTGAACTTCCCGAAGGCTCCACCATCGAGCGCAGCCGCGAAGTGACCGAAAGGGCAATGGACTATCTCATGCAAGATCCAGACGTGCAATATGTCCTGAACGTGACCGGATCATCGCCGCGAGTAGGCACCAACCCGGCCCACTCCCAGCTGACCGTAATTCTCAAACCCTGGGATGAACGCACGTCCGGCAACATCGCCGAAGTCCGCCAGCGTATCCATGAACGCCTCTCTCAGTATCCCGAAAGCAAGGCCTACATCTTCTCGCCGTCGATCATCCCCGGTTTAGGCAGTTCAGGAGGCTTCGAGATGGTTCTTGAGGCCAGAGGCGATGCTACTTATTCTGATCTTCAGAACGCCGTCGACACTCTGCGCCACTACGCGGCAATGACCCCGTCCATCGCCGATCTCTCGACATCAATGCAGGCCGACATACCGCAGCTATACTTCGATGTCGACCGAGACCGCGCCAAGATGCAGGGCATTCCGGTCAGCGACATTTTCTCGACCATGAAAGCCTTCACTGGCTCGATCTATGTCAATGACTTCAATATGTTCAACCGCATCTACCGCGTCTACATCCAGGCCGAGGCCCCCTACCGCTCACGCCGCGACAACATGAACCTCTTCTTCGTCAAGAGCGCCGACAACACAATGGTGCCAATCTCCTCTCTCGGAACCTCCCATTTCACAACAGGTCCCGGCACCATCGGGCGCTTCAACATGTTCAACTCCGCCACTATCTCCGGCGAAGCGGCCCACGGTTACAGCACCGGCGAAGCCATGGATGCCCTTGAAAAAATCGTCAGAGAGAAACTGCCTGAGAACATCGGCGTCGAATGGAGCGGCCTTTCCTATCAGGAACGCCACGAAAGCAGCAGCACCGGTCTTGTACTCGGCCTGGCCCTGCTCTTCGTCTTCCTCTTCCTTGCCGCACAGTATGAAAGCTGGTCAGTGCCCCTTGCAGTAATCCTCTCCCTGCCGATTGCAGGAGTCGGCGCCTACCTCGGCATCTGGATCTGCGGACTGGAAAACAATATCTACTTCCAGATCGGACTGGTCATGCTCGTAGGCCTTGTGGCGAAAAACGCGATCCTCATCGTCGAATTCGCCAAAGAGGAAGTCGAAAAAGGAGCCGACGCTGTCCATGCGGCCCTGACCGCCGCCCGCCTGCGCTTCCGCCCGATCGTCATGACCTCACTGGCCTTCATGCTCGGCCTGCTCCCGCTCCTCTTCGCCTCAGGCCCCGGATCGGCTGCCCGACGCGACATCGGCACAGGCGTATTCTTCGGAATGCTTGTAGCAATCACGATCGGCATCGTGTTCGTGCCCTTCTTCTTTGTTGCAATCAACAAATTCACAACCCGCAAACGCTCTCTGAAAAAATGAAACGACTGCTTCCGCTTATCATCACCATACTGGCCCTCACCGGCTGTTCAGGGACCAAAAATCTGATCCCCGCAGACGTCGACATGCCCTCGTCCTACATGCCGGAACTGGAGACTGACACCGCGTCGATCGCCGATCTGACATGGTGGGAATTCTACGCCGATTCAACCCTCACTCGACTGATGCGCCTCGCGCTCGACAACAACCGCGACCTGCTCAAAGCAGCCGCCCGTGTCGAACAGATGCGTCAGCTCTACGGAATCGACAAAGCCAATTTCTTCCCCGAAGTCGGAGTTCTCGTCGGCGCCAGCCATGAGACCAACAATTACAATGGATCCGGAACTACCAAAGATCCTGAATATGACCTCAAACTTCCGATCAACTGGGAAATCAATCTCTGGGGCTCGCTGTCTCAGGCAAAAAAAGCAAGCGCCGCCCGCTTCTCGGCCTCCGTCGAAGACTACCGGGCAATGCGCATGACAATCATCGCCGATGTCGCTATGGCCTACTACCGGCTGATAGCCCTTGACAACGAACTCTCGATTGTCCACCAGACAATGGCCACACGAAAACAGTCGCTCGACCAGGCAAAAATACGCTACGAAGGCGGTCTGACATCTGAGACAGTCTATCAGCAGGCCAAGGTTGAATACTCGACAGCCGCCTCACTGGTCCCGAATCTCGAACGCCAGGTCACCGTAGCCCGCAACGCTCTGACCCTCCTGCTCGGCGAGTATCCGCGTGAGATTTCCGAGCGTGGAGATCTTGCACTCAATGTGACACTCCCCGCTAAACTCCCCGCCGGCATCCCTTCGACCCTCCTCCAGCGCCGCCCCGACCTGCGGGCAGCCGAACAGAGGCTGAAGGCCGCAATGGCTGATGTGGGTGTCAGCTATGCCGACCGCTTCCCGCGGCTGCGTATCGGCCTGACTCCCGGATTCGAGAACGAAAGCCTTGACAATTTCTTCAAATCACCGTTCACCTACGCCATCGGCTCGATCACAGGCTCAATCTTCGACTTCGGACGGAAGAAACGCAAATACCAGGCGGCCATAGCCCTCTACGACCAGTCGCGCTACGACTATGAAAAAGCCGTAATCCAGGCTTTCACCGAAGTCAACACCGCTCTGGAAACATACCGCCAGGTCCAGCAGACCCGCACTCTGAAAGTCGAGCTCCGTGACGCTGCCGTCAAATACGTCCAGCTCGCCCATCTGCAATACCGCGGCGGAACCCTCAACTATATTGACGTCCTTGACGCACAGCGACGCTACTTCGACGCACAGATTGGTGTCAGCAATGCCATCCGCGACGAATATCTCGCGCTGATCAACCTTTACAAAGTCCTCGGCGGAGGATGGTCAACCGACTCGAAAGCAATCTGAACATAGCGGAAGGGTGCCAGGTCATCGCAATTTCTGACCTGGCACCCTCCAATTTTTTTCACAGACATGTCAGCTCTGCTGCTCCGATGATGTTCCGGCGCCGCTCCCCTGCTGCCACCGCTGGTTCTGCAAAGCAGCATAACGCATCTCCGCCGGATTGTCACAGGGCTGCCACAGAGGCCGGTGACCCAACTGGTCGGGCATGAACTGCTGGACCACAAAATTTCCCGGATAATTGTGGGCATACTTGTAATCTCTTCCGTAGCCCATATCCTTCATCAGTGAAGTCGGGGCATTGCGCAGATGCAGAGGGACGGGCAGATCTCCGGTCTCCTCCACGAGCTTCATGGCATTGTGCAGCCCGACATAAGTCGAATTGCTCTTTGCCGACAATGCGAGATAGACCGTACACTCTGCCAACGGGATCTGCCCCTCCGGAAAACCGAGCTTATGAATAGCCTCAAAAGTAGCATTGGCCAGCAGCAGCGCATTCGGATTGGCGAGGCTGATATCCTCGGCAGCTAAAACAAGCAGACGTCGGGCAATGAACTCCGGATCTTCACCGCCGCGTATCATTCGGGCAAGCCAGTAGAGCGCCGCATCCGGATCAGATCCGCGGATGCTCTTGATGAAAGCCGAGATAATGTCATAGTGCATTTCGCCGTTCTTGTCATAGGCCGACGGATTTTCCTGAAGCCGGTCTGTCACCACCTTGTCATTGATCACCACAGGCTCGCCCTGCGGAGTCGACTGTTCGAGCAGATCCAGGATATTGAGCAGTTTTCTTGCATCGCCCCCTGCAAAACGGAAGAGAGCCGTGGTCTCCTGAACCTCTACGCCGTGAGACTGCAAAGCGCTGTCGCCGGCTATCGCCCTTTCGAGCAGATGCTGAAGATCAGCCTCCTCAAGCGGGCGCAAGGTATAGACCTGCGCGCGCGACAGCAGAGGTCTGATCACCTCGAACGACGGATTTTCAGTCGTAGCGCCGATCAGCGTCACCACCCCGCTCTCAACCGCCCCCAGCAGACTGTCCTGCTGGGCCTTGCTGAAACGATGGATTTCATCAATGAACAGGATCGGACGGCCGCCGGTAAACATATTCATCGCATCTGACTTGCACCGCTCGATGATCTCACGCACCTCCTTAACTCCGGCGCTGATCGCCGAAAGCGTATAGAAGGGGACATTCACCGAATTGGCTATGATCCTTGCAAGCGTGGTTTTCCCGACTCCGGGAGGTCCCCAGAGGATGAATGAAGAAACTTTGGCTGACTCGATCATGCGGCGCACAACTCCACCCTCGCCGACGAGGTGGAGCTGACCGATATAATCATCTAATGAGCGCGGACGCAGGCGCTCGGCAAGTGGCTGGTTCATGATGATGCAAATTTAGTAAATTACCGCCACATTTCGCACACTTCCCCTCTTTCCCTTTACAATCCTACACCTATTATATAATGTTAAAGGTTTTAAAATTCCGTCTGAGCTTATGCGGATTAAGATTTTTTCATTAATTTTACAGCGTGAGTTTGCAGCCGCCCACACCGACAAGCACACGAAGCCGTTTCGGGTCACTCGAACTTTCACCGACAATAATTGTTAATTTATTATCCGGCGAAGCTCCGACTTCCCCGGCAATTTCAAGAATTAACGTTTAAACTATAAAGCTATGAGTGCTCAGCGAACACCGACCGGAACTCCTGCTGCGATGCGCAACATTTTCGGAATCATCATGATAATTATCTACGTTGGCGTAGGTATCCTCTTTTTCTGCGGCTATTTCGACATCCTCTTCCCGACCTGGAAATGGGTCCGTTGGGCCGGCGGCATCATGTTTACGCTCTACGGTCTGTGGCGCGCCTACCGTCAGTTCAAAGGCATTGACCCAGGCTACGGCAATGACCGTGACGATCAGTAAAAATATTTGACAACCTATGATCAGATCAAAGAATTTCTTAGCCGTCATAACGGCTCTGAGCTTTCTTGCCGCCCTCAGCGGATGCGGCAAGAAAGCGTCCATGCAACCTGACCCGATGGCCAAAGTTGCATGTGATGAATCATTTGAAAACATCATCGAACAGGAGATCAACGTCTATGAGTACATCTATCCCAAAGAAGATGTGCTCGCATATTACCTTCCTGAAAACACCTGCATCGACTCCATCATGGCCATGCAGGGCGTGAAGTGCGCCGTCACAACCCGACCGCTGACCGAAAAAGAAGTCAGCTTCCTGCGCAGCAACAAAAAAATCGTCAATCAGAAAAAGATCGCGGTCGATGCTCTGGCAATCATCGTGAACCCCGAAAATCCGGTCGAGATACTCTCCAAAAAGGAGATAGCTGAAATCCTTTCGGGCGAAGTGGCCCGCTGGGATCAGGTCGAGCCATGCAAACTCGGCGAGATCGACGTCATCTTTGACCACCAGGGATCGTCGACCGTAAAATTCATGCGTGACTCCATTCTCGGCGGCAGACAGTTCGGCCCGAACGTCTCGGCGGTCAAGACCAACCCCGATGTGTTCAAGGCCGTGGCTGAAAACAAAAACGCGATGGGTGTCATCGGCGTAAGCTGGGTGTCGAGCGACATGCAGGGACGCCATCAGTCCGTCGAAGAGCTTGCCCAGGCCGTTGAAAAGAGCGACACCACCCAGCTCTCGTTCAACTCCGATGTCAAGGTCCTCAAAATCCGCGGCAACGACGTTGTGGCAGCCTACAAGCCATACCAGGCCTACATTTTCGATGGATCCTATCCCCTCTACCGCTCGGTCTACATGATCAGCACAGCCCCCGGAGGCACGATAGCCCACCGTTTCTTCAGCTTCGTCACAGGCTTCCAGGGCCAGAAGCTCATACAGATGACAGGCATTCTCCCCGCAACAGTGCGCCCGCGCATGGTGGCGCTCGAATAGCCCGCCATCAGTCTGACATCCGGAATGACAGTCACAAAAATTCTTATCAATGGAAAAATAAACCGGCGGCTTCCACGTTAGTCTATCAATGACAGACACACACAACCCGACCGCCGGCTGACTTCCAGAACAATTCCGCAGGACTTAAATCCCTGACAACAGAACTAAAAAAATTAAATATACATTATATAGTAAACCAAAAATGAAATTCCGTACCATCTTTTCCCTCGTACTTGGAGGGTTTGCCCTTGCTGCTTCTGCACAGGGAGGCTATCAGGATGGCGTTGACTACTACAACGCCGACCGCTTCGAGAAGGCAAAGACAATCCTTGAGAAAACGCTCAATGATCCTTCGACTGACAAAGCTGTATCTTACTTCTACCTTGGATCACTTGACCTGCGCGACGGCAACATCGCCGCTGCCTCCGAGAACTTCCAGAAAGGCGTACAGGCAAATTCAGCCTATGGCTACAACTATGTAGGCCTTGGTGAGATCGCTCTCAAAAACGGCAACAAGTCAGAAGCTGCGGATCTCTTCAAGAAAGCCCTTGAGACAAACAAGAAAGACGCAGCCCTCATGGCCGCTGTCGCTCGCGCTTACTTCAACGTTGATCCTACTCTCTATAAGAAAGAAATAGACAAGCAGATCGCAAACGCGATGAAGGTGTCGAAAAATAAAGAACCCCAGATCTATGTGCTTCAGGGCGACATGCTCAAGACAACTGACGTAGGTGCCGCTGCCGGTCGCTACGAACAGGCAATGATCTACGACGAAGAAGCAGGCAACATCAACCCCGAAGCCTATGTGAAGTACGCCAACCTCTACAACAAGGCCAACCCTGACTTCGCAATCACCAAGCTCGTCGAACTCAACGAGAAACTCCCCAACTCAGCACTTGCCCAGAGCGAGCTTGCCGAAAAATACTACGACGGCAACCAGTTCACCAAAGCTGCCGAGCAGTATGGAAAATATATCAAGAACCCCAACCACTTCCAGGGTGACGAACAGCGCTACTCAGGCCTGCTCTACTTCGGCAAGAGATACGATGAATCTCTCGAAGTAGCAAACCAGGTGCTTGCAAAAGACCCCAACAACGAGTACATGCAGCGCATGGTGATGCTCAACAAGGCCGCTCTCAAAGACTTCACCGGTGCTGAAGAAGCTGCCAAGAAGCTCTTCTCTCACACCGATGCCAAGTTCACCGCCACCGACTACACCACCTACGGTGACATCCTCGGCGAACTCAAGCGCCCTGAAGAAGCTGTCGCAGCCTACACCAAGGCCTACGAGCTCAACCCCGAAAAGAACAAACAGATCCTTGCCAACATCTCTTCAATGTATACCGACCTCGAAGACTATCAGAAGGCCGCCGAGTACATGCAGAAATATGTTGACGCAGGTGAGGCTTCGCTCAACGACTACTTCATCCTCTCGAACCGCTACAAAAACCTTGGCGTATCGCTCCCCGAAGGCTCTCCCGAACGTGTCGAAGCCGCCAACAACGGTATCAAGTATGTCGACATGGCTATCGAATCTGCCGCCAACAAAGGCCCGCTCTACCGCAACAAAGCCACACTCATGATGGTGCGTGACGGCGCGGAAATCACCCCCGAACTCGTCGAGACCTATCAGCAGATGCTCGCCGCCTACGACGAAAATCCTGAAAACAAGCAGAAATACCGCGACGCTTACAAGAGCGCCTACAACAACCTCGCCAACTACTATCTCAAAGCCGGCGACAAGGATCAGGCCCGTGCCTACTTCGAGAAGTTCCTCGAAATCGACCCCGAAAACGAAGCTCTTCGCGAATATCTCAAAAAAATGTAATCGGCCCCGGCCGCTAAACCATAAGGGAACATCAGCCCGACAGCCGCTCGGCCTCGGACGATCCTGAATGACAAAGGACGCACAGTGTACCGTCAGACCGTACACTGTGCGTCCTCTTTACATCCTGACATGATCCGAAAGCACTAATTTGCATATTCGGGTGATTTTTAGTTACTTTGTGAATAGATTGCCCACCGGACAGCAAGGGGCAGCCTCAAAGTGTCCGATGACAGAAAACAATGAATTGTCTGTCAACGTTATATGGATAGCATTCCATTCACAGCAAATTTATTTATGAACAACGAGAATCTTTTGCAGATATACGCCTCCGGTTTCCGGAAAAACTGGGAACTGCCGGCCCTTACGGAATTCGGCTCGGACCAGACAATGACCTATGCCGACCTTGCGAGACGCATCGCAGCCCTGCACCTGCTCTTTGAGGAAGCAGGCATAAAGCGAGGCGACAAAATCGCAGTCATGGGCAAGAATTCCTTCGGTTGGGTAGTGGTTTACATGGCCACACTCTCCTACGGTGCCGTAGTCGTCCCTGTCCTGCATGATTTCAATGTTCAGGATGCACAGCACATCATCAACCACTCCGAAAGCGTGATGCTCTTCATCAACGAAAGCATCTTCGACTCTATGGAGTTCGAAAAGATTCCGGCTGTCAAAGCGGTCCTATCCCTTGACCGCAGAGCTGTGCTCGCCGAACACCCGACCACCAACCATGTGGTCGAGAAATTCCTCGCCCGCCTTCCGCTGAAAATGCGCCGGCGCTATCCCCACGGTTTCACCACCGCCGATGTGGACTACCCTGAGATCAGCGAGGACTCACTGGCCGAGATCAACTACACCTCCGGAACCACGGGATTCTCCAAAGGAGTCATGCTCTCCCTTGGCAACCTCGGCGGAAATGTCCGCTTCGGAATCCGCTCCAAGCTGCACTATCGCGGCTCACGGGCACTCTCATTCCTCCCCCTGGCCCATGCCTACGGCTGTGCGTTCGACATGCTGACACCTCTGGCCGTCGGGACCCACGTGACCATCCTCGGCAAACTCCCGACTCCCAAACTGCTGCTGAAAGCCTTTGCGGAAGTCAGACCGAACCTGATCATCTGCGTCCCCCTGATTCTCGAAAAAATCTACCGCAACAAACTGCGCCCGATCATCGAGAAACCCTCCATACGACGCGCGCTGAAACTTCCCGGACTCAAGACTCTCGTCTACCGCAAGATCCGCAACAGTCTTGTCGAGGCTCTCGGCGGAGAATTCGAGGAAGTGATCGTAGGCGGCGCACCCCTCAACAGCGAAGTCGAATCCTTCCTCCACAAAATCAGATTCCCCTTCACAGTCGGCTACGGCATGACCGAATGCGGACCGCTGATCAGCTACACCCCCTGGCGCCGGTTCATAGTCTCCTCGTCAGGCCGCACGCTGCCAACGATGGAAAGCAAGATCGCCGGCAGCAGCAACCCCGCCGAAGTACCCGGCGAGATCTGCGTCCGAGGCGAAAACGTCATGATGGGCTACTTCAAGAATCCCGAAGCCACTGAAGCCGTGCTCGATGCGGAAGGATGGCTCCACACCGGAGATATGGGTACCATTTCCGAACGCGGGACAATCTTCATCCGTGGCCGCTACAAGACTATGATCCTCAGCGCCAACGGCCAGAATATCTATCCCGAAGAAATCGAGGCCAAGCTCAACAACATGCCTTACGTCTCTGAAAGCCTCGTCGTCGAGCGCGGAAAACACCTCGTGGCTCTCGTCTACCCCGACTACGAGGCTATGGACCGCGACAAGATCCACAACGAGAAACTGCCCGAACTCATGGAGCAGGTCCGCACCGATCTCAACCGCATCGTGGCCCCCTACGAGCGCATCGACCGCATCCAGCTGATTGCCAACGAATTCGAAAAAACGCCTAAAAGATCAATCAAACGTTATCTCTACAACGCATAAACGCGCGCTCGGCGCATCTTGTGAACCATGATTTATGAACTGACCATCAAAGTCCGTGACTACGAAGTAGACTCGCAGGGAATCGTCAACAACGCAAACTACCTGCACTACCTCGAAATCACCCGACATGACTTCTGCGAACACGCAGGCACCTCTTTCCGCGAAATGCAGCAACACGGCCTGGACCCGGTCGTGCGCAAGATTGAGATCGAATATCTCTCGTCGCTCACCCTCGGCGAGACCATGATCTCACGTCTGAGCATGGCGCGCCACGGTGCCCGTTTCGTCTTCACTCAGGACATCTACAACGCCGAAACCGGCGCCCATGTGGTCCACGCGATCGTAACAGTGGTCTGCCTCGAAAACGGACGCCTGTCACGCGGCGATCTGCTTGCCGAAGCCTTCCGCGAATACCTCGACTGAGCGGAAACCCGTTCCGACAACTCCTCAAGACCATCATTTCACCTGACAACTCCCTCCCCACACCCCACCCGCCAATGGAATCCCTCGTAAGCCGGATAGC
>NZ_JAIDEN010000051.1 GCF_029054785.1 Duncaniella sp.
GGTGGGGTAGAACTGGGCCACGGTCGGGCCTTCTACGAATGCCACATTATCTTTATAGGCCGAAACAAGTTTGTTCGGGTTGACCTGAGAGGTCTTTTTGATAAGCTTGAATAATGAAAGCGGTTTCTCCTCGCCGTCGATAACGAAAGAGCCGTTGAAGATTTTGTGGCGGCAGTGTTCGCTGTTGACCTGAGAGAAACCGAAAACTTCGCTGTCGGTGAGCGGACGGCCCAGACGTGTGCTGAGATCACGGAGATAATTTTCTTCCTCGACGCTCAGTGCCAGACCTTCACGCTTGTTGTATTCGGTGATGTCGGCGATGTGTTCGATCGGAGCCGCTGTGTTGTTTGTTGTAAACACTCTGGAATTCAATCCGTCATAGAGACGTGATAGCATTTTGTCAAAGACGGGTTCACCTGATCCTACCTTGTGGAATTCTTCGATGCGGGTGATTCCCTCTATTCCCATGTTTTGAGTGATTTCAACCGCATTGGTACTCCAAGGAGTTATCATTTCCTTGCGAGGACCAATGAAACGACCTTTAACTGAGGTTGATGAGAGCGGAGAGGCACCGTCGAAGAGCCATGCAAGTTTCTCTTTTTCCGAATCTGAAAACTTGTGGGTAGTTTCTACGGCATAAATAAGGTTAGCACCTTTTTTGAAAAATACGACCATAGTGTAATATGCGATGATTGGTGTAAAATCTGGTGTTACGCGGGGTTCCCGACAATGGGTAGCCCACGGCAAAGTTACGATAAATCTCCCATTTAACCAAGTATTAAATTTGAGAATTTTGCGTAACTTTGCAGCCTCTCACGCGGGAGCTTCCGCGTGGGTCTGATGGAACAATTGATACCTACGAAATATCCAAAATTCAGTTTATGAAAAGAAAAACAGGTGTGCTTTTCGACCTTGACGGTGTCCTGGTTGACAGCGAAGGCGAATATACTAAATTCTGGGGTGGGATGGGACGCCGCTATGACGTTGGCGGCGAGACATTTGCCAGTGACATAAAGGGTACGACGCTTACCGAGATCCTCAAGGCTTTCCCTGAACGCGAGCGTGAAGGAATTGTCAGAGAGCTGCATGAGTTCGAGAAGGATATGACTTATCCATGGATTGCCGGGGCAGAGGCCTTTGTCAAGTCACTTGCCGCAGCCGGAATTCCGTTTGCTATTGTCACGAGCAGTGACGAGGTGAAAATGAGCTATCTCTTTAAAGCTCACCCGGAGCTGAAAGAGATGGTCGGCGCTCTTGTCACCGCCGGACTTGTGACCAACAGCAAACCTGATCCTGAAGGCTATCTCAAAGGCGCCTCCATGATCGGTGTGCCGATTGAGGATTGCTTTGTTTTTGAGGATTCAATGCAGGGGCTTGAGGCCGGACGCCGCTCAGGGGCGACTGTCATCGGGCTTGCGACCACCAATTCGCGTGAGCGCATTAACGGCAAAGCCTGCAAAATCATTGATGACTTCGCAGGCTTTACGGTAGATGACATGTCGGCGGCCCGTGAGTGAGCCGTCGGTGTGCTCATTTATTTCATTGCTTTGAAACTCATGTCAAGACCTTTGACAGAGTGGGTCAGCGCGCCGACAGAGATGAAATCGACTCCACATTCGCCATAGGCACGGAGAGTGTCGAGGGTGATACCGCCCGATGATTCGATCTCGGTGCGTCCGTTGATGAGGCGTACTGCCTCACGGGTGCGTTCGGGAGTGAAGTTGTCAAGCATGATGCGGTCCACACCGGCTTCAAGTGCCTGACGGATCTCATCTTCATTGCGGACTTCCAGCTCGATTTTCAGATCTTTGCCCTTTTCAGCAAGGTATTTGCGGGCTGCGCTGACGGCCTGAGGTATGCCACCGGCAAAGTCAACATGGTTGTCTTTGATCAGGATCATGTCAAAGAGGCCGATGCGGTGATTGCATCCGCCGCCGATCTTTACGGCTTCTTTCTCAAGCATGCGCATTCCCGGAGTGGTCTTGCGGGTGTCAAGAACTTTGGTCTTGAGACCTTCGAGTTTCTGCTGATACTTGGCGGTCTGAGTGGCGATGCCGCTCATGCGCTGCATGATGTTGAGCATGACGCGCTCGGTCTGAAGAAGCGACCGGACACTGCCTTCGACTTCAAAAGCGATGTCGCCGGGTTTGACATGTGAGCCGTCTTTGATAAAGACGGTCATTTTTAACTGAGGATCGAATTTCTCGAACACCTTGCGCGCGATTTCAACACCGGCGAGGATGCCCTCTTCTTTTACAATGAGGTGTTGCTTGCCTTGCTCTTCGGCAGGAATTGTACTGAGAGTGGTGTGGTCTCCGTCACCGACATCTTCTGCGAATGCAAGATTGAGGAGATCGTCGATAAGTTCGTCTTTAGTTTTCATATCTTGAATGTATAAATAATTGAATCATGAAAATAACATTAATAGCAGTCGGGAAGACTTCAACCGATTACATCGAGCGGGCCATCGCCGAGTATGTAAAGCGGGTCAACCGTTATATCCCGATGGAACTTTGTGTCATTCCGGACATCAAGGCTGCCAAAGGGCTTTCGGAAGACAGTCAGAAACAGCGCGAGGGACAGGCCATACTTGCTGCTTTGCAGCCGGGTGACATGGTGGTCCTTCTTGACGAACGCGGCAAAGAGTTCACTTCAAGAGAATTCTCGACAATGATCGAGCGCCGCATGGTTCAGGGGCTGAAACGTCTTGTTTTCGTCATCGGTGGCCCTTACGGTTTTTCCAAAGAGGTCTATTCGCGTGCTGACGACAAACTGTCGCTGTCACGCATGACTTTCACTCACGAAATGGTCCGTCTGTTTTTTACCGAGCAGCTTTACCGTGCAATGACAATCATGCGCGGCGAGCCGTATCATCACGACTAAGCGACTTTATACAGCAGCCAGACAAAGGCCAGGGCAAAGGCCGTATAGATGGCGGTAGCTCTCAGGAAGAGAGCCCACCGCCTTTTTTTGCGGCCTGACATATAGGTATAGAGTCCTCCTCCGAGGACTCCGAATCCGATGCAATAGGCAATCCAAAAGCCGACACTTCCCATAGCCATATCAATGTCGGGATGATTTAGCTCCTTTTACTCCGCCTTTCACGCCGCCTGACATCGAGAAGATGTTCTGGTCATAGCTGACAGTTTTCTGGCTCTGTTCGCGTTTGCGCTTCAATGCAAGTTGTACGAGGCGGTCCATCAGTTTGTCAAACGTCAGACCTGTGGCTTCCCAAAGGTAGAATGAGAGGGAACCGGGGATTGTGTTGATCTCGTTGACGAATATCTCATTGCTGTCATCGTCGACAATGAAGTCGATGCGGCTTACTCCGTGGCAGCTCAGAACACGGAATGTCTCTCCGGCAAGATAGCGGATGCGGTCTGTCATGTCAGCAGGCAGTTCGGCGGGAATCCGTTTCTGTGATGCCTGCATTCCTTTAGCGCCCTTTGTGCCTCCCATGTATTTGTCTTCATATGAAAGGATCTCGGCGCTCTTGATCGGTTCTTCAAGGACGGAGGATTCATATTCGTCACAGTCGCCGAGCACTGAACAGTTGATTTCTTTAAGATTGTCGACCATGTGCTCGACGATGAGACGTGAGCTGTATTTCTGGGCGATGTCTACTTTTTCGATGAGCTGTTCTCTGTTTCCGGCGCGGCTGATTCCGACGCTTGATCCGAGGTTTGCGGGTTTGACGATTACGGGATAGCCGATTTTCTCTTCGATCTTTCCGATAAGTTCGTCGCGCTGTTTGAACCACTGCTTGTCTGTGAACCAGACATAGTCAATGACCGGTACACCGGATTCGCGCAGAATCATCTTCATGGTTATTTTATCCATGCCGTTGGCGCTTGCGAGAGTGTCGCATCCTGCATAGGGGATTCCGATTGTTTCCAGAACGCCCTCGAAGATGCCGTCTTCAACGTTTGTGCCGTGAAGGACGGGGATGGCTACGTCAAGGGTACAGACCGGACCTTTGTTTCCGAACAGACCGCCTTTCTGAGCGCGATAGAGATTATAATCGCCATAGACCGGTTTCAGATAGACTTCGGTGCATTTCGCGAGCAGCGAAGGGATGTCGCGGTAGTTGGCGATTTCAAACAGAGCATCTCCTGTGTAGAAGCGGCCTTGTTTGGTAATATATATAGGTGTGACATCATACTTGTCGCGATTTATGGCGTGCATGGCCTGAGATGCCGAGATGACAGAGATTTCATGCTCGGTAGAGCGTCCGCCAAAGAAGACTCCGATGTTTGTTTTCATATTGTTGTTCGTATAGGGGATATATCAGAATTGTTGTTTCGGGTTATTTGAACGTGTCGGGAAGATCGTTTTCATACAGTATCGTATCTCCCGGCTTCAGGATTGTCGCCAATAGTTGCTGGGCGTCATTGAAAGAGTCGACGAGATGGACTTCCAGTGTTGACGCTCCTGCGGATTCGATGCCGGATGAAATTGCATCACGGTTGTAGTTTCCGACAATGATGGCGATGTCGGCTGACGAGGCGATGTGTTCTCCGAACCTGGCGTTGAGCTCTTCCTGGCGTTCTCCGAGTTCGATCATTCCTGGGGTGACTATGATGCGCCGACCTCCGGTCATCATTTTCAAGACATCAAGGGCCATTTTCGATCCTGTCGGGTTGGAGTTGAAGGCATCATCTATGATTGTCACTCCTCCGGGAGTGCGTTTCATGTTCAGGCGGTGTTCCACTTGCTCGATGTCATTCACGGCATAGCGGATTTTGTCGACCGGAACGTTCAGTCTGAGGGCCACGATGATCGCCGCCAGAAGGTTTGACACGTTGCATTCGCCGACAAGCCGTGTCGAGAAATCCATTTTCTCGCCCTCCGGAGTGACTACTGTGAATGAAGTGCCGTGAGGAGTATATAGGATATTTTCGGCTGTGTATCGGGCGTCTTCACGATCGCTCACTGCATAGCGGATGCAATCCACGTTGTCGACCTTGCGGTTTGCCACAAAAGGAAAGTCGTTGTTGACAACGGCGAGACCGTCGGACGGGAGCGAGTCAATCAGCTCGAATTTTGTCCGCTGGACGTTTTCGATTGTCTTGAATGATTCAAGGTGCTGTTCGCCGACAGCTGTCACAATTCCGACCGACGGATGGACCAGATCGCAGATCTCCTTGATGTCGCCCGGCTGTTTGGCACCCATTTCGACGATAAACACTTCGTTGTATGGCTTGAGATATTCTCTTACGGTGCGGATGACCCCCATTGTGGTGTTGAAACTGCCCGGCGTCATCATCACGTCATATTTCTCTGACAATATGCGGTTGAGATAGTGCTTGGTGCTGGTCTTGCCGTAGCTTCCTGTGACACCGATGATCTTCAGGTCAGGCATGCTGTGGAGTATGCGCTCCGCGTCCTGATAATATTTGCGGTTGATATTTGCCTCGATCGGTTTGAGCAGCCAGTTTGCGGCCATTGTGAAGCATTGAGAGAAGCAGAAGATGCCGAGGACTGTCGCAGCTGCGATGACAAGCGAATAGCCGCAGTGAAAGCAGATGAACATTACGGCGCCAAACAGTATCGCAGCCAGAATGAGCATTGTCGCAAGGATGCGCGTGGCCCGTTGGGTCATCACAAGCGGTTTTTTATATTTCTTTCTGGCGAGGATCGCGATGTTGATCAGCGATACCAAGCTGATAAGGCCGAGAGACACCGCCCATGGTGAAAGGGTTGAGAGAGAGGCAAGCAACACGGCGCCGCTGATCAGTCTCATGGTTGAGGTGCTGTCCTGCGAAGTGGTAAGCCAGCGTTCATACCGTTCGTTGCGATATGAATTCTGCTGAAGCATCATTAGCTGCCGTCTGAATTCAAATACAAGGGCGATGGCAGCTATAACAATTGTAATGTATGCAAACATTTGTGGATTCATTTCTTATTTTGTGCTCAGGAAACTGCGTAGAACGGCGGCAAACTGAACCGGATTATCAAGAAAACTGTAATGGCCGCAACCGGGAAAAGAGACCAGACCTGCATCCGGAATGAGTTTTTCCATCTTTCGGGCATCTTTGATCGGTGTCGCGGTGTCATTTTCGCCCCAGATCAGGAGGGTAGGGGCTTTGATCAGGTGAAGTCGGTCGGTGAGGTCTTCGTTGACCACTTTTGATAATATGCGGCGCATCATCGGAGAGGCTCCTGCATAGTCGCTTGACCCGGCTTTGGCTCTTCGCCTGTCGAGGCGGCGCTCGGCTTCGTCACGACCGAAAACCAGATACATCATCCGCTTGATGGCCTTAAATGTATAGACTTTCCAATAGTATTTCAAAGTTCGCCGCGGCTTGATACCGGCGGCATCGACCAGAATGAGTCTGCTGACGGGATTGCGCGAGGAATATAGAATTCCGACACGTCCTCCAAAGGAGTGTCCGAGCAATACAGGGGGAGTCGCGAGATTTAAAGTAGAGATCAGATGCTCGATCATGCGGGTGTAGAGTTCCACACCCCAGACTTCGTCCGGTTCTTCCGACTGGCCGAAACCCGGAAAATCGACGTTAATCACACGAAATCCGCAGTCAAGTGCCGTCCGCTCAATGGACGCAAGGGTCGAATGGTTGCAACCCCAGCCGTGCATAAGCAGAATTGTGTCCGGTCCCTGACCATTGTCTGTGAAGTGGATTCGTTGTTTGTCAAAAATGATTTCCTTATCCATCTGTATTGCTAATTGACTTGCAAAATTATGAAAAAGCAATGAATAAACACGCTTGTCAAGCCAAAAAGTTTGAGGCCTTAATCTTCCTTTGGATTTTTGGGTTGTGTTTTTTCGAACCCTACATATCATTGATCAGCACTTCCATGGGCAACAGGTCCAAAAACAGTTGCGTTTTTGAGATATATTGAATGAAAAAGCAGGTGCCTACGGCATTGCATAATTGCGCCATAAGCACCTGAAATGTATTGTATATCGGATAGATTAAGAGGTTTAAAATCTGAGCGAAAGTTTTGAGGTGGATATGGATCTGAATTGAAGGAGCATAGCTCGCTATGCTCCTTTCTCATTTACAACAATTTATCTAAAAGATATACCACTCAGATTTTAACTCTTGTTGTTAAACAACGACCTCTAATTCTTGTCAGTCGCTTTGCCTGTTGCATTGTCGATCTCGAAATCTGCGTTATAATAGACTTCGGATGTCTGACCGGCGTTGGTGACAGTTTCCTCTCCGTCCTTTGTGACAGCTATGGTTATACGGGTTGTCCCGTCTTCGATAAGCAGATTTCTCACAGTTCTATATGTGTAGCCTTCCGGGATCTGAGATTTTGCATCTTCAATTCCTTTGGCTATCATGTTCATGTCGAGAGCTTTCAGATCTATCGGCGATTTGTTTGGTTTGTCGCTGCTACTGTCAAGTGCGGAAACCTCACCATCGAATTGGAAATTTTGGGAATAAGTCTGTGTCCGGTCTGCATTTAGCATCTTTACATTTGCAAATAGGGCTTTTCCTGAAAGCTCTTCAATCTCAAAAAGACCAATGGCGTAAACCGGCATTTTTTCAGTGTCGCATTTGGAAAGCAACATTTCTTTGACATCGTTGAGTGTCCGGACATCCGGAATGTCCTTGGCATTATCAAATGCAGAAGATTGTGTAGCTTCATTTAACATTTTGTTGATAGTTCTTTTGCACGATGACATACCGGCCAGCAGACAAACCGATACGAGGAGTAATAATACTTTTTTCATAATATGTAACTCTTAAAAATAGGTTATGCCGCAAAATTAACATATAATTCACATTTACCCCCCCCCGATTGGTTAAAGTGTGTTAATATGCATAAGATTTGGTTGGAATCGTTATATTTGCAATATAAATCTGTAATTATTACCACTTTGAGCGGAATTGCTTACATATATGAGCTTGTGAATATCAAGGCTGAAGCGTTCGTCGAGCGGGTACAGTCACATCCGAATTTCGGTTTGATGTTTGCTGCCGTTTTGCTTGCCGTATGGCTCACGGGTCTGTTGCGCAGGTGGCAGTGGGCGTACCATTGGCAATCCAATAGCAAACTGTGGATCTTCGATGGTTGCAAGCCCGAATTGCGCCGCCGTATTCAGATTGTGATTGTCATGGTGGCCATGATCTGTTGCATTTTTATGCTCTTTATCCGATAGCCTATGAAGAAACGGATGGAAGATAAATATAAGTTTTATTTCTGGGACTACCTTTGGTGGACCGGAGAACGTTTGTATGAGTACAATTACCGTTGCACAGGAATTGGCATACTGCTGATGTATGTTACTTTTTTTATATATATGCCTGTTCTGTTTCTTTGTTCTTCTGTTGATGGCTCCTTGTCGATATTTGTGATGGCTTCCTATATTATATTGGTAATCGTGTCGTTGATATGGCCTGAGAAGATTTACGGACGCCGTAGGAGTAAGGCCGTTATGAAGCATTATGCAGATAGATACTTCAATCCTGCAAGAGGTTTTCTTCTTTTCTTCCTGCCGGTAATATTTATGGTAGGTGTGGAGATAATTTATTCAGTGATGGCGGCCAATCAATCGCCACAAGTATCTGCCGAATCGAACCGTGAGGCTATCCACAAGCTAATGGAGTATATTAAAACCGACTCTACACATATCCGCCGACAGGCATTCCGATATAATGGTGAGCCGTGAGCGAGAATGCGCGGGTTTACAGTGAGGGAAGACAGTTGTTGAATTCTGGTCAATACCACCCTTTCTTGTAAATTCGGACATTCGTGACCTTGCCGTCTTGAATTTCCACGTAACGGTTATCGGAAAAACTCCACGATTCGGTCAGTTTGTCATTGGTTTGAAATTCCGACTTGCGATAAGGCTCTCCCCATGCTGTAATAACCATTTCTTTGGTCATTCCGGGGGACACTTTCCTGAACGCTATCTGACGCCCGAAGTCCGTTCCATACTGTTTCTCCAGCATGGAAATCCGATTTTCGCTTACAAACTCATAAACTTCATCATCCATCGGGTTAGCTTCCACTCTGATCCCGTCAGTGCTCTCCATTATCAGGAATGCCCCCATACTATTCATTTTCAGACCTATATCAACGCAACGGAATTCAGCGCCTTCGGCAGGCCTCATGGTATCTCCGCTCTCGGTCTCCACCTTTTTGGAAAGCGACAGGAATTTCTGACCGATGTGTCTTTTCAGTTTCTCGTAGAATCCAAGGCATGTCATGCAGTAACGATATACGTTCGGATTATAGTAAATCTCGTCACCGCTTTCTTTTTCACGTAACAGAATGCAGCATCTGGTCATTTTAGTCCATACTTTCAGAACATCATAATATTTCCCAACCACAGCTGTTGCCGGGGTCACCTTGATGCCGTCCACTTTATATACCGGATGTTGTTCGTCATCAAAGAAATTGCCCGTGAAGAAAACCTCATGGTATCCCCCGCGGTCATCCATTGCTCCATGCATATAGAGAGTCTGACCGGGCAATGATGCAAATGTCCGGCTATCCACGTTTGCCAGACTGTCATAAGGCATAGCATTTTGCACGGTGTATTCTTTTACTCCGTTGTTTTGAGGACGGATGTTGAGTTGTGCCTCTGCATAGATGCTGCACCACAGAGATAATGCTATGAGTGAAATTATTCTCATGTTTGTTGTTTTAAAGGTTTGTTTAGAGTGTGTTTGATGTGGATGAATGTTTACTGTGTTGAGTCATGGTCAGGAATATGGTTATGCAATCTGTTCGATCCGACATTTCTGACATAAGGGGTAGGTGGCGACAAACGGTTCGATCCTTTGTTTCATTTCTGAGAATGAGGTGCCATAGAAATATAGAGCAGTCCATTCATTGGCTTCCCAATAGCTATATAAACATCCGATTCCATCCATTGCGGATTCCATCTGCATTATGACATGATTGATGTCGCAATTTTCGTAAACTTCATCCGGCAGTTCGGTCCCGTTGCCGTAATAAGCCAAACCTTCCAAAGTCCCTACTTCGATCTTTATTTCAGGCTCCGGACATGATAGGGCTGAACCTTTCGGAATACCAATCCTATTGACGATCTCAACCAGACGGTTCAGATTGTCCTGTTTATCGTCATTCAGATGAATATCTATGTCACAGGACATGATTTCCCCGGTATGTTGATTTTGCAGTGTGCCGCCACCGGTGACTTCTCCAAGATTTTCTTTTTCAAGAATATCTTGAAGCGCATCTTCCAGGCTGTGTCTGTGAATGGGTTGCAAACGCGAGTTCAGATTTAGTGTCAGTTCCATATAGCGGTTAATTTATTTGCGTAGATAATTAATTGATCTGCCGTTGAAATTCATTCGGGATGCCTTAAATAGTTTCGTCATGAAGGATCTCTGGCTGACGGTGTCCAATCGCAAAGGTACTAAAATTTGGCAGATTGCCGGCCAGGACACGAGTTTTTTATTCATGATGTCAAGTTACAGGTCATAGTTGCCGATAATCGGGCTTTAGAGTGCGTTTCTTAGTCTGTCAAATGAGGGGCCGTTTGCAATTTTGCAAGGTTTATCCGAGATTTTATAACAGTTATTTGGTGGTGTATAGCTATCTTTGCAGTAATTTCTGATGCCTTGGATATGGATTTTTGGCTCAGACCTGATCCTTTGTTCAATGAAAATATATTGAAAACGATGCTTTTTAAATTATCAAAACCAGTTGCTCCTTCTATTCTGCTTTTTGCAACAGCCTTATTTGTCTCATGTTCCGGTCATAGTCACTCGGATAGTCACTCTGCTGAAGCGCATGAGGCAGAGCATGAACACGAACATGATCATTCTGATGATATTGTTATGTCTCCCTCTGATGCACTTCGTTTCGGGGTGAAATCGGAGGCGATTGTAATGACGCCTTTTGCCGAGGTTGTCAAAACTGTCGGAGAGATTCTTCCGGCATCGTCTGACAGAGCGGTTGTCAGCGCTCCCACATCAGGAATTGTAAGGCTTGCACGAGGGATTGAGCTTGGAAAAAGTGTTCGTTCAGGCGAGGTTATTGCTTCCGTGTCGGCCAAAAATGTCAGTGGCGGCGATGTCAATGCGGCTGCCAATGCAAATCTTCAGGCTGCAAAACGAGAACTTGACAGACTCGAACCGCTCCTGAAAGACGGTATCGTCACCCAGAAAGACTATAATGAAGCCTTGAGGGCCTATGAAGAGGCCAAAAGCGCTTTCAGCCCGGTTGCAGCCGGAGGAAGTGCGGTTGCGGGTATTCAGGGTGTGATTTCTGAATTGTCGGTCAATGACGGTTCTTATGTCGAAGCCGGTCAGACGATCGCTGTCATCGGGCGCAATTCCCGCCTGACATTGCGGGCTTTGCTTCCTGCCGCAGAGACCGCCTTCCTGCCTAAAGTTGCCACAGCCAATTTCCGGCCTTCGAGAGGAGGTGAGATGGTGTCATTGGCTGACCGTAACAGTTCGATTTTATCGTCATCTTCCACCGGCACCACTTTGCCGGGCTATGTTGCGGTATATTTCTCGTTTGACAGCAATGGCGATGTAGTTCCGGGCATGCCTGCCGAAGTCTATCTGATCGGAAAAAGCAAGGCTGAAGCTCTGGCAGTGCCGGTTGAGGCAGTGTCGGAACAGCAGGGTGAGAATTTTGTATATGTAAAGGTAGATGACCACGCCTATAAGAAACAACCTGTCACTTTGGGGCGCAGCGATGGCCGCAGAATTGAAGTGCTTTCAGGTGTCAATGAAGGTGATTCGGTCGTTACTTCCGGGGCGACATTTGTCAGACTGGCTGAAACTTCAACTGTTGTTCCGGAAGGTCACTCACATTCTCATTAATAGGGTCATATTATGCTTAACAGAATAATAAGATTTTCGCTTGACAACCGCCTGGCGGTCGTTGTCATCTCGGCGTTGTTGCTGATCTACGGGGCTATTGTGTTGCTCCGAACCGAAGTCGATATTTTTCCTGACCTTAATGCTCCTACGGTCGTTGTGATGACTGAAGCTCCGGGCATGGCTCCGGAAGAAATCGAAAGGGTGGTCACATATCCGGTTGAGACTTCCGTCAACGGTGCCACCGGTGTGCGTCGTGTCCGTTCGGCTTCGGCTACCGGACTTTCATCGGTGTGGGTCGAGTTTGACTGGGGCACGGATGTCTATCTTGCCCGTCAGATTGTAGCTGAAAAACTCTCTGAAATTGAAGGAACGCTTCCTCCCGGAGTGGGCAAGCCGACTCTCGGCCCTCAGTCGTCCATTCTTGGCGAGATCATGATCATCGGTCTGACGGCTGATTCGATTACATCGGCGGAAGAACTGCGCACCATCGCCGACAGCCGTATCCGTCCGAGGCTGCTGTCACTTTCAGGCGTTTCGTCTGTCTCGGTGATCGGAGGGGATGCCCGCGAATATCAGATATTGCTCGATCCCGCCGCCATGCAGCAGTATGGCGTTACTCTGACAGCCGTGCGTGATGCTGTCTCGCAGATGAACAGCAATGCATCCGGCGGAGTGATCTATCAGCATGGCAACGAGTATATAATAAAAGGTGATATCGCCACTTCGGATCTTGACAAAATCGGCAATACGGTTATTCTCACGAATGATGCCGGTATGCCTGTCAGACTTCGTGATATCGCTGAAATGAAAGTCGGTGCAGCGGAACCACGCCTCGGCACAGCTTCAGTCAATGCAACTCCGGCGGTATTGCTTACAGTGACAAAGCAGCCGGCGGTAGGTACGATCAATCTGACAGAGGAAATCGAGACATGTCTGGCCCAGTTGCAGAAAACAATGCCCTCTGACGTGGTCGTAAACACTGATATTTTCCGTCAGTCGGAATTCATATCCACCTCTATCAGCAATCTTCAGGAATCTCTTTTCATCGGTGCTATTTTTGTGATCGTGGTGTTGTTCTTCTTCCTGATGAATCTGCGCACTACTCTGATCTCGCTTGTTGCCCTTCCGCTGTCGATCATTGTTACTGTCCTTGTCCTGCATTGGCTGGATATGACAATCAACACAATGAGTCTCGGTGGCATTGCGATTGCCATCGGCTCTTTGGTCGATGATGCTATTGTCGATGTCGAAAATGTCTATAAGCGACTGAGAGAGAATCTCAAAAAAGGACAGTCTGTCATATCGGTGATTTATGAAGCCTCGAAAGAGGTGCGTCTGCCGATTTTCAACTCTTCGCTGATAATAATGGCCAGCTTCCTGCCGCTGTTCTTCCTTGACGGCATGGAAGGCCGCATGCTCAAGCCTCTTGGCATCTCGTTTATTGTAGCTCTTATAGCCTCTACAATTGTGGCGTTGACTGTGACTCCGGTACTATGTTCTTTTCTTCTCGGCAGCAAGAAAGCCATGCAGGCGCTTGACCGAGAGCCGAAATTCACCTGCTGGCTTCGCAGGGTCTATGACAAGGCTCTTGCATGGTCTTTTGATCACTCCAAGGCGATATTTGTTGCGACAGGACTGCTGCTGTTGTGTGCGTTAGGCACCTTCCTTACTCTCGGCAGAAGTTTCCTGCCTCCTTTCAATGAAGGGTCTCTTACAATCAATGTGAGCACTTTGCCGGGAATATCGCTTGAGGAAAGCGATCGTCTGGGCCGTGAAGCTGAAAAAATAATCCTTTCGATGCCGGAGATCTCCCTGACGGCCCGAAAGACCGGGCGAGCTGAACTTGACGAGCATTCATTGGGCGTCAACGTCTCTGAAATTGAAGCTCCTTACAAACTTGACAGCGGCCGCAGTCGTTCGGAACTTCTTGCGGATCTGCGTCACGAGCTCTCTCATCTGCCTGGTGTCAACGTGGAGATCGGACAGCCCATCTCTCATCGAATCGATGCAATGCTGTCCGGAACGGAATCTCAGATCGCCATAAAGATCTTTGGAGATGATCTTCAGCGGCTGTTCAATATCGGCAACAGAATAAAGAAACATATCTCTTCCGTTCCGGGTGTTGTCGACGTGAACATCGAGCAGCAGGTGGAACGTCCTCAACTCGACATCCGCCCCAAGCGTGAACTGCTTGCATATTATGGCGTGACCATGACGGAATTTGCCGATTTTATAAATGTGGCGCTTGCCGGTGAAAAGGTCTCGCAGGTCTATGAAAACGGCTTCCCCTATGATCTGACTTTGCGAATGGCTCCTTCAAGCCGCTCTACGATGGAAGACATCGCAGATCTTGCGATTGATACTCCCAAGGGCAAAGTTCCCCTGCGGGAGGTTGCGGATATCGTATCCGCTACCGGTCCGAATACCATCAACCGCGAAAATGTCAGCCGTCGTATTGTGGTTTCAGCCAATGTTTCTGACCGGGATCTGAAAGGTGTGGTGGATGACATTCGCGCAGAAATAGACGAGGAGATCCAGTTGCCTGAGGGCTACTTCATCACCTATGGCGGTCAGTTTGAGAATGAAGCAAAGGCTTCCGGAACTTTGGCTCTGGTTTCAGCCATCGCACTGGTCATCATATTTCTGTTGCTCTACGGGCAGTTCCACAGCGTGTCACGCTCCTGCATCATTCTCTTGAATATGCCGCTTGCTATAATAGGAGGTGTTTTCATGCTCAGATTAACAAGCGGAGAACTTAATATTCCCGCTATAATCGGGTTTATATCTCTGTTAGGTATCACCACCCGTAACGGCATGCTTCTGATGTCACGTTATGATCAGCTGCATCGGGAGGGGGTAGGTCTGATGGAGCGCATCAGGCTTGGTTCTTCTGACAGACTGAATCCGATTCTTATGACTGCCTTGAGTTCGGCTCTTGCCCTGATCCCCTTGGCTATTAACGGTGACAAACCGGGTAATGAGATCCAGTCCCCACTGGCAGTTGTAATCCTTGGTGGTTTGTTAACTTCAACAATACTTAATATCTTTGTAGTTCCGTTAGTGTATTATTATTCGCTTCGGAAGAAAGAAAACAGAGTCTAATTTGATATTCAAACTTATAGATGAAACTTCCAATATTAGCAGCATCATTCTTTTTGTCAGTGTTTTATGCCTCTGCTTCGGATTTTGACAGAGTGCTTGAGACCGTAGTTTCAAACAATCTGTCACTGAAGTATGCGGAATCTGAAAATAAGGCTGCAATTGCAGCGATGAAGGCCGAAAATACATTGGAGGCGCCGGAGATCGGATTTGAAAGCCTTTGGGGTGCTAAAGGAATAGGAGACAAGCGCAATTTCTCGATTTCACAGGGCTTCGACTGGCCCGGTGTGTATGCCGCCCGGCGTGATGCGATAAGAAAATCGCAGTCGGCAATGCAGTTCCTTCGTGAATCCTCACAGCTGGAAACACGTCAGGAAGTACGGCTGTTGCTCATTGATATAATCTACACCAAACAGCGCATTGCTTCGACTGAGAAGATCTGTGAAGGTCTGGCTTCAATGATGACTGCGTTCAAAAAGGCAATGGAAGAGGGCAATGAGACCCGTCTTGATTACAATAAGGCAGTTATAGAGAAAATTGCCGCCGAAAGAGAACTGAAGACATTGAAAGGTGAATATGCTTCGATGCTGGCGTCATTGCAGGTCCTAAACGGAGGATATGATGTGACAGATCTGGTCATGGCTCTTGGCGAGACTTATCCGGAAGCCGATCTTGCTTCCTTGCGTCCTGATTTGGAAAATCTTCGCGCCAAGGATCCTGCGATAGCCGCTGTGAAAGCTCAGGCGGAAGCTGAGAAATCACTTGTCAGAATGGAGAAAAGGTCTCTGCTGCCGGGATTCTCATTGAGCTATAATCACGAGTGGGAGATGGGCGACAGGTTCAATGGTTTTTCCATCTCGATGAGTCTGCCGTTTCTGACCGGGAAGAAAAATGTCAAAGCAGCGCTTCTGCGTTCACAGACTGCTGAGATGCAGCAGGAGATGGAACTGATACGGCTTTCGGCTGCCATGAGTGGCGATTATGATAAGGCACTGCAATTACGGGAACTTCTGAATCAGTATGAGGGTGTCATGAATGATGATTCCGATTTTGTGCTTTTGAAAAAGGCGTTTGACGGCGGACAGATCAATTTTCTGACCTATATGCAGGAACTGAACTTCTTCCTTGGTGCCAGACGCGATTTCCTTGAGACTCTCTATAATTATCATCAGACAGTCGCACGACTTCAGCGCTATAATTGAAAACATTGTTCTGTTCAGCCATGAAAATACTTTTGTCCCGTCAGGTCGGACTGACGGTTCTGATTACATTGGCGGGCTTGTCGGCGCTCGGAGCATCAGCTCAAAGCAAAGCCGTCGCAGCACCGATGGAAGACAGGAATCTTGTTGTTGACAATACGCTCGACAGTCTCAACAAGGTGCGTTTTTCACGTC
>NZ_JAIDEN010000052.1 GCF_029054785.1 Duncaniella sp.
CTCCAAAACCCCTCCCCCGACCGGTATCAAGGCCAAAGCGATGCGGTCTGCTTTGGCTGTTTGATGTGGGGCGGCGGGACAAAGATTGCTTATGTTGGGGATTTTGATTACTTTTGTAAAAATTTAAATTGGGTTTGTAGTGGCCGATGGTTTGCAATGGCCGGTGCAACCCCATGTTATGATTGTCAATTCTTTTCAGGAGCTGACGCACAAATCACGGCTTTCAGACGTTTACAGCGTAAAAGGCCACCGGTCTCTCCGGAGATCTTGTGTCAGCCGGATTAAAATCAAAAAAAACTCGTAAATCATGAAATCAGTTTCATTAATCACAACCGCTCTCACTGCCACTCTGCTGATGGCCGGTTGCAACACGTTCAAAAAAAGCGGCACTACCGTGACAAGCGAAAACGCAAATGTAAAGACAACTGCTGTCAGCCAGCAGCCTGAATCGGCTTATGACGAAGCCCAGATCAAACCGTTGCTCGGCAGCTGGTCTGTCACCACCATCAACGGCGAGGATGTCAAGGTCAACGGCGAAAACCACCCGGCTCTGACTTTCAAGGAAATTCCCGATGCAAAGACCGCTATTCTCGTGATCGGTTTCAACGGCTGCAACTATCTCAACGGCTCGTGGATCGTCAAGGACAAGAAGCTGAATCCCAACGGGGAATTCATATCTTCGCTCCGCGCATGCCCCGATGCTCCCTATGAATATACTTTCAACCAGGCTCTCGGCGATGTTGCCTCTTACAGCGTCATCGACAACAATTCCATTGCCCTCAACTCTGAGTCGGGCCGCACGCTGATGACTCTGCGCAAGCGCAACCTCTCGTTCCTCAACGGCGCATGGCAGGTGACCACCATCAAGGGTACTCCTGTCCCCGCATCGACAGCGATCAAGGTTATCATCGACGTAGATGAATGCAAGATCCACGGCAATGCCGGCTGCAACATACTCAACGGCACCGTGGTTGTCAATCTCGACAAGGGCGACGGCATCGAGTTCAAGGATCTGGCCACAACCCGCATGACCTGCCCCGACATCGCTACCGAGCAGTCGTTCCTCCTTGCCCTCGAAGAAGTGGCTACCTGTGTGGAAGGTGCTTCGGCTGATCAGGCGATAATGAAGAACGCCGCCGGAATGCAGATGCTGACCCTCATCAGAATCTCTCCCGACCAGCTTAACGAAGAATGATGAATCCGATAGATCTCACCCGTCTGCGGCTCCTCAGCCATGAGGAATCGCAGACGCGCCTTGATAAAATCAGGGCCATGATGGCCGCCGACAATCTCCGGGCCATACTCATTTCCGACAATGCCAACAAATATTATGTGACAGGCCGCGTCTTTGCAGGCTATGTCTATATTCCCCTGGAAGGTCCGGTGATGTACTTCGTGCGCCGCCCTGTGGAACTTGAAGGTGACGGCGTTGTCTACATCCGCAAGCCGGAAGAGATCGCCGCCTCCGTCGGGCTGAACGTTCCGGAGTCGATAGGGCTTGAGCTTGATGTGACCCCTTACTCCACCGCCATGCGTCTGAAGAGCATTTTCCCGCAGAGCGAGCTGAAAAACGCGTCGGCTGTCATGCGCCGGGCACGTGCGGTGAAAACCTCTGCTGAGATAGAGATGATACGCCGCTCAGGCGTCAAACATGTCCATGTCTACGGCCGCATCCCCCATCTCTATCAGCCGGGGATGAACGATCTCGAACTTCAGGTTGAGATCGAGAAACTGAGCCGTCTGGAGGGCTGTCTGGGCCAGTTCCGCATCAGCGGCGACTCGATGGAACTCTACATGGGCAACGTCCTTGTAGGCGACAATGCCGACTTCCCTTCGCCCTATGACTTCGCTATGGGTGGCCAGGGCCTGGATCCGTCGCTGCCGGTGGGCGCCAACGGCAACTCGATAAAGCCGGGCGACACGGTGATGGTAGACATGAACGGCAATTTCGACGGTTATATGACCGACATGACCCGCGTGTTCGCGCTTGGCGAGATCTCCGAACTGGCTGTCAAGGCCCATCAGTGCTCGATCGACATCCACCGCGAGCTGTGCCGGATGATGCGTCCGGGCGCGGAGGCGAAAGCTCTCTATGCCAAGGCTGAAGAGATGGTCAGGGAGCGCGGTCTGCACCCCTACTTCATGGGCCACCGCCAACACGCCGGCTTCATCGGCCACGGTATCGGCATCGAGATCAACGAACTGCCGGTCATAGCCCCCCGCACCCGCGACATCATAGCCGCCGGCAACGTGATCGCTCTCGAACCGAAATTCGTGATCCCCGGCTGCGGTGCCGTGGGCATCGAGAACACCTATGCCGTCTATGACGACCATGTCGAATGCCTGACCCCTGCGCCTGAGGAGATTTCCTACTTTGATGTCTGAGGCCTTCCGCATGTCTCGCGTCTCAGAGCCTCAGAACTGAGACCGGTCTGGCGCAAGGCTCCCCATCACCCCAACTCTACCGTTAACCCCTGAAAATGCAATCTTTAGAAGATATAGTAAGCAAAATCGACACCCCTCTGTTCCACTCCATTGGCGAGGCCGCCGACTCGATCGACCGTCCCTGCTATGCGGTGGGAGGCTGTGTGCGCGATCTTTTTCTCCAGCGGCCGTCAAAGGACTTTGACTTCGTGACTGTCGGCAGCGGCATCGAACTTGCCGAGATCGTGGCCTCGCGGCTCGGTCGCGGCGCCCATCTCAACGTGTTCCGCAATTTCGGCACTGCCCAGGTCAAGCGCCACGACATCGAGCTTGAATTCGTCGGCGCCCGGCGGGAGAGCTACGACCGCAATTCGCGCAAACCGGTTGTCGAGGACGGCACTCTCGAAGAGGACCTCTCGCGGCGCGATTTCACCGTCAATGCCCTCGCCCTGAGCGTCAACCGCAACAGTTTCGGCCAGTTGGTCGATCTGTTTGACGGACTCGGCGACATGGAGCGCCGCATACTGCGCACTCCGCTCGATCCGGATGTCACCTTCAGCGACGACCCCCTGCGCATGATGCGCGCGATCCGTTTCGCAACGCAGCTTGACTTCACCATCCTGCCCGAAACCTTCGAGGCTATCCGCCGCAACGCCGAGCGCATCCGCATCATATCGAAAGAGCGCATTGTCGACGAGCTGATGAAGATCATGCAGGCACCCAGACCGTCGGTCGGCTGGGATCTGCTGCTCAAATCCGGCCTGCTTGCAATCATTTTCCCCGAACTGGCGGCAATGAAAGGGGTCGACGTGGTCAACGGACGCGGCCACAAGGACAATTTCTACCACACGATGGCCGTTCTCGACAACGTGGCCGAGAAGAGCGATGATGTATGGCTACGCTGGGGCGCGCTGATGCACGACATCGCCAAACCCGTCACCAAACGCTGGGACGAGAAGATCGGCTGGACTTTCCACAACCACAACTTCATCGGCGCCAAGATGGTCCCCAGGATTTTCCGCAGGATGAGACTGCCTCAGGACGCAAAGATGAAATATGTGGCCAAGATGGTAGAACTCCACATGCGCCCCATTGCGCTTGTCGAGGACGAGGTGACAGATTCGGCTGTGCGCCGTCTGATCCATGATGCCGGTGATGACATCGAGGACCTGATGGCTCTCTGCGAGGCTGACATCACGTCGAAAAATCAGGAAAAAGTGCGCCGGATTCTCGACAACTTCGCACTGGTGCGCCAGAAGATGGTCGACCTTAACGAGCGCGACCACATCCGCAATTTCAAGCCGCCGGTTGACGGCACCGAGATCATGGAGACTTTCGGAATTTCCGGAGGCCCGGTTGTCGGTCAGATCAAAAGCGCGATCAAAAACGCGGTGCTTGACGGAGTGATCCACAACGACCATGAAGAGGCCCGTCAGCTGATGCTGCGCCTCGCCGCCGAACAGGGACTGTTTCCCGTGAACGGCAGCAGCGACTGAACGGGAAAAATCATACAGACCGGATAAAAAACAGCATACCTAAAGCATATATCTAAAGCATAAATATATGTACTACATAACCAAGCGGTTCGAACTGGCGGGCTGTCACCGCCTCGAACTTTCATATGAAAGCAAATGCAGCCGTCTCCACGGCCACAACTGGATTGTAACCGTCCACTGCCGTGCGCGCCAACTCAACGCCGACGGGATGGTGGCCGATTTCAGCCACATCAAGGAGCGCATCACGGCCTATCTCGACCACGGCAATTTCAACGAGCTTCTCCCCTTCAACCCGACCGCCGAGAACATCGCCCGCTGGATCTGCGAACAGATCCCCCACTGCTACCGCGTCGACGTGCAGGAGAGCGAGGGCAACGTGGCAAGCTATGAGACCGACGGACCGGAAGAGGCCTGAGCAACTGTCTGACACCACACAAAATAACCCATACCGATGAGCTACCGCATCAACGAGATCTTCTATTCGCTTCAGGGCGAGGGCTACTTCACAGGCACCCCTGCGGTGTTTCTGCGCATGAGCGGCTGCAATCTGAAATGCCCTTTCTGCGACACTGCCCATGAGGACTACACCGAAATGACACCCTTGCAGATCGCCGAGGCCCTCCGCACCTATCCGACACGCCACATAGTCATCACCGGAGGCGAACCGTCGCTCCAGCTGGACCAGATGCTGGTTGATCTGCTCCACGACGATGGGTGGTTCATACAGATCGAGACCAACGGCACCAACCGTCTCCCCGAAGGGATCGACTGGGTGACCTGTTCGCCCAAACCGGGTCCGACTGGAGAAATTTCGGTCAGCCTGCGCCACATCGACGAGCTTAAAGTTGTCTACGAAGGTCAGGATGTCGAAGCCATAGCCAACTCGCTCCCGGCCATGCACTACTTCCTCCAGCCGTGCAGTTCACCGCGCTACGCCGGAGGCTCCAACACCGCCGAAACCGTCAGCTACATCCTCGCCAACCCACACTGGCGCCTCTCCCTTCAGACCCACAAACTGATCGACATACAGTAATCCATTGTAAGGAAGCCGATAGGGCCGCCAGTACAAGGATGTAATATAACCGATTACAATCAACCTTGGTAGGGACGCTTTTCAAAGCGTCTTCCGTCAGGCTGGCCATCCCTCAAGCATCAGGCAGGCCGCGTCAGCGCCTGATTTCAAACAGCATCAGGCAGGCCGCGTCAGCGGTCGGGAGAATTCAGGCCACTGCAAGGGCGCCGTAGGTGTCCGCAGCTGTGGTAAAAAATCACCCACCCGAAACAGAGCGCCGTAGGTGCGAAACCGGGGAAATTTTTCACCCGCTCCGCATTATCGCACTTATCCGGGCTTTTGAGCTTGTATCTTTGCAGTAAATAATCACTACCTCT
>NZ_JAIDEN010000053.1 GCF_029054785.1 Duncaniella sp.
AGGTTACCTAAGCCTTGGTGTCTCTTTTGCTAAATTGTTGAAATTCGTCAGTCGCATAGCTCGCTATGCTCCTTTCTTATTTACAACAATTTATCTAAAAGATACACCACTCAGATTTTAACTCTTGTTTTTAAACAACGAACTCTTATTTGGATGAATCGGCGGAATTGGTTAATTTTGACATCTGATTTGAAAAAAATATTACCACATATATATATAGTAAGCAATGGTTAAACATATAGTATGCTTTAAGCTCAAAGGTTCCGCGGAAGAACGCCGCGAAGTGGCCGAACGTTTCAAACAGGCTCTGATGGAGCTTCCTGCTCTGATTGATGTACTGGAGTCAATGGAGGTCGGCATCAATGAGAATCCCTCGGAAGAGTGGGATGTGGTTCTGACCGCAGTTGTTCCGACAATGGACGATGTCGCAGTCTATGCCAAGCATCCGGCCCACGTTGCTGCCGCATCGATCATCGGTGCGCATAAAGAGTCGAGAGCCTGCGTTGACTATTATTTTGCCTGATCCGGCGGTGTCGGCGCTCTCAAGACCTGACTATGGTCATTGTTTTTGATCTCGATGACACGCTCTTCCCGGAAATGGAGTTTGTCCGATCGGCCTACCGGGCCATCGCGCGCCGCTATGGAGCCGGACTGCTTCCGGCGATGATGTCTGCCGCAAGTCCGCGCGAGGCTTTTGACTCGACGGGGCTTCCGGTCGAAGATCTGCTCGGCCTTTACAGGACTCATGTCCCGGATATACGCTTGCCGTGGATGTCGCTTTATGTTCTGAGCTGCCTTTCGCGTGCCGGACATGTGCTGGGGCTGGTGACCGATGGCCGGAGTGTCACGCAGCGACACAAGATCGAAGCGCTCGGTCTGTCGCGTTTCATGCGCCCGGATCTGATCATGGTTTCAGAGGAAATCGGATCGGGCAAGCTGTCGGGCGATGCGTTCAGGATCATAATGGGCCGTACCGTAGGAGAGGGGCCTTATGTCTACATAGGCGATAATCCGGAGAAGGATTTTGTGGCTCCGAACGCTCTCGGCTGGCTTACGGTCGGTTACGGAAGGGGCGGAAACGGGGAGAATATATTCAGTTATGACAGCCTTTCTCAGCCGGAAGAAAACAGGCCGGCTTTTGAAATTGGAAATTTGCCGGAGTTGTTTGAAATTGTAAACTCCAGGCGGTGTGAAATGCTTTAAAGTTGTCCAAAACTAAAATTAAATATGCTATATATTAGCATTTTATGTATTTTGTAAACTGCAAAAGTTGCCCAAAACGGAAAATTTTAATAAATAAAAGTTTGACATTCGTGTTGGACTTTTGTTTTTTTATGCGTATCTTTGCAGCGTAAAAATATCAACCTATCACCAAAAACAAATCCCCTCAATTCAACAATTCAGATGATACAGACAGTAGTAAAGCGCGACGGTCGCGTCGTGGGATACAACGAAGAAAAAATAAAGGCCGCTATCCGCAAGGCGATGCTCACCACAGAGATGGGTGAGGACGAAGCTCTGATCTCACGAATCACAGACCGCATCGGAATGATCGGCGGTGAGCAGATGACCGTGGAAGAGATCCAGGACCGCGTGGAACTGGAACTCATGAAGTCGCCGCGCAAGGAAGTCGCAAAGCGCTATATTGCCTATCGTGACCAGCGTTCCATCGCCCGCCGGGCCAAGACCCGCGATATGTTTCTGGAGATCATCGAGGCCAAAAGCAATGACATCACCCGCGAGAATGCCAACATGAATACGGATTCTCCCGCCGGCATGATGATGAAATTCGCAAGCGAGACGACCAAGCCTTTTGTTGATGACTATCTGCTGTCGCCCGAAGCGCGCGAGGCTGTGCAGGGAGGCTATCTGCATATCCATGACAAGGACTATTATCCCACCAAGAGTCTGACCTGCGTCCAGCATCCTCTCGACCGCATTCTCAAATACGGTTTCGTTGCAGGTCATGGCGAGTCGCGTCCGGCCAAGCGCATCGAAACCGCAAGTATCATCGGTTGCATCTCACTCGAAACCGCGCAGAATGAAATGCACGGCGGTCAGGCGATCCCGGCTTTTGACTTCTACCTCGCACCTTTCGTAAGGTCGTCATATATAGAAGAGGTGAAAAAGCTTGAGGAACTCAGCGGAGAGGATCTTTCCGCACTCTATAATGCTGAAATCAATGACTACATAAAGGCTCCTCTCGACGGGCTCAAAGGTGCCGAACGCTGGAAGCAGCATGCGATCAACCAGACTGTCAGCCGCGTTCATCAGAGCATGGAGGCTTTCATCCACAACATGAACACCATCCATTCGCGCGGAGGAAATCAGGTTGTGTTCAGCTCGATCAACTACGGTACTGACACTTCAGCCGAGGGCCGCTGCATCATACGCGAGCTGCTCAACTCGACCTACGAGGGTGTGGGCAACGGTGCGACTGCAATTTTCCCCATTCAGATCTGGAAAAAGAAAAAGGGTGTCAGCTATCTGCCTGAAGACCGCAACTATGACCTCTACCAGTTTGCCTGCAAGGTGACGGCGCGCCGCTTCTTCCCGAATTTCGTCAATCTTGACGCTACTTTCAACCAGCACGAGAAGTGGGATGCCAACGATCCTGAACGCTATAAATATGAGGTGGCTACGATGGGTTGCCGCACACGCGTGTTTGAAAACCGTTTCGGAGAGAAAACCTCGATCGGTCGCGGAAACATCAGTTTCTCGACAATCAACATCGTGCGCATCGCGATAGAGTGCATGAATATAGTCGACGAGGAGGAGCGCATCAAGCGTTTCTTTACCAAGCTCGATGAGGTTCTCGATATCACGGCCCGACAGCTCTGTGACCGCTTCAACTTCCAGAAAACAGCGATGGCCAAGCAGTTCCCGCTGCTGATGTCGCGTCTGTGGAACGGCGCCGAAAATCTCGGCCCGACCGACACCATCGAGAGCGTGATCAATCAGGGTACACTGGGTATCGGTTTTATCGGCCTGGCAGAATGTCTGATCGCGCTCGTCGGCAAGCATCACGGTGAGAGCGAAGAGGCTCAGAAACTCGGCCTGAAGATCGTTTCGCACATGCGTTCGCGTGTCAATGATTACAGCGAGCAGTACAAGCATAACTTCTCCGTGCTTGCCACTCCGGCTGAGGGGCTTTCCGGTAAGTTCACTTCGCGTGACCGCAAGTCGTTCGGCGTGATCCCCGGCATCACGGACAAGATCTACTATACCAATTCTAACCATGTTCCGGTCTACTATCACTGCTCGCCGCGCCACAAGGCAAAGATCGAGGCTCCATATCATGAACTGACAGGCGGCGGCCATATCTTCTATGTGGAGATCGACGGCGATGCCACTCACAACCCTAAGGCGATCAGCGATATCGTTGACCTGATGGATAAATATAATATCGGCTATTGTTCAGTGAACCACAACCGCAACCGCTGCATGGATTGCGGCTATGAGGATGCTCAGGAGTCGCTTGAGGAATGTCCGGTTTGTCATGGCCGTCATATCGACTGTCTTCAGCGTATAACCGGCTATCTTGTCGGCACCACAGACCGCTGGAACAATGCGAAGCTGGCTGAACTTAATGATCGTATAGTCCACAAATAAAAAGTATTCCGCATTCAGGCGGTCTTTGAAATCCCGTTGTTTGAAGAGACTGAAAGTCTGTTGAAAACTGGTCCTTAAAGGCTGCCTGAAAATGCAATTCCGATTTTTATTGAAAGAATGAAGATTCTCGATATTGTTCCGGGGACGTCGGTTGACGGCCCCGGACTTCGTACAGCGATTTACGTTGCCGGATGTTCCCACTCCTGCCCCGGCTGTCACAATCCCCAGTCCTGGGATTTCGATGGCGGGAGGGAGATGAGCGTCGACGAGATCATGAGAGAGGTGATCGACAATGATTTTGACGTGACTCTGACCGGCGGTGACCCGATGTACAGGGCCGCAGAACTCCTGCCCTTGGCCGCCAGGATCAAAGAGGCGGGAAAGGGGATCTGGTGTTATACCGGATTCCGTTATGAGGACGTGATGCGCAGTGAGCCGATGAGACGTCTGCTCGAATATATTGATGTGCTTGTCGATGGCGCGTTTGTCGAGGCTCAGCGCGATGTTCATCTGCTGTTTCGCGGCTCGGCCAACCAGCGGCTTGTCGATGTCGGCAGATCGACTCCCGGCAATGTAGTCGAATGGTCATGGTGACGGCTCGGAGGGCCGTCACCCGTGTGCAGAATTATTTGTGTTCGTTGGAGATGACGTAGGCGCGGACTTTCTGGAAGAGATCGTTTGCAAAAACGAATTCGTTGAGCGCCTCGTTGGAGGTCTGATAGATCTGGTGCATGTCTCCCACCCATTCGCGATGACCCTTGTTGATGAAGATGATGTTCTCGCCGATGCCGAGAACCGAGTTCATGTCATGGGTGTTGATGATCGTCGTGATGTTGTATTCGTGGGTGATGTCGCTGAGAAGCTCGTCGATTACGATTGACGTGCGCGGGTCCAGGCCTGAGTTTGGTTCGTCGCAGAAAAGATACTTCGGGTTGAGGGCGATCGCACGTGCGATCGCCACACGTTTCTGCATGCCTCCTGAGATTTCAGACGGATATTTCGCATCGGCGCCTTTCAGTCTGACTCGTTCAAGACAGAACTGTGCGCGGTCTTTGATTTCGGCGGGTGTCATTGATGTGAACATTGTCAGCGGAAACATGACGTTGCCGAGCACCGTCTCGGAGTCGAACAGAGCCGAACCCTGAAAGAGCATGCCGATTTCTTTGCGCAGGTCTTTGGTCTGGGTTGCGTCCATTTTCATCAGGTCGCGTCCGTCATAGAGGATTTCGCCTTTTTCGGGCCGGATCAGGCCTACGAGCGATTTGACCAGTACGGTTTTTCCTGATCCGCTCTGGCCGATTATGAGGTTTGTCTTGCCGGTTTCGAATTTGGCGCTGACATCGTGGAGGATGGTCTTGCCGTCAAATGATTTGGTGATGTTCTTTACTTCAATCATTGCAGAAGGAGTTTGGTCAGTACGACGTCAAGCAGCAGGATCAGAATGCTGGATGCGACCACTGCGTTTGTGGATGCTTTTCCGACTTCCAGTGCGCCGCCTTTGACAAAATAGCCGTAGAAAGCCGACACGGAGGTGATGATGAAAGAGAAGAAGAGGGATTTTATGAGGCCATACCACACATACCATTCGACAAACATGGTCTGCAAGCCATAGATGAAGCGGCTCAGGGGGATTATTCCGGTGAAAATCGAAATGAGCACGCCGCCGAGGAAGGATGTGAAGATACAGAACACGACCAATACGGGCATGTAGACCAGGAAGCCTACTATTTTCGGGAGCACAAGGAAATTGGCGGAGTTGATGCCCATGATGTCAAGAGCGTCTATCTGCTCTGTCACTCTCATTGTGCCGATTTCCGATGCGATGTTCGATCCGACTTTGCCGGCGAGGATCAGACAGAGAATCGAGTTGGAGAATTCCAGCAGGATGATCTCGCGTGTGGCAAGACCGGTGGAGTAGGACGGGACAAGGGGTGATACGATGTTAAGCTGCATCTGTATGGTGATGACGGCGCCTATGAAGAGCGAGATGACGATCACCAGAGGTATGGAGTCCACGCCGAGCTTTGTGATCTCGAAAAATGTGCGTCTGAAAAATGTTTTCCAGCGGTCGGGTGTCGAGAATATTTTGCTTATGAAAAGGCAATATTGCCCGAAGGTGGTGAGTGAGTCGGTTATAACCATGTTCGGAAGGTAGATGTTGCATTAGCCTCGGCAAAGATAAGCAAATCTTATCTATTGCCGGGCGTGTAGTGGGGCTATTGGCCAGAAATCAGGAAAGAAGAGAGAGGATTTCTCCTGACCGGCTCTCAGCTGAGAGCCTCGGTGAGCTGTTCGGCTGAGAGTTCTGACTGCTCGCCGGTGGTCATGTTCTTGAGTGTGACAGTGCCGTTTTGCAGTTCGGTTTCACCGATGATGGCCACGAAGGGGATGCCGAGAGTGTCGGCGCGGCCCATCTGCTTTTTCATCTTGGCGGCGTCGGGATAGAGTTCTGCCGGAATGCCCTTTTCGCGCAGCTGTTTGATCACCTGGAGCGAGCGGGCTGCTTCCTTGGGACCGAAGTTTGTAAACATTACCTTTGCAGCGCCTTCGATTCCTTCGGGGTAGAGATTGAGTGTGTTGAGCACGTCATAGATGCGGTCGGCTCCGAATGAGATGCCTACGCCTGAGACTCCGGGAAGGCCGAAGACTCCGGTGAGATTGTCGTAGCGGCCACCGCCGGTGATGCTGCCGATCTCGACATCGCGGGCCTTGACTTCGATGATGGTTCCGGTGTAATAGTTGAGACCGCGGGCAAGGCTGACGTCAAGTTCGAGGTCGGCGCGCAGACCGAGTGCTTCGGTTCCGGCCATGACCTCACGCAGCTCTTCTACGCCTTTGAGACCTGTCTCGCTTGAGGCAAGCATCTCCTCAAGGCTTGAGAGGCGTTCGGCGTTGGTGCCTGAGAGTGTGATCAGCGGTGTGATCCGTTCGATCGCTTCGGCTGAAAGACCGCGTTCGCCGAGTTCGGCTTTCACATTGTCGAGGCCGATCTTGTCGATCTTGTCGATGGCCACGGTTATATCCACGATCTTGTCAGGCGCACCGACGAGTTCGGCTATTCCGGCAAGCACTTTGCGGTTGTTGAGCTTGATTGTGATGCGTACTCCCAGACGGCTGAAAACTTCGTCGATGAGCTGAAGAAGCTCGATCTCGTTGATCAGCGAATCGGATCCGATGACATCGGCGTCGCACTGGTAGAATTCGCGGTAACGGCCTTTCTGTGGACGGTCGGCGCGCCATACGGGCTGGATCTGGTAGCGCTTGAAGGGGAAGGAAAGCTCGTTGCGGTGCATTACGACAAAGCGGGCGAAAGGCACTGTCAGGTCATAGCGCAGGCCTTTTTCGCAGATGCGGGCCGCGAGTTTTGCGCTCTCTTCTCCGGAAGTGGCCGATGAGAGCAGCTGAGGATCGACACCACGCAGAAAATCGCCGGAGTTGAGGATCTTGAACAGGAGTTTGTCGCCTTCCTCACCGTATTTTCCCATGAGAGTGGAAAGATTTTCCATCGCCGGAGTCTCGATCTGCTGGAAACCGTGAAGTTTGAAGACTGTGCGGATGGTATCGAATATGTAGTTTCTGCGCGCCATTTCAGCGGGGGTGAAGTCGCGCGTCCCTTTGGGAATTGACGGTTTCTGTGCCATTATTATCGTATTTATTATATGTAAGAGGAGAAGTAATGAAAGTTAGTACAAATTTTTTGCAAAGATAGCGATTATTTGCTAAATTTGCGTCACTTTAATGCGTAAACATACTTACTCGTAAAACAATACTTACAGCTATGAAATATATAGGAGCACATGTCTCCGCCGACAAAGGCGTGAGCAATACTCCTCTGAACGCCCATCTGATTGGGGCGCGGTCTTTCGCCCTCTTCACCCGTAATCCTTCGCGGTGGACTTCGAAGCCTATATCTCAGGCCGAGGCGGATGCCTTCAGAGAGAATTGCGAGCGATATGGCTACACCCCTGAACATATTCTTCCGCATGACAGTTTTCTGATCAATCTCGGTTCGCCGGATGCTGAGAAGCTGGAAAAGTCACGGGAGGCGTTTCTCGACGAGTTGCGCCGCTGCCGACAGCTGGGACTGACAATGCTTAACTTCCATCCCGGTTCCCACATGCGCGAGATGGAGGCGGATGCCTGTCTGGATCTTATCGCCGAGTCGCTCAACCGCTTGCTCGGCCGGACAGAGGGTGTCAAGGCCGTCATAGAGAACACAGCCGGCCAGGGCAGTAATCTTGGCTATTCATTCGAACAGATCGCACATATAATAGACCGCGTGGAGGACAAGACCAGGATCGGAGTCTGCATTGACACCTGTCATGCCTACACCGCAGGCTATGATCTCGCGACAGCCGAGGGCTACGAAAAGACTTGGGCTGAGTTTGAGCGTGTGATAGGATTTCAATATCTGTGTGGAATGCACCTCAACGACACCCAGAAGGCTTTGGGCTCGCGGGTCGACCGTCATGCGCCGATCGCAACTGCGAATCTTGACCGTGAATTCTGGCGGAGACTGATGTCCGATCCGCGTTTCGACGGTTTGCCTCTGATTCTTGAAACTCCCGACGAGGCAATATGGGCGCAGGAAATAGAGCTGCTTTATTCGCTTGACGAGCGCCCGGAATCGAAAGACTGATCCGAGTGATCATTTCACAGTCAGATTGCGTTTATCAGATGTAGAGAGAAATTATTTTTTAGATTATATCATCAACTTACACACTTATTTCATTTATGGTAAAAAATAAACCGGACCAAAGTTTCATGAAACTTTGGAATCTGAGTTTCGGTTTCTTTGGCGTCCAGATCGCCTATGCTCTTAAGAGCGCCAACATTTCGCGTATTTTTGCAACCTTGGGAGCCGATCCTCATTCACTCAGCTATTTCTGGATTCTTCCGCCGCTGATGGGAATTCTCGTGCAGCCGATTGTCGGAGCTGCCAGTGACCGCACCTGGACCCGCCTGGGCCGACGTCTGCCTTACTTGCTTCTCGGTGCTGCGATTGCCGTGGTTGTCATGTGTCTGTTGCCCAATGCCGGTAGTTTCGGTCTGACAGTCGGCGGTGCGATGATCTTCGGCTTTATCGCTCTGATGTTTCTTGACACTTCAATCAATATGGCCATGCAGCCTTTCAAGATGCTTGTCGGCGATCAGGTCAACGAGCGTCAGAAGGGTCTGGCTTACTCGATTCAGAGTTTTCTCTGTAATGCCGGCAGTCTTGTAGGCTATCTTGCCCCGATCACTCTGACTGCGATCGGAGTGAGCAATCTCGCTCCCGCCGGACAGGTCCCCGATGCTGTGACATATTCGTTCTATATCGGCGCTGCCGTCCTGATACTCTGTGTGATTTACAGCTTCGCTACAATACGTGAGATGCCTCCGAAAGAATATGCGGAATATCATGGCATAACCGAGCAGCAGAGCAGTGAAAAGACATCTATGATCCGGCTCCTTATCCACGCGCCACGCACATTCTGGACCGTGGGTCTGGTGCAGTTTTTCTGCTGGGCTGCTTTCCTTTATATGTGGACCTATACACCCGGAGCCATCGCAGACACGGTCTGGGGTACCACCGACACCAATTCGGAAGCCTATCAGACTGCGGGCAACTGGGTCGGAGTTCTTTTTGCAGTTCAGGCCGTCGGATCTGTGCTTTGGGCTGTGGTGATCCCACGCTTTAAGAGCCATAAGACAGTCTATGCTCTCAGTCTTCTTTTGGGCGCTGTCGGTTTTATCTCCACTCTTTTCGTGACTGACCAGTATGTTCTCTTTGTTTCATTCCTGCTGATCGGATGCGCATGGGCCGCAATGCTTGCGCTGCCGTTCACCATTCTGACGAACTCGATCTCAGGAAAGAACATGGGCACTTATCTCGGCCTTTTCAACGGAACGATCTGTGTGCCTCAGATCTGTGCGGCTGCTTTGGGGGGGCTGATTCTGCCTCTTCTTGGAGGTCATCAGGTGAATATGCTTGTTCTTGGCGGCATATTGCTTGTCGCCGGTGCATTCAGTGTCGGTCTTGTCAAAGAAACGTATGCGGAGAACCATGACTGAGATACGCCGGGTTCGCTGAATGCCGGATCTGCTATAAAATACGACGGCTCATTGCCGTCAGTGCCACGCCACGGGTCAGGAGATATGCTAAAAATGCTATCCACAGCCCGTGGTTTCCTATTATGGGGAAGAGCAGTCTGAGCAGAATGAAGTAGACGGCGGTGGCTGTCGCCATTGACAGGAGCATCTCTCTGGTGCGTGTCGCGCCGATGAAGATTCCGTCCCATGTAAAGGCGGCGAATCCTACTGCCGGGATGGCTATTACCCAGCTATAATATTCTTTTGCCGAGAGCCTGACACCGGCATCGTCGCTCAGAATGTGCATTATGCTTTCTCCGCCTGTGGCGTAGATGATGGTGAAAAGCAGAACCATCACAACGCTCCATCTGAAAAGTGCTCTGACACATCCTTTCAGGCCTTCACGGTCATTGCTTCCGACGAAATTGCCGCAGAGCGATTCGCCGGCAAAGGCGAAGCCGTCCATGAAGTAGGAGAAGAGAATGAAAAACTGCATGAGCAGGGTGTTGACGGCCAGGACGACCGTGCCCTGAGAGGCTCCGGTGCGAGTGAACCATACGGTCACTGCAATGAGACACAGGGTGCGGAAAAAGATATCTGTGTTGACTTTGAAAAAGCGTTTCAGGTCTTTCAGCCTGATAATTTCTTTAAGATGTCCGGGCGCAGGTCTGTATTTGAGTATGACGATGACGATTCCGGTGAGTGCTCCAAGCCATTGAGCTGTAAGAGTTCCGCAGGCCACGCCCTCTACTTTGAGTCCGAAGCCGAGAACGAGCAGGAGGCTCACAGCGATGTTGGAAATATTGACGACAAAGGCGATCCACATTGGTGCCCGTGCGTTTTTCATGCCGAGAAGCCATCCGGTCAGTGTGAATGTAGCCAGTGAAGCCGGTGCTCCCCAGACGAGTATTGAAAAATAAGTCGATGCGAGCGCCCGGATATTGCCTTCGACTTCGAGGAAATTCAGAGTCAGCTCCAATAGCGGACGCTGAAGGATGATGATGACGGCTGACGCAAGAGTGGCGACAATCAGACCGCGTGTGAGGACCTGTGCGCAGCCTTTTGCATCGCCGCCGCCGTTGGCCTGGGCGGTGAGGCCGCTGGTTCCCATGCGCAGAAAGGCGAAAAGCCAGTACAGCATATTGAATATGGTCCCGCCTACGGCTATTGACGCTATGTAATCGGCGCTGCCCATATGCCCGACGATCACCACGTCCATCAAGGCCAGCAGAGGCGTGGTGATGTTCGTGATGATCGACGGTATGGCCAGCGACAGAATGTCGCGGTTGATTGCTTTCATTCAGAGGTTGTTTAAAAACAAGATTTGTTATTAAATAACCACTTGGTATCAGTCCTTGAGGCGCTTTGCCTTCATGGAATCCCAGATAAGATAGATGATCAGAAGCGCATAGACGGCCAGGCCTGCCCACTGGCTTGCGATCGCGCTGAGCGGGCTTGTGTATTCGAAACCGAGGAAGCGTGTCAGAGCTGCGAACACTCCGAAGAGCGCACCGCCGGCGATGAGGCCTGATGAAATCAGAGTGCCGCGGTCGCGACGAGCGTCATTGAGAGCTTTGTCAGTCGAGCGGCTTCCTACAAACCAAGCGATGGCACCTCCGACAAGCAGCGGAGTGTTAAGCTGGAGTGGAATGAACATGCCGAGGCAGAAAGCCAGGGCCGGGACGCCGAGCCAGTTGAGAATCAGGGCCAGGATGGCGCCGGTCATATAGAGGATCCAGGGAGTGTCACCGCCCATCATGAGGGGTTCGATGACTTTAGCCATGGCATTGGCCTGGGGAGCGATGAGGGCGTTTTCTCCGGTGAAACCATATACCTGGTTGAGCAGGAGGATCACACCGCCTACGGTAGCAGCCGATACGAGTGTTCCGAGGAACTTCCAGCTTTCCTGCTTGCGGGGTGTTGCGCCGAGCCAGTATCCGACCTTGAGGTCGGTGACAAAGCCGCCTGCCATCGAGAGTGCCGTGCAGACAACGCCGCCGATTACCATTGAGGCTACAATGCCCGAAGGCCCGCTCAGACCGATGCCGACGAATATTGCTGATGCGACGATCAGAGTCATCAGGGTCATGCCTGATACCGGATTCGATCCGACGATGGCGATTGCGTTGGCTGCCACAGTGGTGAAAAGGAAAGCGATTACTGTCACAACGATCCAGGCAACCAGAGCCTGCCAGAATGTGTGGATGACACCGATCCAGAAGAAGAGCAGTACGGCTACGAGAGCTATTGCAATGAAGAACACGATGTGTTTCATTGAAATGTCAGTCTGCCAGCGTATGGTTTTCCCTTCGGAGGTGTTGCCACGGAGTTCGCGGGAGGCAAGTCCGACGGCGCCGCGGATGATCGGCCATGATTTTATGATGCCTATGATACCTGCCATAGCGATACCGCCGATGCCGATCATTCGCGCATGGTCGGAGAAGATGGCTTCCGGAGTCATGGCTGCTATTTCCGGTGATCCGTAAGTGCCGAGCAGAGGAATCAGAATCCACCATACGAAAATAGATCCGGCAAAGATAATGAACGCGTAGTTCAGACCGATGATGTAGCCCAGACCGAGCACGGCGGCTCCGGTGTTGCAGCTGAGGACAAGTTTGGTTTTCTCGGCCATCGCCTGGCCCCATTCGGTGACATGGGTGTTGAGCACTCCGGCCCACCATCCGAATGTTTCCACAACATAGTCGTAGATACCGCCGATGAGCGATGCGAGCACCAGTGTGCGGGCCTGTCCGCTGTTGCCGGCGGCGCTTTTGCCAAGTCCGCTTGCAAGCACCTGGGTTGTTGCTGTCGCTTCAGGGAAAGGATATTTCCCGTGCATGTCTTTTACGAAATATTTGCGGAACGGAATGAAGAACAGGATTCCTAAAACGCCTCCTAAAAGAGAGCTGAGGAATATCTGGAGGAAGTTTACGGTGATTTCAGGATATTTGGCCTGAAGGATGTAGAGCGCCGGAAGGGTGAAGATCGCACCGGCGACAATCACGCCTGAACAGGCACCGATACTCTGGATGATCACGTTCTGGCCTAAAGGATTGTCCTTTTTCAGTGCTCCTGAAAGTCCGACAGCGATGATTGCGATCGGGATAGCGGCTTCAAATACCTGGCCCACTTTCAGTCCGAGATATGCTGCCGCAGCGCTGAATATCACAGCAAGCAGCAATCCCATTCCGACGGAGTAGGGGGTCACTTCGGGATACTCGCGGGCCGGGTGCATTATCGGGCGGTAGCCTTCATCGTCGGCAAGCTCGCGGAACGCGTTTTCAGGAAGTTCTATCGGGTCTGCATCCTGATAGATTTCCTTGGGATTTTCGTTTGGTTTCATGTTCGATTTTTCAGGGGATTAGGTTTCTGAAAAGTAAGAGTGTGGGAAGGGGCGGCAGTTGTAGCGTGAGGCCATGATTTCTCCGTAGGCACCGGCAGAGCGCAGTGCCAGCATGTCGCCGCGTTTGATTTCAGGCAGAGTTTCGCTTTCTCCAAAGCGGTCAGAGGATTCGCAGATCGGACCGACCACATCATAGTGATGCAGTTCGCCGTTCGGATTGGTGATGTTCTCGATTTTGTGATGGGCGCTGTAAAGGGCAGGGCGGATCAGGTCGCTCATGCCGGCGTCGACGATAGCGAAGCGTTTGGAGGTGCCTTCTTTCACATAGAGCACGCGGGTGATCAGAGAGCCGCATTGCGCCACAACCGAACGGCCAAGCTCGAAATGCAGTTCTTGTTCGGGGCGCAGGCGCAGGTGATTGTGGAATGTTGTGAAATAGGATTCGAAATCAGGAATCGGATGGCGTTCGGGGTGAGCGTAGTCAATGCCGAGGCCGCCGCCGACGTTGATGAGATTGAATTTTACTCCCTTTTTCTCATATTCGTCCTGAAGGCGGTTGATCGTTTTGCAGAGCATTACAAATGGTTCTGTCTCCGTGATCTGCGATCCGATGTGGAAGTGGAGACCGCGCAGTTCGATGGCCGGAAGACTGAGGGCGAGATCAATGATTGCTTCAAGCTGTTCGAGATTGATGCCGAACTTGTTTTCCGCCAGGCCGGTTGTTATGTAGGCATGGGTGTGTGCGTCGATGTTCGGGTTGACGCGGATTGCAATTCGTGCGGTCTTTCCGGCTTCGGCTGCGAGTTCGCTGATGACTCTCAGTTCAGGCTCTGACTCGATGTTGAAACATTCAATGTCGGCCTGAAGAGCCACGCGGATCTCGTCATCGCTTTTGCCTACGCCGGCAAAAACTATGCGGTCGCCTCGAAAGCCGGCTTCAAGAGCGGCTTCGATCTCCCAGCCGCTGACGCAGTCGACTCCGAAGCCTGCGGCCTGGATTGTCCGCAGGATGCCCGGATTGGCATTTGCCTTGATTGCATAGTGGACTTTGAAGCGCGGATCGCGGGCTGTGCGGCGGATCTCTTTGACTGTGCGTTCGAGCAGGCGCAGATCGTAGAAATAGAATGGCGTTTTGAGGGTTGAGAATTCCTCTATCGGGAAACGTGTCATTTTCGTGTCGTCTCTTCTTTGTTGTCAGTTGGTGTTGGTTCAGCTGAAAAGTTTTTCGCTGAGGCGTTTGAGGGCTTCGATCTTGTCGCAGCTGCGCACGAGGAAGGAGATGTTGTAATTCGATCCGCCGTAAGAGATCATGCGCACAGGGATGTCAGCGAGGGCTTCCATCGCTTTGGCCTCATAGCCGGTATTTGTCCATTCCATATTGCCGACTACACAGATGATCACCATGTCCTTGTCTACGGTGACAGTGCCGAACTTTTTGAGCTCGTCAATGATTTCCGGGAGGAAGCGTTCGGAGTCGATTGTCAGCGAGACACCGACTTCCGAAGTGGCGATCATGTCGATCGGAGTGCAGTATTTCTCAAATGTCTCGAAGACGCGGGTCAGATAGCCGTAAGCTAAGAGCATGCGTGAGCTTTTGATCTTGATGGCCACGACATTGTCTTTGGCTGCGACGGCTTTGATTGACGGCTCTGTGATGTTGTTGTAGATGAGTGTGCCGTGGGCTTCAGGCTCAAGGGTATTGAGCAGACGAACGGGGATATTGTTGACTTTTGCGGGGAGCACACAGGTGGGGTGAAGGATTTTTGCACCGAAATAGGCCAGCTCCGATGCTTCTTCGTAGTGAAGCTCGTTGACAGGTTTGGTTCCTTCGACAAAGCGCGGGTCATTGTTGTGCATTCCGTCGATGTCTGTCCAGATTTCGATTTCATCGGCTTCGATGGCTGCGCCGATGAGCGATGCGGTGTAGTCGGATCCGCCGCGCTGGAGGTTGTCGATCTCGCCGGTCGAGTTGCGGCAGATGAAGCCTTGGGTGACGAAGATGTCCGCATCAATATATTTGTCGAGCAACGGCTGGAGGTGCAGGGCGATATGCTGCATGTCAGGTTCGCCGTTCTGTCCGGTTTTCATGAAGTCAAGGGCCGGGAGAGCTTCTGCATAAAGGCCGCGTTCGTTCAGAAGGATGGTCATCATTGCAACGCTCATGATTTCTCCCTGGGCAAGGATGATTTTTTCCTCTGTCGGGCCGAAAGTCTCGCGCTGGGTGAAGGAGCGGATGTAGTTGAAGCAGGCTTTGATCTCTTTGAGCGCTTTCTCGCGGCTCTCATGACGGTCATAGAGAGAGGCTATGGTCTTGAGATATTTTGATTCGAGGAGGTTTATGGTCTCTTTCGCGCCGTTGGTGTTCTTTTTGTAAAGATAGTCTGAGATTTCAACCAGGGAGTTGGTTGTGCCTGACATGGCTGAAAGAACGATGATGTTTTTACCTCTTGCACTGACGAGGTCTGCTACGTGGCGGATTCTTTCGGCTGATCCTACGGAAGTCCCTCCAAACTTTAAGACTTTCATATTTTGACTGTTAAAATGTGATAATTCAAAAGGGTATATGGCGCAAATTTACGAAAAAAAATTCATATCGCGACATTATGTCATTAAAACAGGATGTATGGTTGCTTTTTTGGTCCTGATTTGTTTGTTTGAAAAGCAAATCGCTGTGGGGAAGTCAGAATAAACGCTCAGGTCATTTCATCTGTTTGAGCAGCGGATAAGCGCTGACAATTCCCAGTTCGCCGGCATGGCTGAGGTCGGGGAGTGCTGAAGTCTTGTCGCCCAGCGACAGATAGACGTAGCCGCGGTCATAGTAGGCTTCTCCAAAATCCGGTTTCAGGCTGATGGCGCGCGTGAAAGCATCGATGGCTTCCACATAGTTGCCGCTCTCGGCAAGGAGCACACCTTTATTATAATAGGCGATCGGCATGAAAGGGGAGTGGCGGAGGGTTTCGTCTATGTCGGCGATCGCCTCGCTGATTCCCTCACGTGACAGAGCCTGTCCGGGTTCTCCTGAGGCTTTGAGGTTTTCATACTTTGCCTGTGAGCGCAGCAGGTAGGCCAGTGCGAAGTCGGGGGTGAGTCTGATGGCTTCGTTCAGATCTGTTATCGCTTTTTCATATTCGTGGAGCGAGATGAAATCCAGAGCACGGCCGAAATAGTCGATGGCTCGCGGCGCATGGTTGGCGATATATGAGTTGTAGTAGCTGATTGACTGGCGGTGTGGCCCTTCGAGTTCATATTGCGGAAGCTGGGCTGGATGAGTGGCCACCTGCATCACAAAGCGCAACAGGCCGAGTGAATTGATCTCGTCTACCTCGCGGATATACTCACTGCTTAGGTTGATTTCTGTCGGCGAGGTATAGTAGGTGATCATGAACAGCGGTTCGAGTTCGATGGCCATATCCTTGTCCTGGACTTTGCCTCTGATGTCAGAGGCTGAGAAATTTTTGTCAGCGGAGTAGTTGCTGCGGATTGTTGTCAGGGTGGTGAAACGGCGTTTGACTTGCTCCTGGGTTTCTGTAATTGTTTCGCTTGGGCTTGTGGATCCTGCTGAGTCAGCGTTTCCGGATTCAGAAGCGGTTGAGGAAGATGAGGTGTCAGTCACCGTGCCGGCGCTTGCGTAGGCTGCGCCGCTGAATTGCTTGTCGGGCGTGAGCTGGACGGTGGTTTTCGCCAAAGCCATAGACTTGTCATAGTCCTTCTGGGCCGAGCGCATGTCTCCTTTGCGGCGCTTGATGTCGTAGCGCAGGAAATATGCGCCTGCAAAATCCGGGAATGCCTCGATCACTCTGTCGAGATCCTTAAGAGCAGCTTCGAATGATCCGATTTCGGCGAGCAATATGGCGCGGTTGTATAAAGTCTTGTAGTCTTCGCTGTCAAGGTCGAGCACTTTGGAAAAGTCATCAATCGCACGGTTCGTGTCATGGACTTCGGCTCTGAGCAAGCCGCGGTTGAAGATGGCTGCGGTGTTGCTCGGCTCGATCCCGATCGCACGGTCATAGTCTTCGAATGCGCCGCGGATGTCGTCGTTCATATATCGCAGGTAGGCGCGGTTGATGTAAAATCCGGCTGCTTCCGGACGTAGCTTGACGGCTTTGTCCATGTCTTCGAGGGCGCTCTTGAAATCTCTGCCGGAGTGGATGGCGATATCGGCGCGCAGCAGGTAGGCGTTTACGGCATTTGAGTTTATCGAAAGCGCGCGTTCGATGTCGGCGCGGGCACCGATCGTGTCTTTCATCTCCAGGCGGAGTCGTGCGCGGCCCAGATAGCCCTCCTCGTATTTCGGGAAGCGTTTGATCAGCTGCTCGAATGTCGTTTTGGCCCCGATCGTGTCGCGGCTTTCATGCTGGGCTATCGCTTTGTTGAAAATTATGCTGCTGTTTTCGGGCTGCATTTCAAGAGCCCGGTTATAGTCGGTGATCGCTTCTTTGTTTTTCCCTTGGTTCTGACGTGCCACACCGCGAACCTCATAGGCCTCTGTGATGAACGGATTGCGTTCAAGTGCCATAGTGGCGTCTTCTTCAGCTCCACGGAAGTCGTCGAGGTTGAGTTTGGCCACTGCTCGGTAGAAATATGGTTTGGCCTGTGTCGGATTGACGCTTATAACCTGATTGAAATACTGGATCGAGAGAACGTAGTCTTCGAAATAGTGTGTATTGGCTCCGATTCGCAACACCTGCTCGGTGTTGATCTGTCCCTTGAGACAAATGGCAGGGAGAAGCGTTGCAAGTGACAGGATCAGGCGCGTGATGGCTCTATTATATGTAGTGATGATCATTCTATCTGTTTATGACCTGCAAAAATAATGTTTTCACGCAAAATACCGTCCTGATTTAAGGATTTTTCATATTTTTGCGGCATGAAATATTGCCGTATTCCAAGATTTTTGTCAATTGTCCTCCTCCTTTCCATTTCAATAATGCACATTCACTCACAGTCACAGACAACTACCCGGACTCTTGAACAGAAACTTCGGGATCACGGGCTTGTCAATGTCGCGGAGCTTGACTCGACTGTCTGCGTCAGTCTGATGTATGCCAGGTCCGACAATTTTACAGGTGTTCTGCTTTATGACGATGGTTTCAATCAGGCTTATCTGCATCCTGATGCGGCTTCCGCGCTTGTCCGTGCTCAGGCCGAGCTTGCGAGTCTTGCTCCCGGCTATCGTCTGCTGATCAAGGATGCCGCGCGTCCGATGAGCATTCAGAGGCGGATGTTCAAGGCTGTCAGCGGCACTCCGAAAGCCAACTATGTGGCCAATCCGGCTAAAGGTGGCGGCCTTCATAATTACGGGCTGGCGGTTGATATTACGATTGTCGATCCCGCCGGACGGGAAATCTCGATGGGAACCCCCGTAGACCATCTTGGGACTGAGGCGAATATTGACAAGGAGGAGATTTTGGTCAGGCGGGGAGTGATCAGCGAGACCGAACGGCAGAACCGTCTGCTTCTGCGCAGAGTCATGACCGCAGCCGGATTTCACACCATCCGTACCGAGTGGTGGCATTTTAATCTGGTCAATAAAGCCAAGGCCCGTGCATCTTTCCGCCGTCTCGACTTCTGAACTCGAAAAAAAATCGTAACTTTGCACCCGCAAAAATCATAAAACAGTAAAACCATGTCTCTTACCGACGAAATATCACGCAGACGCACATTCGCCATCATTTCACACCCTGACGCAGGTAAAACAACTCTCACCGAAAAACTGCTCCTTTTCGGTGGCGCTATCCATGTGGCAGGTGCCGTAAAGTCCAACAAGATCAAGAAAACGGCTACGTCAGACTGGATGGAGATCGAGAAACAGCGCGGTATTTCGGTGGCGACATCCGTTATGGGGTTCAACTATGGCGACTATAAGATCAACATTCTTGACACTCCGGGTCACCAGGATTTTGCCGAGGACACTTATCGTACGCTGACAGCCGTCGACAGTGTTATCATTGTTGTCGATGTTGCCAAAGGTGTCGAGCAGCAGACCCGAAAGCTCATGGAAGTCTGCCGAATGCGCAACACTCCGGTGATCATCTTTGTCAACAAACTTGACCGCGAGGGCCGCGATCCGTTCGACATCCTTGATGAACTTGAAAGCGAGCTGAAGATCAGCGTGCGCCCGTTGTCATGGCCTATCAATATCGGGGCCAAGTTCAAGGGTGTCTACAATATATTCGAGCACTCTCTTGATCTGTTCACTCCTGACAAACAGCGTGTCAGCGAGCGCGTCGAGATAGATTCAGTGACAGATCCACGTGTCGATGAGGCTGTCGGCGAGACAGATGCCGCGAAACTGCGTGAGGATCTGGAGCTGATTGAAGGCGTTTATCCCGAATTTGACACCCGGACCTATCTTGAAGGACAGGTAGCCCCTGTGTTTTTTGGCTCTGCACTCAACACATTCGGCGTCAAGGAGCTTCTTGATTGCTTCGTGAAAATCGCGCCTGCCCCGCGTCCGGTAAATGCGGAGGAGCGCACTATAAATCCTGAGGAAGAAGGCTTTTCAGGCTTCGTGTTCAAGATCCATGCCAACATGGACCCGAACCACCGTTCATGCATCGCTTTCGTCAAGGTCTGCTCAGGCAAATTCGAGCGCAACGCTCCATACCGTCATGTGAGATCAGGCAAAACAATGAAATTTGCCGCTCCTACCGCCTTCATGGCTCAGAAAAAGAATATTGTCGACGAGGCCTATCCCGGCGATATCGTAGGTATTCCTGACACCGGCAACTTCAAAATCGGCGACACGTTGACTTCCGGTGAGATCCTGCACTTCAAGGGGCTGCCGAGTTTCTCGCCTGAGATGTTCAAATACATCGAGAATTCCGACCCGATGAAGGCCAAGCAGCTTGACAAGGGTATACAGCAGTTGATGGACGAAGGTGTCGCACAGCTTTTCGTCAACCAGTTCAACGGGCGTAAGATCATCGGTACCGTAGGCCAGCTTCAGTTTGAGGTCATCCAATATCGTCTGCTTCATGAATATGGCGCCCAGTGTCGTTGGGAGCCGATCTCGCTCTACAAGGCATGCTGGATCGAAAGCGATGATCCCGAAGCGCTTGCAGCCTTCAAAAAGAGAAAATTCCAGTTCATGGCAGTTGACCGTGACGGTCGTGATGTCTTCTTGGCCGACTCAGGCTATGTGCTCCAGATGGCACAGAACGACTTCCCGAAAATCCGCTTCCATTTCTCCTCGGAATTTTAAGGCAAAACAAGCGGTACACAAAAGATATACAAGATATACACATAAGATATGAAAAATAAGCGCGATAGGCTCTCTTGAGTTTATCGCGCTTTTGTGTGTATGTACGGTGAATTTGTGGAGATGTGGCGGATGAAGATTATGAAGTGTAATAAAAGCAAAAGAGCTGCAAGTTATTGACTTGCAGCTCTTTTGCGGAGAGAACGAGATTCGAACTCGTGGTAGGATTGCTCCTACGTCAGTTTAGCAAACTGGTGGTTTCAGCCACTCACCCATCTCTCCTGATGCTTAAATCTTGTTTTTCGCACTTGAAAAAGTGCCTCACTTTCTCTAAAGCGTTGCAAAGGTAGGTACTTTTTGTGAATCTTCCAAATTTTTTAGCAAAATATTTTCATCAGACCCCGAATTAAGAGGTTGTTTAAAAACAAGAGTTAAAATCTGAGTGGTGTATCTTTTAGATAAATTGTTGTAAATGAGAAAGGAGCATAGCTCGCTATGCTCCTTCGATTCAGATCCATATCCACCTCAAAACTTTCGCTCAGATTTTAACTATTGTTTTTTAACAACCTCTTAAGGTATTTCAGGCTTGATTTAAGCTGATTCTGATAAAATTTATGATCATTCACCTATTATATAATATAAACTGAATGATAAAAACTAATATCAGATATGTGGGGAGCCTCGACAGTCCCGAACGCAATCAGCTCTTCGATTTTCGAAATACGTTTTGCAAAAAATAAATCACGGATGGGGTGGGGGATTCGTCATTGTTTTGCAAAATAAATAATAAATGAGTAATTTTGCAGTTCAAATTCTACTTGAATATATGGGATTTTTCAATTTCTTCTCCCGCGAAAAAAAAGAGACTCTTGACAAGGGGCTCGAAAAGACTCAGCGTGGACTGCTTGACCGCCTTTCTCATGCAATCGCCGGCAAATCAACGATTGATGACGATGTACTTGACAACCTTGAGGAAGTTTTCGTCACATCTGATGTCGGTGTCGACACGACATTGCGCATCATTGACCGCATTCAGAAACGTGTGGCAAGAGACAAATATGTCGGATCGTCAGAACTCAACCGCCTGCTGTGTGAGGAAATAGCCGACATGCTGGCTGAAAACAGCAATGAATCATCGCAGGATGATTTCACGGTTCCAGCCTCCCACAAGCCCCATGTGATAATGGTTGTCGGAGTCAACGGTGTCGGAAAGACCACGACCATCGGCAAAATGGCCGCACAGTTCAAAAAAGCCGGCAACAAGGTGATGCTTGGTGCCGCCGACACTTTCCGTGCCGCCGCCATCGAACAGCTTGAAGAGTGGGGGCGCAGGGCTGATGTCCCTGTCATCAAGCAGAAAATCGGCGCAGATCCCG
>NZ_JAIDEN010000054.1 GCF_029054785.1 Duncaniella sp.
TTCAGAGCTCAATTGCGTGGTGTACGCGACCGTGATTTCTTCATCTTCCGACTCGTCAAACTATACGCCTAAAATTTAACATTCTATTGGGCTGGATTTAACACATGCACTGGAATTACGGCTTGACCCGTAATCAACTCCATCCTTGCAGATTATTTCTGGGACGGATATAATTCCATCTTCATTCGGCCATATTCCCCATATCCATGCAGAACCATCTTCCTTTATGGAATATATAATTTCATCTTGGGTGACTTGCATATTATGATTGATAATAAATGTTAAATGTTTTAAGTTTGATTTAGTCTGGTTGCGCTGGCCTGATTGATTTAGGTTGAAATCGGGGGGCGCGCGGAGGTTGGTTGACGCCGCGTTGACACGGGGGAAAACTGAAAATCGCAAGTGATTGGGGATTAATCACTTGCGATTTCTTGGGGTGCCCAGAACAGGACTCGAACCTGCACGCCTCGCAGCACTCGCACCTGAAACGAGCGCGTCTACCATTCCGCCACCTGGGCTTTCTTTTCGGGGGACAAAGGTAAGCATCTTTTTCGACTCTTCCAAATTTTTCTTCATTTCTTGATGCTTTTTCTTCGATTTTTATTGTTTTTCTTCATTTTTCTGCCTGTAAATTGCAATTTACACCTATCCAAAGGATGTGACTATGCGTTTTTGCCTTACAATATATATATTCTGTCAGCGTTTTTTCGTATTTTTGACGATATTTCCAATCAGACATACACAAATCCTCTTGCAAGGAGTGTGTGATTTTCAATTCTTATGAAACAGAACATCCTTTTATTCTTATATCTCCTGGGCCTGTGCTGTCTCTGGAGCTGCAATACCGACAATGATCTGACTGCTCCACAGCAGGATCCGATCACCGTCAGTTTCGACAATCAGACCGGTGTCTATGAGCTAAAAACCGGGAAGTCGATTTCAATCACTCCCACGGTTAAAAATGCCGTCAACCCGCGCTACAAGTGGATTGACGATGAGGGCAAGACTTCAGCCAACAGCCTGACTCTCCAGTTTTCATCCGACTCAGAAGGTGTTTTCTATTTTACTTTCTGTGTCGATGCCGACAATGGATCGGCACGTGAAGAGATACGCATCGACGTGCTTGAAAAAGTGGTACCGACGGTCACTTTGCCGACCGAGATGCAGACAACCGTCGGCCAAGAGCTCAAAATTGTCCCGGCTGTCAATACCGGCGGCGATGCCAACGCCACTTACCAATGGCTGCTCGACGGATCTCCTGCCGGAAATGATGAATTTTTCATCTTCAAAGCCGAAACAGAGGGAAGCCATACGCTGCAACTTACCGTCAGCAATGAGGACGGAAACGGATCTGCTGAGATGAAAATCGAAGTCGTCAGCCAACCGCAACTGTCGGTCAGCTTCCGGCAATCCGAGATCCAAGTCCTGAGCGGACGTCCTGTATGCCTGGCCCCGATCGTAGCCAATGCGAATGGAGATGTCCGCTACGAGTGGAGCGTAGACGGCCAAGTGATGCCGGATGAAAAGGCCGCTGTTTTCGAATATACCCCTGCCTCGGCAGGCCGATCGGTTGTCAGCGTGAAAGTCTCATCCGACGATCTCAGCTGCTCGGCCTCGATAACAGTCGAATGTCTCTCCGCCACTGAGGACGACCGCTACCGCCCGGCCACAGCTGAAAGCTCCGGCGATCGTGTCAGAGTCTTCGAATTCACCCCAGCCCCAGGTCAGTTTGTTCATCAGATCAGCGCCACATCCATGAGTGACGCCTGCCGGGAAGCCGAGCGACGCCTTTCAGCAGGCCAGGATGTCTCCTTAGGCGCATTCGGTGGCTACATCATTGTCGGCTTTGACCACAGCGTAAAGAACATCGAAGGAGACTATGACTTCGCCATCGGCGGCAACTCCTTCCGCACAAGCAACGAACCCGGAATCGTATGGGTGATGCAGGACGAAAACGGCAACGGTCTGCCCGATGACACCTGGTATGAACTCCGGGGCAGCGAAGCCGACAAAGCGGAAACGATCTACAACTACTCCGTCACCTACTACCGCCCGGCCACCGCAGGCTCCCCCATCCTGTGGGCCGACAGCCGAAACAACACCGGAACTCTCACCATCCATCCTTCATGGCCCTCATGGCTCAACTCCGACAGCTACAACCTTGCAGGCACACGGCTCGAAGCCAGGACAACCTTCACCCACGAATGGTCTAACGATCCTTTTGACTGGGGCTATGCCGACAACATGGGTAGCGACCGCCTCAGCGACTCGGAAAATCCGAACGCCGAGATGAACTACAACTATTTCAAAATCGAAAATGCCATGTCGGCAAGCCGCCGTCCGGTCTCGCTGAAATATATTGATTTCATCAAAGTCCAGTGTGGCGTAAACTCAACCGCCGGCATTCTGGGTGAAGTCTCGACGGAAGTCTTCGGATTTCTTGACTGTACAATATCCAAATAGTCATCTCCGATGACAAGTCTACAAGCCCTTGCAATCCTCCTCGTCTCCTTGTTCTCAAAGCCCGGCTGCGCAGTGACCCGGACAAAAATCCGATCTGCTGTCAAGGTCATCGCCACGGCATGAGCAAGAAAATTTTATGTAGTTCCAAAAATTCTGACTAACTTTGCATTTTGATATAGATAAAAAACTCACAATATAGCCCGCACAATGGAAAATAACACCCAATCCACACCACAGGAATCCAAGGGACTCAATTTTGTAGAGCAGCTCGTGCTCGAAGATCTTCAGGCCGGCAAAAACGGCGGTCGCCTTAACACCCGCTTCCCGCCGGAACCCAACGGCTACCTCCACATCGGCCATGCCAAAGCGATCTGCATGGACTTCGGAATCGCCGAAAAATTCGGAGGCACATGCAACCTGCGCTTTGACGACACCAACCCCGTCAAAGAAGATGTGGAATATGTTGACTCCATCCGTGAGGACATCCACTGGCTCGGATTCGACTGGAGCGACCGCGAATATTACGCCTCCGACTACTTCCCCCAGCTCTTCGACCTTGCCGTCCGCCTCATCAAGGAAGGCAAAGCCTATGTCGACGACCAGACCTCTGAAGAAATCGCCGCCCAGAAAGGCACCCCGACACAGCCGGGAACCGAAAGCCCCTACCGCAACCGTTCGGTAGAGGAGAATCTCGACCTCTTCCTGCGCATGAACCAGGGAGAATTCGAAGAAGGCGCACGTGTGCTCCGCGCGAAGATCGACATGGCAAGCCCCAACATGCACTTCCGCGACCCGATCATGTACCGCATCATCAAGACTCCCCACCACCGCACAGGCACAACCTGGAAAGTCTACCCCATGTATGACTTCGCCCACGGCCAGAGCGACTACTTCGAGGGAGTGACCCACTCAATCTGCACACTTGAATTCGTGGTCCACCGTCCGCTCTACGAATACTTCGTCAAAGAACTCGCCGACGAAAGCTACTGCCCCCGTCAGATCGAATTCAACCGCCTGAACCTCACCTATACCGTGATGTCCAAGCGCAAACTCCTCCAGCTCGTGCAGGAAGGCCTCGTAGCCGGCTGGGACGATCCCCGCATGCCGACAATCTCCGGCCTGCGCCGCCGCGGCTTCACCCCCCGCTCCGTCCGCAACTTCATCGACACCATCGGCTACACCAAATATGAAGCCCTCAACAGCATCTCGCTGCTTGAACACGCCGTCCGTGACGACCTCAACAAAGTAGCTACACGCGGCATGGCCGTGGTCAACCCCGTCAAGGTCGTGATCACAAACTACCCCGAAGGCCAGGTTGAGACCGTCGAGATGGAAAACAACCCCGAAGAACCGGGCGCAGGCACCCACGAAATGCCGTTCAGCCGCGAAATCTACATCGAGCGCGACGACTTCATGGAAAATCCGCCGAAAAAATTCTTCCGACTCGCCCCTGACGGCGAAGTCCGCCTCAAAGGCGCATATATAATTAAATGTACAGGCGTGAAGAAAGACGCCGACGGAAACATCGAGGAAATCTACTGCACCTACGATCCCGACACCCGCAGCGGCCTTCCCGGCAGCCAGCGCAAGGTCAAAGGCACACTCCATTGGGTGTCCGCCTCACATGCCGTCAACGCCACAGCCCGCCTCTATGACCGCCTGTTCAACGTCGAGAACCCCGCGGCAGAAACCGAACGCGACTTCCGCGAAATGCTCAACCCCGACTCGCTCAAAGTGGTTGAAAACATCAAGGTAGAACCATATCTGGCCAAGATCGCCGCTCCCGGCGTCCCCTTGCAGTTCCAGCGCATCGGCTACTTCACCCTTGACCCCGACTCGACAGACGGAAATCTCATCTTCAACCGCACCATCGCACTCAAAGACAGCTGGGAAAAAGCCCAGAAATAATCAACAAACATTCCGGAACGCATTTTTCCGGAGGGCGTTTAATGACTGATATTAAAAAGGTTGTTTAAACGCCCTCCGGGTCTTTAGACCGGACACGTCACGCCACTAACCCCACAACTGACCGAATGGACGAACCCAACGACCGCCGGGACCTCTACGAAGAGTTTGAATCGGAAGTAGTCAAACGCGGCAACACCGAAGCCTTTTTCGACGAGAACGACCTCATCGAAATCTTTGACTATGCCTCTGACTACGACAACTACATAGTCAAAATGGAAGTGCTCCTCTACGGCGCCATCCACTATCCGAAGAGCGAAGCTCTGGCCACACGCCGCGCCTGGCTCTACTACTCCTTCGGCGATGTCGAGACAACCTCCGAACTCAACAAACGCGTCGGCAGCGCCGGGGTCCTCAACAAACTCCTCGACCTGCGCGCCCGAAACGCCGGTCTCGAACTCAGCGACGAGGAAGTCATCAAAGCCCTTGACGGGATTCTCGAAGAGACAGAAGATTTCGACGACGAAGGCATCATCCAGTTCACGGACTATGCGATGGAGCTCCGTCTTGAAAAATGGCTTCTCCAGAACAAAGACCGCATCCAGTCGAAATGCTCCTACCCCCAGACCTTCCTCTACGAATTCGCCGACCATCTGGAAGAGAACAACGACCTGCCGACAGCAGCACGTCTGTTCGAAGAGCTGACCATGTTCGAGCCGTTCAACCTCGACTTCTGGCTCAGGCTGGCCACAGTCCAGATCAACAGCGACGACTATGAAGGCTCACTCTCATCCGCAGAATATGCCCTTGCCATCGACCCCGACTCAATGATGGGTCTGCGCATCAAAGGCGCCTCCCTCTACCGGCTCGAACGCGACCCGGAGACAGTGGTTGGCATCTACCGCCGAATCGTCGAATCCAACGAGGCGGAAGACACCGATGTCTCAACCCTCGCCGCCGCGCTCATGGAGACCGACCGCCAGCAGGAAGCGGTTGAAATGCTGTCAAAATACATCGAACGCCATCTCGACTCACGTCTTGCAATCGACGTCCTGCTCGTTCTCGACCGCGATAAAGCCGCCCCCTACGTGCGCAGCCTGATCGCCTCCGATCTTCTCAGCGAGAAAGACGCCGTTGAGTGGGCCCGCAACCACGTGGTCCACGGACAGTTCGCATCAGCCGCCGTGGTCTGTCTCACCTACGACGAAATGAAAGGCTTCGAAGAGGAAATCCCCTTTCTGATCGAAATCAGCTATTTCGCCTTGCGCTTCGACGACGTCATCAGAGTCTACCACAACAAATTCCTTAAAACCAAATGGCCATACATCCCGGCCATCTCCTTCCCCTACCTGATGAGTCTGGTGCGCACCGGTCGCCGCCAGGAAGCCCTTGACGAAGCCAAAGACATCCTCAACACCGTTCGCAGCTTCCACAAAAACCACAACACATCCGACATGGCGACACTCTTCCGCCTGACACCGGCATCGACCGCAGCCCTGCTCACCGGCTACATCGAGCATCTGAAAAACATCATCCACGCGCTGAAAGCCCCTGAACAGATTCCGGCCGACGAGTTTGACCCCATGCTGCAATAATTCCGCTGAACATCATAGCACCCAATCTGCCTCCGGCTCCCGAAGGCAGGCCATCCGACGCCGGACAACTACCGGCGCAAGCAAACAAAATCGCCGTGCAAAAGAGCTGTCCTGTAAAGTTTTGCGTTTTGGGATTTTTTTGTTAATTTTGCACGCTGATTAGGCCACACAGGTATCCGCCCGGAGCCGGCTGACACCGTAAGATCGGCCTACAAAATGTAAATACCAATAAAACAAACAAATAAAAGATGAACATTACCAAGGAAGAGATTTCACCCGTAGACATTCGTCTTACCGTGGCGATCGAAGAAAACGACTATAAGGACGAGGTCACCAAAAAGCTGAAAGAAATCGGCCGCACCCACGTACTCCCCGGTTTCCGCAAAGGCCACGTGCCTTTCGGCGAACTCAAACGCCGCTTCGGCAAACAGATGACCAGCGATGTCATCAATGACACAGTTTACCGTGCAGTTGTCGACTATATCACTGAAAACAATCTTCCCGTTATGGGCCATCCCGTTCCCGTAGAAGTTAAAGAAGCCTTCGAGGACGGCGATCAGGAATTCAAATATGATCTGGCTCTGATTCCCCAGCTTGACATCAAGCCCAGCAGCGAAGACCACTATCCCTACTATGAGATCGAAGTAACCGAAGAAATGATCGACGAGCAGGACAAGAACCTCCGCAAGCGCTTCGGCAAGCAGGAACCCGGCCAGGAAATGACTGAAGACGGTGTTGTCAAAGGCACTCTCATGCAGCTCAACGAAGACGGCACTGTCAACCAGAACGAAGGCGCCATCCAGGTGACCGACGGAATCGTCTTCCCCCTCTACTTCAAGGACAAGGACGAAGCAGCCAAGTTCGCAGGCAAGAAGCCCGGTGACAAGGTTGTCTTCAACCCCAACAAAGCAGCCGGTGGCGACGCAGGCGAACTCGCTTCAATGCTCCACGTTGACAAAGCCATCGCAGGCGACATCAAGAGCGACTTCGAGATGACAATCTCCGAAATCATTGTCAGCGTTCCCGCAGAACTCGGCGAAGAATACTACAAGATGGTGTTCGGCGAAGACAAAGTCCACAACGAAGAAGAATATCGCGCTGCCATCAAGGAAATGATCGCCGGCGAACTCAGCCAGAACAGCCACATCCTTTTCCGCAACCAGTTCGACAAAGCCATGATGGAAAAATACGGCGAGTCAATGACACTCCCCGCAGAAACCATCAAGAAGCTCTTCTTTGCCGATGCTGAAAACGCCGACGAAGCTTTCAAGGCTCAGGAAAACGGCATCAAGCACGAAATCATCGAAAACAACCTCCTCAAGGCCCTTGAGATCAAGGTTGAGGAAGATGAAGTACTCCAGACAGCCAAATTCCTCACTGCCCGTCAGTTCGCACAGTATGGCATGGCCGGAATCGACGACGAGATCATCACCCGCTACGCCAAAGAGCAGCTTGAAAAGTCTGAAATCCGTCAGCAGCTCATCCAGCAAGTGCTCACTTCCAAGCTCTACGAAGCCATCGAAAATGCTGTCAGCCTCGACAAAAAGACTGTCAGCCTCGACGAATTCAAGGCCATCGCTCAGGAAGCCTAAGACAAAACCGACTTCCGTCACCACTTCACAGACGGAACAGACATAAGTCAACCGAAAACAAACCGCAAGCAGATCACACTGTCTTGCGGTTTGTCTTTATATCATTTATAATAGCTACCTTTGCAGTCTGAAATCACAATCGCAAGCAACAGCATCTATGAACACAAGCTCTTTGACCGGAAAAGCCGGTTTCTGGAAAGCCTATAAAAACGAATACAAAAGCCTTTGGAGATTAGGCATGCCGGTTCTGATCACTCAGGTCGGAATCATCGTGGTCAGTTTTGCCGACACCATGATGGTCGGCGCTTATGGCACCGAAGAACTTGCTGCCGCGGCCTTCGTCAACAGCCTCTTCATGATAGCCATCGTGATGCAGCTTGGCTTCGCATCCGGAATGACACCGATAATCGGCGCCCTGTACAGCCGGAAACAACACGACCGCGTAGGCGCGACTTTACGCGCAGGCTTGCAGATCAACGCTCTTGTTTCCATTGGCTTCACGGCCATTATGGGAAGCCTCTACTTCTTCCTTGACCGCTTCGGGCAGCCGGAAGAACTTCTTCCACTCATCCGTCAATACTATCTGATCATACTCGCCACCCTTCTGCCGATGGCGATATTCAACTGCTGTCAGCAGACTGCCAACGGAACCACCGACACGGCAACTCCTATGTGGATGATCCTCGGCGCAAACGTCATAAACATCGCAGGCAACTATCTGCTCATCGGTGGAAAATTCGGCTGTCCGGAACTCGGACTTGCCGGAGCCGGACTGAGCACACTGACTGCCCGCTGCATGGCAATGGCCGGCATTCTCACCGTACTCTTCACCTCAAAACGCTACCGCATCTATAAAAAAGGACTCCGGACAGAAAGCGAAGACACCGCCGCCATCAGAAAACACGTCTGGACCACCTCCTACCCCGTGATGATCCAGAGCGGAGTCGAGTGTTTCCTCTGGTCATTCGGCGCGATCGTTTCCGGATGGTTCGGCAAAATACAGCTTGCTTCCTATCAGGTTGTCAACACCATCGCCCAGCTCGGCTTCATGACCTACATGAGCTTCGGAGTGGCCACATCAATCCGTGTCGCCAACTATACCGGACTGCGTGACACCGTCGGAGTGCGCCGCATCACATCTGCCGGACTCCATCTCAACCTCCTGCTGAGCACAATCGCATCAGCAATCTTCCTCCTCGGAGGATCAAATCTGATCCAGGTCTTCACTCCGGACCCGGACGTCACCGCCGCAGCGCTCCTGCTCATCGCTCCGCTGATCCTCTACCAGTACGGCGATGCCGTGCAGCTGACCTATGCCAACGCACTGCGCGGCACCTCTAACGTCAAGCCGCTCCTGTGGATCTCGATCATGAGCTATATAATAGTAGGCATACCATTCCTGCTCCTGCTTGCCAAGGGATTCGAGCTTAAAAACGTCGGCGTCTATTACAGTTTTTCATTGGCTCTGCTCGTAGCCTCCGTGCTGCTTTACCGCTCGTTCAGCAAGACCGTAGCCCAAAAAGAACTCGAAGCAAGTCAAAAAGCTGCGGTCAGCCACTCAACAGACTAAAATACTGATAAAAAATATTGCATAGCGCACCAAAATTCAGCCGCCCTTATTGTTAAAAAACGCGAAAATAGTTGTACCTTTGCACTCTCAAATTCACATATCCGTCTCAAATTATCCTGCAAGGGGTTCAAAACGGTCATTCCGCCGTTTTCGGGACAATATGGTTCAAGTAAAAAAGATTGAATATAAATCCCCTATAACAATTTCTGACGTATCTCTATCAAATGGAATGGTTAATTGATCTGATCGGTCCGGGACACACTGAGCTTGCGAGTACACTCGTGCTCTACTCGTTTGTCATAGCGGCCGGCATCTTCCTCGGAAAGTTAAAAATCGGAGGAATTTCGCTTGGGGTGACTTTCGTGCTGTTTGTCGGCATCCTAATGGGTCACTTCGGCTACATCGTAAATCCGGAGGTGTTAAAATTTGTCCGAGAATTCGGCCTGATTCTTTTCATCTTCGCAATCGGCATCCAGGTAGGCCCCGGCTTCTTCTCGTCATTCAAGAAAGGCGGAGTACTGCTCAACGCACTTGCCGTACTGATCATAGCGCTCAACGTAGCGATCGTACTTACAATCTTCTACATTGACGGCAACACAGGCATCGAAGCCCTCGTGGGCGTCATGTCAGGAGCCGTGACCAACACCCCCGGTCTCGCAGCCGCACAGCAGACAGCCGGTACAACCGAAGCGATCAACATCATGGCAATGGGCTATGCCGCCGCCTACCCTCTTGGCGTCATCGGCATCATCCTCTCGATGCTCATCGTGAAAGCCATTTTCAAAATCCGCACCGAAGACGAGATCAAGGCTATCGAGGACGAAATCGAAGGAAGCCAGCAGAAACCGCTCATTCTCTCTTTCGAAGGGACCAACAAACTCATCGACGGCAAAACCCTCTATGAGCTCCATCAGATCCTCGACTGCGACTTCGTGGTTTCGCGTCTCATGGGCGCCGACGGAAAAGTCATCATTCCAACCTCAAAAACCGAGCTCCATGTCGGCGACAAGATCTTCGTTGTCATCGGACCTGCCGATGAAATGAAATTCAAAGGCGTAATCGGCCACGAAATCGAAATGGACTGGGAAGAAGTCCAGAGTCAGGTCTACTCACGCCGCATCGTTGTCACACAAAGCAAATACAACGGAGTGCCCCTCGGCGACCTGCGCCTGCACACGGCTTACAGCCTCAACTGCACCCGCGTCAACCGCGCCGGTGTCGATCTGCTCGCCTCTCCCAACCTGCGCCTGCAAATGGGCGACAGACTCGTGGTTGTAGGCGACCTCAACGACATCGAACGTCTCGCTGTGCGCCTGGGCAACTCGATGAAACGTCTCAACCAGCCGAACCTGATCACCATCTTCGTAGGCATCCTGTTCGGTATCATCGTCGGCTCGATCAACGTCGGCTTCGGCATGAAACTCGGACTGGCAGGCGGACCTCTCGTTGTCGCCATCCTGCTCAGCCGCTTCGGCTACAAGTTCAAGCTCGTCACCTACACATCATCGTCGGCGTCACTGCTCATGCGCGAACTCGGCATCTGCCTCTTCCTTGCCTCCGTAGGCATCTCGTCGGGCCGTGGTTTCGCCGAGACAGTCTTCAACACCACCGGCATGTGGTGGGTGATCTGGGGCTTCATCATCACCTTCGTACCGCTTCTTATCGTCGGCATCATCGCCCGCGGCGTCTACAAGATCAACTATCTCACCATCATGGGCCTTGTCTCAGGCGGATGCACCGATCCTCCAGCACTTGCCTATGCCAACAACTCCACCGGCAGCGACGCACCGGCGGTAGCCTACTCGACAGTCTACCCGCTGACCATGTTCCTCCGAGTGGTAGCCGCCCAGGCACTTATCCTCTGCTTCTTTTAAAGTATAGCCACCTAACAAAAAATTCCCTCGCATTTTAACACTATGGCCGAGGGAATTTTTGTAATTTTGCACCCAAACTCATCATTATCACATAAACCATGATTGATTCCCTTCCACCAATCAAAGTTTTTTCAGGGACAAAGTCTCACTACATGGCTGAGGAAATCTGCCGCGATTTAGGCTGCGAACTCGGCAAGATGAACATCCAGTATTTCGCCGACGGCGAATTTGAGGTTTCTTTCGAGGAATCCATCCGTGGCTGCGAGGTCTATCTCGTACAGTCCACATTCCCCAACACAGACAACCTCATGGAACTCCTGCTCATGATTGACGCCGCCAAGCGTGCTTCGGCAGCCTCGATCATCGCCGTAATGCCCTACTTCGGATGGGCTCGTCAGGACCGCAAGGACAAGCCGCGTGTGTCAATCGCCGCCAAACTCGTCGCCGACCTTCTGACAACAGCCGGAGTCGACCGCGTCATCACCATGGACCTCCATGCCGACCAGATCCAGGGATTCTTCGACATCCCCGTTGACCACCTCTATGCGTCATCGGTCTTCATCCCCTACATCCAGTCGCTGAAACTTGAAAACTTAGTGATCGCCTCGCCTGACGTCGGCGGCGCAAAGAGAGCCAACAGCTATGCGAAATATCTCAACGTGCCTCTGGTCCTCTGCCACAAGCAGCGCGCCAAAGCCAACGTCGTGGCTCAGATGACCGTCATCGGCGATGTCAAAGACAAAGATGTCATCCTGATCGACGACATGGTGGACACAGCCGGCACCATCACGAAAGCCGCTGACCTGATGATGTCCAACGGCGCCCGCTCGGTCCGCGCCCTCTGTTCACACGCAATCATGTCGGACCCCGCATCGGAACGCGTCGACAACTGCTCGCTGACCGAGATGATGTTCACCAACTCGATCCCGTTCAACAAGAGCTGCAAGAAAGCCACAATCCTTTCCGTGGCCCGTCTCTTCGCCGACACAATCCGTCGAGTGCACACTCACGAGTCAATCTCTTCACAATACCTTATTAAATAAGGTCTCCCCTCAGTTTTTAAATCTCCAACAATTCATTAGCCCGCAGACTTATGAAAAATATTCTCGCCATGGCTGCAACCGCACTCACTCTTACAGCATGCGCAGGATCAGGCGAAAAAGAAGCCGAAATCATTGACAAACCCGACTTCAAGAGCGAGACCGGCATTTTTGACATCGACGCTCTCGAAGCCCTCGGACGTGTCTCTGCCGTTCAGGTTTCTCCCGCCACTCAGAAGGTTCTCTTCGGCATCTCTTACGAGAGCGTGGAGCAGAACCGCAGCAACGCCGATCTCTATGTCATGAACCCCGACGGCTCTGACCTCCAGCGCATCACCCGCACCGCCGGTTCGGAAGGCAACTTCGTCTGGATCAACGACGGAAAGCAGATCGCCTTCACCTATGGAGTCGACGGTGTGCCTCAGCTGTTTGTCATGAATGCCGACGGCAGCGGCCGCAAGCAGGTGACCAAGCTCGAAAAGGGCGTCGAAGGCTTCCTTTTCTCTCCTGACGAAAAGAAAGTCATGATCATCTCGCCCATCAAATTCATGCGCGAGGCCAAAGATCTCTACGAAGACCTTCCGCAGGCCACAGGCCGTGTCATCGATGACCTCATGTACAAGCACTGGGACCAGTGGATGACCGAGATCCCCCATCCCTTCATCGGCGACTTTGACGGCAACGAGGTCAGCAACCTCGCCGACATCATGTCAGATGAGCCGATGTATGAGGCCCCCATGCGCCCCTTCGGAGGCTCAGAATCTTTCGCTTGGTCTCCGGACAGCAAGTCGATCATCTATGTCTCACGCAAGAAGACAGGCGTCGACTATGCAGTCTCCACCAACTCCGACCTCTATCTCTATTCGCTTGACGACAAGAGCACCCGCAATCTCACCGAAGGCATGATGGGCTACGACACGGCTCCCGCCTATTCACCTGACGGCAAATACGTGGCATGGCTCTCGATGGAACATGACGGTTACGAATCAGACAAGAACCGCATCTTCCTGCTCGACACCACTACCGGTGAGAAGACCGACCTCACCGCTGACTGGGACTACACAGCTGATGCCATAGCGTGGAATCCCAACGGCAAATCACTCTACTTCCTTGCTCCCAAGAACGGCGACATCCCCGTCTTCTCGATCGACATCGCAAGCAAAGAGATCACAGTCGTTGCCGACGGCGAGTGTGACTACGCCGCACTTGCACCTGTCGATGAAGAGACACTCATCACACTGCGCCACTCGATGCTCGCTCCCAATGAAGTCTGCGCCGTCAAAGGCGGAGAAGTGAAGCAGATCTCCAACGTCAACACCGAACTGCTCGCATCGCTGAAGATGCCCCGCGTCGAACGCAACATGGTACCGACCACCGACGGCAAAGAAATGCTTGTCTGGGCCGTATATCCTCAGGATTTCGACAGCACCAAGACCTATCCAGCACTTCTCTACTGCCAGGGCGGTCCGCAGCAGGCTGTCAGCCAGTTCTGGAGTTTCCGCTGGAATCTCGCGCTCATGGCAGCCAACGGCTACATAGTCATCGCCCCCAACCGCCGCGGTCTCCCCGGCTTCGGCACCGAATGGAACGCCCAGATCTCCGGCGACTATCCCGGTCAGAACATGCGTGACTACCTCGCCGCTGTCGACTTCATGAAGCAGCGCCCCTTCGTTGACGAATCGCGCATCGGCTGCACCGGTGCAAGCTACGGCGGTTTCTCGACCTACTGGCTTGCAGGCAACCACGAAAAGCGCTTCGCAGCGTTCCTTGCCCACGCCGGAATCTTCAACATGGAGGCCCAGTATCTCGAAACCGAAGAAATGTGGTTTGCCAACTGGGACATGGGCGACGGCGCCAAAAACGGTCCTGAAGACACAGCAACTGCCTATGACTACGGTGCATTCTGGCAGAAAGACAATGCAACCGCACAACGCACATTCGCAATGTCGCCCCACCGCTTTGTCAGCAAATGGGACACCCCGATCATGATCACCCATGGCGAACTCGACTACCGCATCCTTTCTTCACAGGGCGAGATGGCATTCAACGCCGCCAAGCTCCGCGGCATCCCAGCTGAAATGCTCATCTTCCCCGACGAAAACCACTGGATCCTGAAACCCCAGAACGCCATCCTCTGGCAGCGCCTCTTCTTCCGCTGGTTCGACAAATGGCTCAAGCCCGAAAGCGCAGCCAAAGCCGAAGCCGAAGAAGCCGCAGAATAAACAAAGCCATCCGCACGTTTTTCGATCATAAACAATATCACACAGCAAAACCGCAGCTCGTCCAGATTGATGAGCTGCGGTTTTGCTGTGTAAGACACGTCAGCAGCATTTAACAAATGTACCCCCGAAAAGTTTTGTATCTAACTTTTCGGGGGCACATTCATTATTGTCGGACCGGATCCTATTTTTTCAGCTGTGGAAAGTGACAAGGCGGTTATAAAGGAAGTTGCAGATTGTATAGACGCCCATCCCGACAAGTGTAGCAAGACCGTAGGCACTCATTACAAAACCGCCGGGCAGCTGCCATTCGGCCTGTCCAAGCACTTCGGTTACGCCCCATGTCACTGCAAACTGCACGGCAAAACATAGGCCGAAACCCACCAGAAAACGCAGGGCCTCCCCTTGAATGCGACGATTGCGGGAATGAAACACCCACAGCTTGTTCCACACAAAAGAATTGACCATTCCGGCCACGTAACCGGCAACATTGGCAATCCAGGGATTGACACCGAGTCCGGACTTGAGCCCGACGATGACAGCAAGGGTGAGCAGCGTATTGCCGCCCCCTACCAAAAGATATTTGCAGAATTGGGTTGCATCGCTGCGATGCAGGTGAGGTGATTTCATTTTGTACGCTCTTTCATTTCGGGAAGATGCCATCCGTAGCGCAAGGCTCCCCAGCGCAAAACAAGGATGGCAATCACACACACAGCCTGCTGAAGCCACACAGGACCACCACACAAGGCTGTGACCCAATACAAGGCTCCGCCGGCAAGGCAGGCCGTAGCGTAGATGTCCTTACGGAAAAACAGAGGCTCCTCATTGAGCAGCACATCACGCAGAATACTGCCGAACGACCCGGTGATCATACCCATGATGATAGCCACCCACATCGGATAGCCGATGGCAAGAGTTTTCTGAATACCGGTGATCACGAAAAGCGTCAGACCGACAGCATCGAACATGAACAGCGATTTCGAATCAGATGTAAGTACCTTTGTAAAAGCCAGTACAATCAGAAAAGACACACCTGTGACGGCAAGATAGAGCCATGTCTGCATCCAGAAGACCGGTATGTCAAGAAGCACGTCGCGGACAGTTCCTCCGCCGATTGCGGTGATCACACCGAGCGTATAGGCTCCGAACCAGTCAAAATGTTTTTTTGCAGCAAGACGCACGCCGCTGACTCCGAAAGCCAGGGTGCCGAGGATCTCAATGATAAAGATGAATGTCGACTCAACCATTTAGAGGGTGTTTAGACGATATTTAGAGGCGATGTTTCAAAACTCGGTATCAACAATATGGACGCGATAATCGCATCCATACTGTGGTAAATTATAATAGGTTTTGCAACACCTGCTTATTGTCAGCTGTTTTTTGAATAAAAGCGACAGACAGAGGTCAGGAAACAGTTCAGGCAATCCGGACGGCGCGCTTTGCAGACGTAGCGTCCGTGAAGAATCAGCCAGTGATGAGCCTTCGGGATCAGCTCTTCGGGAATATATTTGACAAGAGCCTTTTCCGTGGCCAGAGGAGTCTTGCTTCCGGTAGTCAGACCTATGCGCTCGCTCACCCTGAACACATGGGTATCCACCGCCATTGTCGGACGGTCGAAGATGACCGACAGAATGACATTGGCAGTCTTGCGGCCAACACCCGGCAGGCTCGTGAGAGCATCAAGATCCGACGGCACCTCGCCTCCGAAATCCTCTACCAGCTTGCGGGCCATGCCGCTGAGCGAACGGCTCTTGTTGTTGGGATAGGAACAGGAACGGATGTATTCGAAAATCTCTTCCTGCGATGCCGCGGCCATTGCCTGCGGGGTCGGATAGGCCTCGAAAAGCGCGGGGGTGATCATGTTGACCCGCTTGTCAGTACACTGGGCCGAAAGAATCACGGCCACAAGCAGCTGATAAGGATTGTCATAATGCAACTCTGTCTCGGCGACAGGCATCGCCGAGGCAAAGAGTTCAAGCACTTTGGAATAACGGTCCTTTACGGTCATCAGTGAGCAGCCTGGAACTGTTCGAGGAAACGGACGTCATTTTCCGAGAACATACGCAGGTCCTTGACCTGATATTTCAGGTTGGTGATACGCTCGACGCCCATTCCGAGTGCGAAACCTGAATAGACTTTCGAATCAATGCCGCAGGCCTCAAGGACATTCGGATCGACCATACCGCAGCCGAGAATCTCTACCCAGCCGGTGTGTTTGCAGAACGAGCAACCCTTTCCGCCGCAGAGATTGCAGGAAATATCCATCTCTGCCGAAGGTTCGGTGAAGGGGAAGTAGCTCGGACGCAGGCGGATCTTGGTCTCAGGTCCGAACATCTCGCGGGCGAAATAGAGAAGTGTCTGACGCAGGTCGGCAAAAGATACGTTCTTGTCTACGTAGAGAGCCTCGACCTGATGGAAGAAGCAGTGCGCACGGGCCGAGATAGCCTCGTTGCGGTAGACGCGTCCGGGGCAGATGATGCGGATCGGCGGCTGAGTCTTCTCCATCACGCGGCTCTGGACCGAAGATGTGTGGGTGCGCAGGAGCACGTCGGGATTGCGCTGGATGAAGAATGTGTCCTGCATGTCGCGTGCCGGATGGTCTTCGGCAAAGTTGAGCGAAGAGAAGACATGCCAGTCATCCTCGATCTCAGGACCTTCGGCAATGGTGAATCCAAGGCGGGAGAAGATCGAGATGATCTCGTTTCTCACCAGCGAAAGCGGATGGCGTGTGCCGAGCGGCATAGGAGCGGCTGTACGGAAAAGGTCAATGTCAGCCGCTGTGTTGTCGGCAGTCTCCAGAGCCTCGCGAAGGGCATTGAGACGGTCAGTGGCAAGAGTCTTCAGCTCATTGAGTTTCTGGCCAAGTTCTCTCTTCTGTTCTGCGGGAACGGTGCGGAAATCCGCCATGAGTTCCGAAACAGCGCCTTTCTTGCTGAGATACTTGATGCGAAGGGCTTCGACATCCTGGGGAGTCTTGGCTTCAAGAGCCTCGATTTCAGCTTTTAGCTGGTTTATCTTATCTATCATTGTGTCAGATCGGTTTAATGAAGTGCAAAATTAGTGATTTTTCCCTAACCGAGAGGTGTTCAGCGGCGTTTTTTTGAGGCCTCAGTCTCGTCTGCGTCGGCAAAACGGTTTGGGAAAGTCAGATGCAGACGCGGACGCATCATGGCATAGATGATCAGGCCGACACCCAGCAGGATGAAGGGAATGCTCAGCAACTGACCCATGTTAAGAACCATTGTCTCTTCGAATTCGACCTGAGGATTTTTAATGAACTCGATGAGAAAACGCGGGAGGAAGATGCCGATGAAGAAGACACCGAAAATCAGTCCAGGACGCTCTTCGGCATTCTTTTTCCAGTACATCCACATCAGCAGTCCGAAAAGGGCGAAATAGCACAATGCCTCGTAGATCTGGGTCGGATGACAGGCCTGCCCGTAATAAAGCTGATGCCATTCCATCGAACGCACGAACATGAATCCCCAGGGAAGATCTGTGGCATCACCGAAAATCTCTGAATTCATCAGATTGCCGAGACGGATCAACCCGCCGACAAGCGCTACCGGTATGACCAGACGGTCAAAGGCCCACAGCGGATTGCGTTTTGTTGTGAAGATCGAATACATGATGACACAGAGGACAATACCGATGGTGCCGCCATGACTTGCAAGGCCTCCCTCCCAGACATACAGGATGCTGATCGGATTCTGGCTGTAAAGATCCCACTGATAAAAGAATACGTGGCCGAGCCGGGCACCGATGATGGTTCCGGCAATGGTCCAGAGCAGGAGAAGGCTGAGCCATTTTTCAGGCGCTCCCTCGTGTTTGTAAATGCGGGCTTCGATCTCATATCCCACAAGGAATCCGATCATGAAAGCCAGACTATACCAACGGATGCCGAAACTGCCGATATGGAAAAGCATCGGATCAGCATTCCAGACAATAAAATCCAACATGGTTTTATGTGTGATAATGTTAAAATTCTTGCAAAATTACGCAGAATCGGGGTGCTAATCAACCCCAAGCCATATTTTTACATTAATTAACCCTTGTATTTTTTCATTCTGATTTTTTCCGAAGTTTCTTTATCCGTAGCATCAGGCCGTTGTTGCGGTCCTGACGGCGGGAAAAATAGCTGTCGGCAGTAAATAGCCTGACAATTCCGAACGAGACAGCCGCCGTCAGCACAAGAGGAAGGAAAAACGCATAGGCCGCCCCCATCTCACAGGTCAGAAAGATGGCCATGAGAGGTGCCCTGATCGCCCCGGCCATCACTCCTGCCATCGCAAAGTAGGCGAAATGGGCCTGCGGCAAGTGCAGCCCGAAAAGCTGGTTGAGCAGCGAGGCAAAAAAGAATCCTGCAATGCAGCCGGCAAAAAGCGTCGGGGCGAAATCTCCGCTGACTCCGCCGCCATTGTTGGTGACTGACGTGGCAAAACATTTTACAATCAAAACGCCTCCTGAAACCAGAATCAGGGTCCACACACTTGAGTGACCTGCAAAAAGGCTATCGGAAAGCAGTGTCGAAAAATCACCGTTGATCACCTTGCCGACAGTGCCGTAGCCCTCTCCATAGAGCAGAGGAAACAGAAAAATCATTACAGCCAGCAACCCTCCGGCGGCCAGATTTCTGATCCACGGTTCCGACAGACAACCGAGCCACCGTCCGACAGTCTTCATTATATAGCTGTAATACAGCGAATAGACCCCACAGAACAGTCCGAGCAGAATGACAAACGGCAACAGCGACGGATCAAACCCAACACTCTGGTCAAAGGGGATGTCAAGAGAGCAGCCGGAAAGTAGATACGCTGTCATAGCGGCGGTGACAGCCGCAACCACAAGCACGAGCACCGAAACAGTTGTCAAAGGCATGCGCAACACTTCAAGCGTGAAAAGCACTCCGCCGAGTGGCGATTTGAATATTCCTGCGATCCCGGCCCCTGCTCCACAACCGACGATTATCATCATCATCCGTGGCGAAAAGCGGCATAGACGCCCGATGTTGCTCCCGATAGCCGCACCGGCATAGGCGATAGGTCCCTCGGATCCGGCAGAGCCGCCGAAACCGAGAGTGATCGTGCTCGCAAGAATTGGACTTACCGTCAGGGAAGCCCGAAGCCTGTACATTTTCTTTGAAAGATCTCCCATCAGCTGCCTGACTCCGTGGGCAAGCCTCATTTTCAAGACATAGCGGCAGAAAATTCCCGTCAGAAGGATTCCGGCCAAAGGAATAATAAGCAGTGACAGGTTGGCCGACCCGGCATGAAGTCCGGCAGTAAGAAAACGCGAGACAAACGCGACAAGACGCTTGAGCACAAATGCGCCGAAACCCGCCGCAAGCCCGGTCAGCGCAGCGACGATGAACAGGAATGCCGTGTCCGACACATGCTGCCGCCGCCAATATAGAAACCGGAGGAGTTTTCGACGCGACACAGCTGCGGAATTCTGATGGAACAAATGAGATATCATATACTTACAACAAATGACAATATCCAATGTTTTCAAAAATAACAATGGTTAATGTTTATTAAACACACACAGTCCGCATCAGAGACCTATCCGGCTATATACCACACCATTAACACTGTTAAACAATCTTTCACCTTTAACAGCATCAATTTTTGCCACATTTGGCATTTTGCTACTTAAAAATAAAATACATATCTTTGGTGGCTAATTATTATGACCAAATCAGCCACCAAAGCGGGCAAAATAGTAACTTTTTGATACAATATCCAATCATTTCATATATTTTAACCAGAGCAATGAATTTAGTAAATCCTTTTTCATCCGGATTCACACGGAAGATCGGGACATTGGCTTTATGGCTTGTCTGCGTCCTTGTCCTATCCGGAACAACATCAGCTCAAAATGCCGGTACGGTCAATGGTGTCGTTCTTGACGATGTCGAACACCTTCCAATGCCGGGAGTCACCGTCGCTGTAATGAAAGGCGGCAAAATCGTGACCGGCACATCGACCAATCTGGACGGCGAATTCACCGTCAACGTCCCCTCCGGAGCAAAACTCCGCTTCTCCTACATCGGCTATGCGCCCCAGGAACTCGCTCCTGTCTTCGGCAAGAGCATGGAAGTGGTCCTGGTCGAAGAGGCCGAGACTATGGAAGAAGTAGTGGTCAACGGCTACTTCACCCGTAAGCGCAACACCTATACCGGTGCGGCAAAGAGCCTTTCGGGCGAGGAACTTCTGAGCGTGTCTCCGACCAATATTCTTCAGGCCATCAGCACCCTTGACGCCGGTCTGAACATCACACAGAACAACGCGATGGGTTCAAACCCCAACAACATTCCGGACCTTGTCATCCGAAGCACCACATCGCTCGCCACTAACAACGAGGTCGGACTGAACTCGCCGCTGATCGTCATCGACGGTGTCGAGAGCACCCTCCAGGCCCTGTATGACATGAACATCCAGGACATCGAGCGTGTCGACATCCTCAAAGACGCATCGGCCACAGCGCTCTACGGTGAAAACGCCGCCAACGGCGTGATCATCATCGAACGCAAGCGCGTTACCCAGGCTCCGGTCCGCGTCCGCTACACATTCACCCCCCAGATGAGCTTCGCCGACCTGAGCAGCTATGATCTCTGCAACGCAGGCCAGAAGCTGGAACTCGAACGCCTGGCCGGACTCTATGACATGACCGACGGTTCGCTTGATCAGGAATACTACAACAAACTCGCCCTCATCAGCGGCGGACGCAACATCGACTGGATCTCAAAGCCAGTCCGCAACAGTTTCTCACACACCCATTCGCTCTCTGTCTCAGGCCGCGGATCGAGCCTCGACTACAACATCACGGCCGACTACCAGAGCATCAACGGCGTGATGAAGGACGACGGACGCAACCGTTACGGCATGAACGTCTACCTGAGCTACCGCGTTCAGGACAAGCTCGTGGTGACTCTGCGTGCCGAGCACACCAGCTTGCAGACCAACAACTCGAAATACGGTTCGTTTACCGACTATATTGCCGCCAACCCTTACGACTCTCCCTATGACGAACGCGGCAATCTCAACAAAATGCTGTCATACAACAAGAGCAACCCGCTCTACGAAGCCTCTCTCAGCAGTTTCAGCAAAACCCAGACCCGCACACAGAATGTCTCGCTTGACGTACGCTACAACTTCAAGCCGAACCTCTATGTGACTGCCCAGGGCACCTACTCCACGTCAAAAGGCACAAGCGATGTCTTCGTGTCGCCTGATTCAAACTCCTTCGCCAGCGCACCGCTCGAACAGAAAGGCTCCTATCAGCTCGGCAACCTCGGAACCGACAACTGGAGCGGCAAGATCGTCGGCAACTGGATCCACAATTTCGACAAGGAAGGCACGATGTTCACCCTCAACCTCGGCTGGGAAGTGAAGCGCGACAAAGCGACCAACAGCTATCTCACCGGCAGCGGATTCCTCTCCGATGATCTGGCAGACCTGTCATACGCCTCCACCTATTCCAACGCCCTCCTCCCCTACGG
>NZ_JAIDEN010000055.1 GCF_029054785.1 Duncaniella sp.
CTTCGAAGAGTGCTTCTTGGGCGCACGTGTCTTGAGACCCTTGCTGTAGAGGCCCTTGCGCGAACGGGGATGACCACCGGAAGCGCGGCCTTCGCCACCACCCATGGGGTGATCGACAGGGTTCATGACTACGCCGCGGTTGCGGGGACGACGACCGAGCCAGCGTGAACGACCGGCCTTACCGGAACGTTCGAGCGAGTGCTCTGAATTGCCGACTACGCCGACTGTGGCGCGACATGCAGCGAGGATCTTACGGGTTTCACCCGAAGGTAATTTAACGATGGCGTAGGTGCCTTCACGGGAGATCAGCTGGGCGAAAGTGCCTGCCGAACGGGCCATGAAAGCGCCCTGGCCAGGACGCAACTCAATGTTGTGGATGAGCGTACCGACAGGGATGTTGGCCAGCGGGAGGCAGTTACCTACCTCAGGCTGGGCTTCAGCGCCTGAAAGAAGCACATCACCAACTTTTAAGCCGTTGGGTGCAATGATATAGGCTTTAGCACCGTCTTTGTAGTAAAGGAGGGCGATACGAGCCGAACGGTTGGGATCGTACTCGATGCTCTTCACTACCGCGGGTACACCGTCTTTGTTTCTCTTAAAGTCAATCATGCGGTATTTGCGCTTGTGGCCACCACCAAGGTAACGGGTGGTGAGGTGACCTTCGGCGTTACGGCCGCCGGAGGCCTTTTTACCGACTGTAAGAGATTTTTCCGGTGTAGTAGCAGTGATGGTACCTTTGAATACACCGATAACTTTGTGTCTCTGCCCCGGTGTTGTGGGCTTGAATTTTCTTACTGCCATTTTATTTAGATATTGCTATAGAAGTCAATATTCTGTCCTTCGGCAAGAGTTACAAGCGCTTTCTTCCAAGCTGCGGTCTTGCCACGGAGCAGACCGCTCTTGGTCCAGCGAGATTTGTTCTTGCTGCGGACATTGATGGTGTTTACGCGGACTACTTTCACGCCGTAGAGATTCTCAACGAGCGACTTGATCTGATACTTGTTAGCCTCAGGAGAAACGGCGAAGGTGTAACGGTTGAGCTTCTCGATGAGACTGTTTGCCTTCTCTGTTACGATGGGTTTGATTGAAATTTCCATTGTCTATGTTTTCTCGTATGGAGGTTAAAGTTTGTTAATGAAATCAAGGCTGCTCTCCGTGAGGATGACAGCGTTAGAGTTCATGAGCGCGTAAGTGTTAAGCGCCGAAGCATCGATGGTTTTAGCATCGGGGATATTTCGGGCTGACAAAGTTACGTTTTTATTTTGACCCGGTAAAACGAGGAGCACCTTTTTGCCGTCAACTTTAAGATTTTTAGTAAAATTTACAAAATCTTTAGTTTTCGGAGCTTCGAAGTTGAAGTCTTCAACGACGATGAGCTGGGAATCCTGTACTTTATAGGTCAACGCACTTTTGCGGGCGAGCGCTTTCACTTTCTTATTCAACTTGAAGCGGTAGTCACGGGGACGGGGACCGAAAACGCGTCCGCCACCGACAAGCACCGGTGAGTTGATATCACCGATACGGCTGCCGCCGCCGCCTTTCTGTTTGTGGAGCTTGCGGGTAGAACCTGAAACTTCACTACGTTCTTTGGACTTGTGAGTACCCTGACGCTGGTTGGCGAGATACTGCTTCACATCGAGATAAACGGCGTGCTCGTTTGCATCTACTGCAAAAACTTCGTCGCTGAGCTGTGCTTTGCGACCGGTGTCTTCACCTTTGATATTGTAAATTGCGACTTCCATTATTTCTCAATTAAAACGATTGAACCTTTACTTCCGGGGATTGAACCCTTGATGAGGAGCAGATTGTGGTCTGCAATCACCTTGAGCACCTGGAGGTTTTGAATTGTCACTTTCTCGTTGCCCATCTGACCTGCCATGCGCATTCCTTTGAACACTTTAGCGGGGTAGGAGCAGGCGCCGACCGAACCGGGAGCGCGAAGACGGTTGTGCTGACCATGAGTGCTCTGGCCTACGCCACCGAAACCGTGACGCTTAACCACACCCTGGAAGCCTTTACCCTTCGAGGTACCCTGAATGTCAACGAAGTCATTCTCGTTGAAGAGATCGACTGTGATGGTATCACCGAGTTTGTACTCGCCGTCAAATCCTTTGAACTCGGCCAAGTGGCGCTGGGGAGCTACTCCGGCTTTCTTGAAGTGACCGGCCATAGGGGCAGTTGTGTGCTTGTCTTTTTTCTCTACAAAGCCAAGCTGCACGGCCTCATAACCGTCTTTGTCAGCCGTCTTAATCTGAGTAACTACGCAGGGGCCTACTTCGATAACAGTGCACGGCACATTCTTGCCGTCGGCACTGAAAACGGATGTCATTCCGATTTTCTTTCCTAATAATCCTGGCATTTCTCTTTGATTTAAAAAATGTGAACTGATTTGGGAGTTGTTTGTGATTACTTGAATCCTGTTGATGTCTGTACGTTATCCGACGTGATCAGACTTTGATTTCTACTTCTACGCCTGAAGGAAGTTCGAGTTTCATCAGCGCGTCTACGGTCTTGCCGGTAGAGTTGTGGATGTCGATCAGACGCTTGTAGGACGAGAGCTGGAACTGCTCACGCGATTTCTTGTTGACGAATGTCGAGCGATTGACAGTGAAAACGCGACGGTGGGTGGGCAGGGGAATAGGTCCGCTGATCACAGCACCTGTTGCTTTTACGGTCTTCACAATCTTCTCTGCCGACTTGTCAACCAAGTTGTAGTCGTAGGATTTAAGTTTGATTCTGATTGTTTGGTCCATATCTTTGTTGAATGAAAGTGTTTATCTTACTTGATGAGGTCAACACGGCCCTGGCATTCGGTGAGCACGTTCTTGGCGATCGAGCTGCTTACTTCAGCGTAGTGGCTGAAAGTCATGGTTGAAGTGGCACGGCCTGAAGTGATTGTACGGAGAGCTGTCACATAGCCGAACATCTCAGCAAGAGGAGCCTTGGCTTTCACGATGCGGGCACCGGAACGGCTGGTTTCCATACCTTCTACCTGACCGCGACGCTTGTTAAGGTCACCGATCACGTCACCCATGCTCTCTTCCGGAGTAACGACCTCTACCTTGAAGATCGGTTCGAGGAGCACGGGACCTGCCTTTTCAGATGCCTTCTTGAAGGCCTGGATGGCACAGAGTTCGAATGAAAGCTGATCGGAGTCAACCGGGTGGAATGAACCGTCGATCACTGTAACCTTGAGCTGGTCAACCGGGAATCCTGCAAGCACACCGTTCTTCATAGCGGCGGTGAAGCCTTTCTGGATTGAGGGGATGAATTCCTTAGGAATGTTACCGCCCTTGACTTCGTCAACAAACTGGAGGTTGCCGTCAAAGCCTTCGTCAACGGGTTCTACACGAACAATGATGTCGGCAAACTTACCGCGACCACCGGTCTGCTTCTTGAATACCTCACGGAGTTCAACAGGCTTGGTGATGGCTTCCTTGTAGGTAACCTGAGGACGACCCTGGTTACATTCTACCTTGAATTCGCGGCGGAGACGATCGATGATGATATCGAGGTGAAGCTCACCCATACCGGAGATCACGGTCTGACCGGTCTCTTCGTTGGTCTCTACGCGGAAAGTCGGGTCTTCTTCAGCAAGTTTCTGGAGGCCGACACCGAGTTTGTCAAGGTCTTTCTGGGTCTTAGGCTCAACCGCGATACCGATAACGGGATCGGGGAATTCCATAGCCTCAAGTACGATAGGATGGTTTTCGTCGCAGAGAGTGTCACCTGTACGGATATCCTTGAAACCTACGCCTGCACCGATATCACCGCAGTCGATTGATTCCTTGGCGTTCTGCTTGTTTGAGTGCATCTGGAACAGACGGCTGACGCGTTCTTTTTTGCCTGAACGGCTGTTGAGCACGTAGCTGCCGGCAACAACGTCACCTGAGTAGACGCGGAAGAATGTGAGACGGCCAACGTAGGGGTCAGTTGCGATCTTGAATGCAAGCGCACACATAGGAGCGTCTGAAGAAGGCTCGCGGGTCTCAACCTTGTCAGCGTCTTCGGGGTTGGTTCCTTCGATAGCGCCTGAGTCAACGGGGCTGGGAAGATATGCGCAGACAGCGTCGAGCAGACACTGAACACCCTTGTTCTTGAACGAAGAGCCGCAGATCATGGGAACGATCTCCATCTTCAGAGTTGCGTTGCGGAGTGCGCGACGGATCTCGTCTTCAGTGATGGTAGAAGGATCGTCGAAATATTTCTCCATCAGAGTGTCATCGAACTCGGCGATTTTTTCGAGCATCTTGTCACGCCACTCTTCAGCCTCGGCAGCGAGGTTTGCGGGAATTTCTTCCAGTGAGTAGTCAGCACCCATTGATTCGTCGTGCCATAAAATAGCCTTCATGCGGATGAGGTCAACCACACCCTTGAAAGTTTCTTCAGCGCCGATAGGAATCTGTATAGGACACGGATTGGCTCCGAGCACATCCTTGAGCTGACGGACTACTTCAAAGAAGTTGGCACCCGAACGGTCCATCTTGTTGACATAACCAATACGGGGAACATTATATTTGTCAGCCTGACGCCATACGGTTTCAGACTGAGGTTCAACACCACCTACGGCGCAGAATGTAGCGACAGCGCCGTCGAGAACACGGAGTGAACGTTCAACCTCAACGGTGAAGTCGACGTGTCCCGGAGTGTCAATAAGGTTGATCTTGAACTGGTCGCCGGCATACTTCCAAAATGTGGTGGTAGCGGCAGAAGTGATAGTGATACCACGTTCCTGTTCCTGTTCCATCCAGTCCATGGTAGCAGCACCGTCATGAACCTCACCGATCTTGTGGGTAAGACCGGTATAGAAAAGGATACGCTCGGAAGTAGTGGTCTTACCGGCATCGATGTGAGCCATGATGCCGATATTGCGCGTATATTTTAAATGTGCGTCTGATTTAGCCATTTTGATTTGTGTGAATCTAAATGAATGAAATTAATAAAGGCTTAGAAACGGAAGTGAGCGAATGCGCGGTTAGCCTCGGCCATCTTGTGCATATCTTCCTTGCGCTTGTAAGCGCCACCCTGATCATTGAATGCGTCTACGATTTCGGCAGCGAGCTTCTCAGCCATTGTCTTGCCGCCGCGCTTGCGGGCGTAGAGGATCAGGTTTTTCATTGAGATAGATTCCTTGCGGTCGGGACGGATTTCAGTAGGAACCTGGAATGTTGCGCCACCGACACGACGCGACTTAACCTCAACCTGGGGAGTCACGTTTTCAAGAGCTTTTTTCCAAATCTCAAGAGCGGTCTTCTCTTCGTTGGGAAGTTTGTTCTTCACGAGATCGAGAGCGGAGTAGAAAATAGTATAAGAAGTATTCTTCTTTCCGTCATACATCAGGTGGTTGACGAACTTCGACACTCTCACATCATTAAACACGGGATCGGGAAGAATCACCCGCTTCTTAGGTTTTGCTTTTCTCATTTTTTGAGGAAATGTTTTGTTTTTGGTTGCTTGGTTGCTGCATCTTTAATCTTCAACGATGCCCCTCCGGACATCATTTACTCAACCTGTGATTTAGCCTTCCAGTCAAATCAAAAACGAGGGTTTAACGACTCTGTTTTTAATTTAAAAATTTTACTTTCAGAAAAGGACTTGCGGAATCTTATTTCTTTGCAGCCTTGGGACGCTTTGCACCATACTTGCTACGACGCTGAGTACGATCCTTAACGCCGCTGGTATCGAGCGTGCCGCGAACGATGTGGTAACGCACACCGGGGAGGTCCTTCACACGACCACCGCGAACAAGCACGATTGAGTGTTCCTGAAGATTGTGGCCTTCACCGGGGATGTAGCTGTTGACTTCCTTTCCGTTGGTCAGGCGCACACGAGCCACCTTACGCATAGCCGAGTTAGGCTTTTTGGGAGTGGTGGTGTACACACGCACACACACGCCACGACGCTGGGGGCATGAATCAAGTGCGGGTGACTTGCTCTTATCTTCAAGAGCCACGCGACCTTTTCTTACTAATTGCTGAATAGTAGGCATCTTGCTTTCTTTTGATTTATTTAATAATGATTAGTAGTTGTATTTACTGTTTACTATACGCACTTTTCGCCGACGACTTCGCTAATTATCAGAAAGTTAGCGTAATCGTGACGACAAGTCGCTCCTAAAAGCGATGCAAAATTACAACTTATTTTCCTAACTGCCAAACATTTCCAAAATATTTTTCGCAGCGATAAAATTACGCGGGACCTGCGGCTAACCGCACAGGAGCAAACACAGTCCAAATCATCAATAATGTCATTTTTTCCGCTCTTTGATTGTGTTTTTCCTATATATCCATTAATTTTGCACCTTAAATAAAAGAAAGCCGTATACCGGCCAAAAAAAAGTACAAAAAGCCAAGCGACCATAATCCAATGGAAAAAAATTTCAAGCGAACCCTTATAACCACAGCGCTCCCCTATGCCAACGGACCTGTGCATATCGGACACCTTGCCGGCGTCTATGTTCCGGCTGATATCTACGCCCGCTATCTGCGCCTGCGCGGTCAGGACGTCGTCATGATCGGCGGCAGCGACGAACACGGTGTACCCATCACCCTCCGTGCAAGAAAAGAAGGTATCACTCCCCAGCAGGTCGTAGACCGCTACCATAATACAATCAAGGATTCGCTTGAGGAACTCGGCGTAAGCTTCAACATCTATTCCCGCACCACATCGGAACTCCACCATCAGACTGCCTCGGAATTCTTCCGTCATCTCTATGACAAAGGCGAATTCACGGTCCAGACCGCACAGCAGCCCTATGATGAAAAAGCCGGCGAATTCCTTGCCGACCGCTATGTGGTCGGAACCTGCCCACGCTGCCACAACGAGAACGCCTATGGCGACCAGTGTGAGGCCTGCGGATCGTCACTCAACGTGACCGACCTCATCAATCCCCGCTCTGCCCTCACCGGCGAGCCGGTGAAAATGCGCGAGACAACCCACTGGTATCTCCCCCTCGACAAATGGGAGCCGAGCCTGCGCGAATGGATCCTCGAAGGACATAAGGAATGGAAAACCAACGTCTACGGCCAGTGCAAGTCATGGCTTGATGCCGGACTCCAGCCGCGTGCCGTCAGCCGCGACCTCAACTGGGGTGTACCCGTACCCGTAGAAGGAGCTGAAGGCAAGGTCCTCTACGTCTGGTTCGACGCCCCGATCGGCTACATCTCCAACACCAAGGAACTCCTCCCCGATTCATGGGAAAAATACTGGAAAGATCCCGAAAGCCGCATCATCAACTTCATCGGCAAAGACAACATCGTCTTCCACTGCATCGTATTCCCCTCGATGCTGATGGCCTATGGCGACAACTTCCAGCTGCCCGACAATGTTCCCGCCAACGAATTCCTCAACCTCGAAGGCGACAAGATCTCGACATCACGCAACTGGGCCGTATGGCTGCATGAATACCTTAAAGACTTCCCCGGCAAGCAGGATGTGCTCCGTTACGTCCTCACCGCCAACGCGCCTGAGACCAAGGACAACGACTTCACATGGGCAGACTTCCAGGCCCGCAACAACAATGAGCTTGTGGCCATCCTCGGAAACTTCGTCAACCGCGCGATGGTGCTGACCCACAAATATTTCGACGGAGTCGTACCCGCCGCAGGAATGCTGACCGAGACCGACACCCTCCTTGCAACCGAACTCGGCGTCGCCACAGAGGCCCTGACCGCCGCCCTTGAGACATTCCACTTCCGTGAAGCCCTCAGACAGGCAATGGAGATCGCCCGTCTCGGCAACCGCTACCTTCAGGAAACAGAACCCTGGAAACTTGCCAAGACCGACATGGAACGCGTGAAGACAATCCTCAACATCGCACTTCAGCTCTGCGCCAACATCGCCGTCGCTTTCGAGCCTTTCACCCCGTTCATGTCCGAAAAGCTCGTCAAAATGCTGGGGCTCAGCGGGAACATATCATGGGATATGCTCGGAAAACTCGATATCATCAGCGCCGGCACAAAGCTCGCCACCCCGGAACTTCTCTTTGACAAAGTCGAGGACAGCCAGATCGAAGCTCAGCTCAAACGCCTGGCCGACACTAAGAAAGCCAATGAAGCGGCAGCCTGGAAAGCCGAACCTCAGGCAAAGGATGTCGACTTCGACTCGTTTGCCGCATGCGACCTCCGTGTCGGCACCGTACTCGAATGCGAAAAAGTGCCCAAAGCCGACAAACTTCTGCGTTTCCTCATCGAGGACGGCCTCGAAAAACGCACGATCGTCTCAGGCATCGCCAAACATTACAAGCCTGAAGATCTCGTCGGCAAGCAGATCTGCTTCATAGCCAATCTGCCGCCACGCAAGCTGAAAGGAATCGTCTCGGAGGGAATGATCCTCTCTGTCGAAAACTCCGACGGCTCACTTGTGCTCCTTGCCCCCTCGGCCCCGGTTGCCCCAGGTGCCAAAATCGGCTGATACCCCGAACAGAAAACATACCGAAACCACATTATAAAAATCCGAGAGGGTTGGGATTCTGCCCTCCCCCTCTCGGATTAATGTTAACCTTAGAGAATGTTTAATCACAAGAGTTAATATCCACCTCAAAACTTTCGCTCAGGTTTTTAACTATTACCATTAAACACCCCATCTTAAACACACCTTATCTGTAATGACAGCATACAGAAAACCACGATTGTTGATCATTTATACCGGTGGTACGATCGGAATGATAGAAAACCCGGAGACCCACGCCTTGCAGCCATTTGATTTCTCGCACCTGATCGACAATGTGCCTAAAATCAAAATGCTCGATTACCATATCGACAACATCCAGTTCACACCGATCGATTCGAGCGACATGGACTCAACCGGATGGTCGGAAATCTCAAATGCCATCGCAAGACATTACGATGACTATGACGGATTCGTGGTCCTCCACGGGACTGACACGATGGCCTATACCGCTTCGGCTCTTTCATTCATGCTCGGAAACCTTCACAAGCCCGTGATCATCACAGGCTCACAGCTTCCGATCGGCGAAGTGCGCACCGATGGCGAAGAAAACCTGATAACGGCTTTGCAGATCGCCGCCGCAACGACCTTCGACGGCTCGCCGATGATCCAGGAAGTCGCCATTCTGTTCGAGAACTATCTCTGGCGAGGCAACCGCTCCACCAAAATGAGCGCCGACAACTTCAACGCTTTCAAGAGCAACAACTATCCGCAACTGGCCAAAATCGGTCTCGGCATACATTTCTACGAAGAGGCCTTATGGCGTCCGAAAAAGAAACAGCCGTTGCAGCTCAACACCAACATGGATTCCAATGTGATGTTCATCGAGCTACATCCCGGCATGACACAGCAGACCCTCCGCTATCTTCTCCACACACCCGGAATAAAAGGGATCGTCCTGCGCACATACGGTGCAGGCAATGCCCCGACTGCCGGATGGTTCATCGAAGAGGTAGCCCAGGCCATACAACGCGGAGTGGTTATTGTCAATGTAACACAATGTGTCAACGGGGGCGTACACCACAGACGCTATGTCGCCGGCGACAAACTTGCAAACGCCGGTGTCATCTCCGGCCATGACATGACCTCCGAAGCCGCCATCACCAAACTGATGTATCTCTTCGGTCTCGGCCTCACCCCATCGGCTGTGGCCACCCGACTGAACACCGACATCTGCGGTGAAGTAACGCTCTGACCGTCTGAGCGCCACAAACCATCGCCCCCTTTTACGCTTCAGTCATAGCCGTTTTCGAAATCGAATTCGAGCTGACGCGGATCGTAGACAGTGCGCGACGTGCCGCCATGCTCAGGCATCGACACCGACAGTCCGACCAACCTCACCTGACGTCCGGCAACAGGCGCCAGCGAAAGCAGCTGACGGGCAGAACTGATTATCTCATCACGGCTCTGATAGGCCCGTGATGCCGTGTGGCTGCGCGAACGCTGTGTGAAGTCACTGAATTTGAGTTTCAGAGTGAGAGTGCAGCCTCTGAACACACTGCGCCCGATCCTCCACACCAGCTCATCGGCAAGATCCTCTATGACATGTTCGATCTCCTCCAGGGTTGTCAGATCCTGCTGGAGCGTCATCTCACATCCCACAGATTTCCGGGTCCACAGCGGCTCGACAGGACGGTTGTCAATCCCACGGGCAAACTGATAGAAGATCTGCCCAGACTTTCCGAATTCAAGATTCAGCAGTTCAGCCGAACAGGCGGCAAGCTGCTCTCCGGTCCAGATGCCGAGGGCATGCATCCTCGCGGCGGTGACAGGGCCGACACCCCAGAAATCCTCCACAGGAATCCGATGGATAAACTCAATGGCCTGCGAGGGATGGATTGTACACAGCCCGTCAGGCTTGCGGTAGTCGGAAGCGATCTTGGCCAGAAATTTGTTGTATGACACCCCGGCAGAAGCCGTCAGGCCCAGCTGTTCACGGATTTTAGCCTTTATTTCCTTTGCGATCGTGACCGCCATAGGGAATCCCGGCTTATTGACAGTCACATCAAGAAATGCCTCGTCAAGCGAGATCGGCTCCACTATGTCGGTGTACTCGTGAAAGATCTCGTGCATCTGCGCCGACACCCTTTTATAGACATCGAATCTCGGCTTCACAAACACAAGTCCGGGACACAGTTTTTTAGCACGCAGCGACGGCATGGCTGATCTCACACCGAAACGCCGCGCCTCATAACTGGCTGCGGCCACGACTCCACGCCCCTCGGCATGGCCGACGGCAAGCGGGACACCCTTCAATGACGGATTGTCACGCTGCTCCACAGAGGCATAGAAAGCATCCATGTCGATATGGATGATCTTACGGATTTCCCCTAAGTTCAGGCGAGACAATTCATCCATATCAATCGTTTATAGTTTAACTATTGTTTTGAAACACGCTCTTACTCGGCAAAAAGGTCTGTTGAAAGATAACGTTCACCGGTATCCGGCAGCAACACAACGATATTTTTCCCGGCATTGGCCGGATCTTTTGCAAGTACAGTTGCCACATGCAAAGCCGCCCCGGAAGAAATGCCGCAAAGCACCCCCTCGGTACGCGCAAGCCGGCGCGCCGCACCATAAGCCTCCTCAGCCTCGACTTTCACCACCTTATTTATAATAGAGCGGTCAAGAATCTCCGGCACAAAACCGGCCCCTATACCCTGAAGTTTATGCGGACCGGGACTCCCTCCGCTCAACACCGGCGAATCGGCGGGTTCGACTGCCACAACCTCGACATCAGGCTTCTGCTCTTTCAGATAACTACCTATCCCGGTGACAGTTCCGCCGGTTCCGACTCCTGCCACAAAGCAATCGACCTTGCCATCCAGCGCCGACCAGATTTCGGGCCCGGTTGTACGGTAGTGGATCTGAGGATTCGCCGGATTCACGAACTGGCCCAAAATGACAGCCCCAGGGATCTCGGCTTTAAGCCTTTCAGCCTCGGCGATCGCACCTTTCATCCCGGCAGCACCTGAAGTCAGCACCACCCTTGCACCCAAAGCAGCCACAAGTTTCCTGCGCTCGACGCTCATTGTCTCCGGCATTGTCAGAATCACATTATAGCCACGCGCTGCACCGACCAGAGCAAGCCCTATTCCGGTATTACCGCTTGTCGGCTCTATTATAGTACCCCCTTTTTTCAGTTGTCCGCTCTCCTCAGCCTCCATGATCATGTTGAGCGCCACGCGGTCTTTCACTGATCCGCCGGGATTGAAACTCTCTATCTTGGCATAGATTGTAGCTGCGGTGCTTTCTGATCTGTCATAATTGTTGAGACGCAACAAGGGGGTCGCCCCTACGGTCTCAAGAATCGAATCCGATATTCTGTTCATAAATTGACTGCGTTAAGTTTTGTCATCAATTATTAATCTCTAATCCATATTCAACACAATGTCAGCCATTGCGGTTTACAGACGCCGGTTGTCTGCGTAAGAATAAGATCTGCTGCGGGCTATTATCACATGATCAAGCACTTTTATTCCCAGATAACCGGCTCCTTCCTTGATTTTACGGGTCAGACTGTCATCCTCGCTGCTTGGATTGGGGTTTCCGGAGGGGTGGTTGTGGATCAGGATAATCCCTTCGGCCAGACAGTCCAGAGCACGTTTGAGCAAGAGCTTGACATCTACAACCGTCGCAACCGTGCCGCCCTGCGAGATGCAGCGCTTGAACTTCACACGGTTGCTGCGCGAGAGCATCATCACCCAGAACTCCTCATGGTCCAGTTCGCCGATGAGGGGCTGCATTATCTCCGTGACATCCTCGCTGGAACGAATCAGAGGCTCGGCGGCACCTGCCATCTGCTCGCGGTTGCGGCGTCCAAGTTCAAAAGCCGCTGCCAGACAGACAGCCTTCGCTGGCCCGATGCCCTTGTATTTCGACATCATCTCCTGCATGCTCATTCTGGCAAGGTTATCGACTCTCTGGTCACAGTCATGCAGAATGCCACGGGCCATATCCACCACCGACATCCCCGGCAGACCGCCTCCGAAGATCAAAGCCACAAGTTCAGCATCGCTGAGCGACCGGATCCCGTTGGCAAGCGCTTTTTCACGCGGCTTGTCATCGTCATTCAGGTCATGGATGCGTGTCGGGATAAAGGTTGTAAGTTCTTCCATAGTCTCAGCCCTCCCCTACTTTCCTTTTCGCATCAGAACTTCCTCCTCGACATCGCGTCCGCGGCCCAGGAGAATCTTAATAAAATAAGCTTTCAGGAAGCCGCATCCATAGCCGCAGATCTGAATCACGCTTGCAGGAAGCGCCTTAAGGGCAATCACCACAGAGCGCGTCGAGAAGAGCGCGCTGACGAATATAGCAGTCAGATACAGGCCCAGCGGCAACAGGAACCAGGGAGAAAGCGCGATCGAAAGAAGCACCAGAGCCAAGCCGATGATCACCGCGACTGCCGGCAGCGCATGCACGGCTTTCAGCGAGCCGGGATAAAGCAGTTTAAGCGTAATGCGCGACATGCCGAACACATAGACCTGACGCAAGAATTTGCGGAAATCCACACGCCTCTTGTGATAGACATAGGCCGGACGGATCAGAGCGATCGAGAAACCGGCATTGCGGATGCGCGTCGACATATCAATGTCCTCCGAAAACATCTCCCGGAAGCCGCCCACCTGCTCATAGACCTTGCGGGAAAAGCCCATGTTGAACGTGCGCGGTACAAATTTTTCGAGGCTCACCTTCCCGCCGCGGATGCCGCCTGTCGTCAGGAAGGATGTCATGGCGAAATTGATAGCCTTCTGGGTGGAAGTGAACGACGAATGGGCCGAATCCGGGCCTCCGAAGCAGTCGACAGGGTGCGAATCAAGCTCCTCGGTCAGCACGGCGAAATAATTTTCAGGGATCACGCAATCGCTGTCAAAAAAGATGAAATAGTCGCCCCCGGCACGTTCCATCCCGTAATTGCGGGCAATCGAACGCCCCTCATTATCCTTGTAGAAATACTTCACACGAAAATCCTTGGCCGACTTCACAGCCTCCTCACACGGCGCCGTGGAGCCATCCTCCACAATCACCACCTCGAAATTCTTCAGCGTCTGACACCGCAGGCTGTCGAGCAGATCCCTGACCTCGTCTATGCGGTTGTAGACCGGAACTATTACTGAAAAGCGCACTTTATCTTCCATCAGCACATACGTTTTTTATAATCCTCGTAGTCAAAACGTCGCAGATAGCTGCAATTTCCGGCGGAGTCACACAGCACCATCGCGGGATGCTGGATGCCGTTGAACATGGTGGTTTTCACCGTCGTGTAGTGGTTCATATCCTCCAGCGTGAGACGGTCGCCGACCTTCAGCGGCTCACGGAAACACCAGTCGCCGACATAGTCGCCGCTCAGGCAGGAATTGCCGCCGAGTCTGTAACGCGGCAATCCCTCGGCCTCTTCGACGCTCTCGGTGACAGCCGGTTTGTAAGGCATCTCAAGGCAGTCAGGCATGTGGCAGGCAAAACTGGCGTCAATGATAGCCGTCCTGACACCCTGATTCTCAACAACATCAAGGACCTGTGTGATCAGATCTCCCGTGCGCCATGTGAAAGCGCTACCAGGCTCCATCACCACTTTCAGCCACGGATAACGGCTGCGGAAGTCTTTCAGCAGCGAGATCAGATGATCGACATCGTAGCCCTCGCGGGTCATCAGATGACCGCCTCCGAAATTCACCCACTTGAGCTGCTTCAGATAAGCCCCGAACTGCTCTTCGAAAGCCTCAAGCACTCGTTCAAGGTCATAGCTTGTACTCTCGCAGAGCGCATGGAAATGCAATCCCTCGATTCCGGCAGGAAGACCGCCCTCAAGCTGTGAGGCCGTCACTCCGAAACGCGAACCCGGAAGCGCCGGATTGTAGATCTCGGTCTCTATGACCGAACACTGCGGGTTGACGCGCAGTCCGGGCGACACACCTGCGGCCAATGCGCGCTGACCATACTTTTCCCATTGACCCAGAGAGTTGAAAGTCAGGTGGGTCGCACGGGAAAGAAACTCGTCAATCGTAGCCTCGGTGTACACCGGACAATAGACATGAGCCTCTCCGCCCAGCTCGTCATTTCCAAGCCGCAGCTCATTGAGCGAACTTGCCGTGAAATCTCGGTTATATTCGCGGATTATCGGAAACGTGCGCCACAGGGCATTGGCCTTGAAGGCCATGATGATATTGACCCCGGCCTCACGCTCCACACGGTTGATCAGCGACAGGTTGCGGCGCAATTTGTCTTCATATACAATATAGAACGGAGTGGCTATCTCGTCTGCTTTCATCTCTTATCTCAAATTGGGGATTACATTATAATATACCGACGGATCAGCCGACCACTGAAAATTTTGCAAATTTCAGCATCAGCGTCCTGGTGTCTGTATTGTCAAATTTCACTGTTATACGCGGATCCGGCCCGGCATTGTCAATGACGATGATCTCACCGAGTCCGAATTTCGCATGTTCGATCCTCATGCCTTCCTGAAGTTCTCCGACGGCATGAAGCGTATATTGCCCACCCGCTTGTCCGGAGGCCGCAGCAGACGGCGATGTCCGCAAAGGTATGGATGCCGGACGGTTATACATCTCAGCCGAGGGCGAAGGCTGCACCTTGCGCAAGGAGTTGAGGCTGCGGGCCGAACCCGCCATCGAGGCGGTGTAGTTGGCTGTCGGACGCACTCGCGGCTCACCGCCGCCAAGCCGGTCATTAGTCGCGAGACGCAGGAAGCGCTGGTCTATATCGCCCAGAAAACGCGAAGGGCGGCAGGCCGCCGTCTGTCCGTTGCGGAAACGCGAACCGGCATAACTGAGCATGCAGAATTTCTTCGCACGTGTTATGGCCACATACATCAGCCGTCGCTCCTCCTCGATCTGCGAGGGAGAGTCCTTGGACATTGCCGAGGGGAAAAGATCCTCCTCCACACCGACCACAAACACATTGTTGAACTCCAGGCCCTTGGCGGCATGTACGGTCATGAGCGTCACCCGTTCCTCGGTCCCGTCATTCGCGTCCGAATCCTGATCGGTGGCCAGTGAGACCTCCGCCATGAAATCGGCGAGCGACATGCTCTCACTCCCCTCTTCAACCCGTGTCTCCACGAAGCTCTTCACTCCCGACAGCAATTCCTGGATATTCTCCTGCTTCGACAGATTTTCGGGAGTGCTGTCGTGGAGATACATTCTGAACAGCCCCGTGCGGTCAATAATTTTAGTGGCAAGCTCAAAGGCATCAGCGCCCTTGCGGTCAGCCTGGACAAACTCGGCAATCAGCGAGGCGAAACCGTCAAGTTTCCTCAGAGTGCCCGAATTGAGTCCTGCGGGAAACCTGTCAGGCTCCTGGATGACGGTCCAAAGGCTCACATTGCCGTCAATGGCTGCACGCGTGAGCTTGTTGAGCGTGGTATCGCCTATGCCTCGCGCCGGGAAATTGATCACTCGCCTCAGAGCCTCGTCGTCGTCCGGATTGAGCGCAAGACGGAAATAGGCAATGGCGTCCTTCACCTCCTTGCGCTGGTAGAACGACAGTCCGCCGTAGATCCTGTAAGGCACATTTCGCTTTCTCAGCGCCTCCTCAAGCACACGGCTCTGGGCATTCGTGCGGTAGAGGATGGCAAAATCGTCGGCACTGTCACCGCTGGTCATCTTGAGCTGCGACAGACGCGAGGCCACCTGATAGGCCTCCTCGAAGTCACTGTAACATTTGACGACTTCAATCGGCGCGCCGGTCTCGTTTTCCGAATAGACCGTCTTGGGTATCTGCTCGCTGTTCTTGTCGATCAGCGACCCGGCGGCATTTATGATGTTGCGGGTCGAGCGGTAGTTGCGCTCAAGCTTGAAGGTCGAAAGCGCCGGATAAGTCTTCCTCAGGTCAAGAATATTACGGATGTTGGCCCCGCGGAAGGAGTAGATGCTCTGCGCGTCGTCACCCACCACACAGAGCTTGCCGCTCTCGCGTGTCAGCTGGGTCACGATTACATGCTGTGCGAAGTTCGTGTCCTGATACTCGTCGACCAGCACATAGCTGAAAAATTCCCTGTAATGCCGGAGTATGTCGGGATTATCACGCAAAAGCACGTTGGTGTAGTAGAGGAGATCGTCGAAATCCATAGCCCCGGCCACCACACAACGGTCGCGATAGGCCCGATAGACGGCACATAGCTCAGGGCGTCTGGCTCTGGCATCAGCCTCCATCACATCGCGGCTCATCGCATAGTCTTCAGGCGACACAAGCGCGTTTTTCGCACCCGAAATGGCCGATAGGACCGCCGACGGCTTGTAGATCTTGTCGTCAAGCTGCATGTCGCGGATGATCGTCTTGACAAGCGACTTGCTGTCGGCGCTGTCATAGATCGTGAAATTGCTCTTGAAGCCGATCCTGTCGGCATTCGCCCTCAGGATACGTGCGAAAATCGAATGGAAGGTACCCATCCACAGCTTCGAGGCGACAGCGCCCCCGACAAGCTGCTCGATGCGTTCGCGCATCTCCCTGGCTGCTTTGTTGGTAAATGTAAGTGCAAGAATGCGCCACGGCTCATGGCCGAGGCGCAGAAGATGAACAATCTTATAGGTCAGTACACGGGTCTTGCCAGAACCGGCACCGGCAATAACCAACTGCGGGCCGTCGCAATACTCGACCGCGGCCCGCTGTTGTTCGTTCAGTTCATCAAGATAGTTTTCGTCCATCAATAATGTTGGGGAGGTTGTTTGACATGTTAAGAGGTTGTTTAAAAACAAGAGTTAAAATCTGAGCATCAAAGTTGCCTGCGGCTAATTTTTTGACCTCAAATGAGGTCACTTGCAGGTGTTGCAAAACCTGCTTGACAACCTCCTTACTTGACAAGCAGATGATCGCCTGTTTCGTTTACAATCGAGCGATAGTAGCGTTCGTCATATCCTCCGTAGATCGGCGAGACGGGCATTCCTTCGGGAGTGCGCTCGAACTTGCCGTCTTTCTCGCGCTTGATGTTGCCGTCCATATATTTGACAAGCAGATAGTCGCCGAGATCCTTGTAGCGTTTCACATAACGGGTTGAGGCGCTTGCCGAATGGCTGTTCAGGCGGTTGCGGGCAGCCTCAGGATCGAGAGCGCTCACTTCGGCCACAAGATTTCCGACTTCTGTCTCCAAAGTCTCCTCCTCGGCTTTCTGCACGCGGCGGATATCGTCGATCATCTTGCTGTACTGATGATAAGCCTGGTTTGCGACATAGCTTGTCACCCAGAAGGCAGCGTCCCACGAGAGTGTGAGCAGGTCGCCGTTGCCCTGAGCGAATTCGTGAGGAATGGAAGTTATGCAGTTGTACATCGGCACATAGACACAGGTGTTGGCGTCGTCCACACCGAACCAGAGGATGCCGCGCATCTGCTGGGGATAGGCCGAGTTCATCTGTGAGACAAACGAGAAACCGGTCTGCTGGGTAGCGATGGCGCGTTCGTTGAGATATTCCTTGCCGTCGACCTTGAAAGTCATCGGACGCCAGCGGTAAGGCACTGCGTAAGGGCCTGCGCCTACATCCTTGGTCATATCCATCGGAGTGCCTTCATAGTGGTCGCGCATCATCCATTTCATTTCGTTGAGGCTCACCTTGCGGTCGGGTTTCACCCAAAGGGGCATCGGCTCACCTTCGGATTTCATGACCCAGGGGAGATAGCTGTCCATTCCGTCGGCAAAGCGGTTGAAGTAGCTCCAGACACGGCCGTCGCAGCCGCGTGTGGCAGTGCCGTCCAGTTCGCCATAGGCCAGTGAGAAGCTGAAATCCTCATCCTTGCCGTTGAAATAACCCATCTTGCGGGCAAATTTGATGACGTCGGGCGAATAGAGGGTGTTTTCCTTATCCTTCAGAGGAAACTTGTGGATGCGCGGATGGTTGGCGTGACCTGCGATGCAGTCATCCGGAATGCGGCGGGCAACCCAGACCGCACCCTTTTCCTTGCCGCCTTTGCCGACAAGCTCCATGATCCAGGCCTCCTCCGAGTCTGCGATCGAGAATGATTCGCCGCTCGAATGATAGCCGTAGGTATTGACCAGATCGGTCATTATCTTTATAGCCTCACGGGGAGTTCTGGCGCGTTCGAGAGTCACATAGATCAGAGAGCCGTAATCCATTATGCCGGTTGTGTCGGCCAGTTCCGGACGTCCGCCCCAGGTGCTTTCTGAGATCGTCAGACCATGCTCGTTCATGTTGCCGATGGTCGTATAGGTCTCGGCAACTTCAGGTATTTCGCCGAGATAACGGCCTGTGTCCCATTCCACGATCTTTCTCATCGTCCCCGGTTTATGCTTGCCTCCGGGGCGGTTATACAGTTCGCCATAAAGCGTATGGCTGTCTGCGGCGTATGTCACAAGGACAGAACCGTCGGGAGTGGCATTCTTGCCGGCGATAAGGCTCGTGCAGGCCAGAGCGGGCTCAACGCTCATCAGAGCGAGCGCTCCAAGAAGGATTTTATCGAACATTTTCATGATTGGTTTTGTTTTTTTAGTGTTCAGTCCGAAACACCCAGACCGCCTTTCCGGGGTCTCCGCTCCGAATTGAACAGAAGCGTGGATGTCCGTCATGCAAAAATAATGAAATTCATCTATAAATCCACGCGATCTGTCTTCTTTCCTCCTCCGGTCCGACGCTTAGAGGG
>NZ_JAIDEN010000056.1 GCF_029054785.1 Duncaniella sp.
GTCAGATATCACTTTAGCAAAACCCCGCGTCAATTTCGCGTCGGTTAAAACCCCTCTCCCTTATCCTGACTTTCTGGAGGTGCAGCTGAAGTCGTTCCAGGACTTCCTTCAGCTCGACACTCCCCCGGAAAAAAGAAAAAACGAGGGACTCTTCAAGGTGTTCGCCGAAAACTTCCCCATCGCCGACACCCGCAACAACTTTGTGCTTGAGTTCCTTGACTATTACATCGATCCTCCGCGTTACACGATCGACGAATGTCTCGAACGCGGTCTGACTTACAGCGTTCCCCTCAAGGCCAAGCTCAAACTCTACTGTACTGACCCTGACCACGAGGACTTCGCTACTGTGATACAGGACGTCTACCTCGGCCCGATCCCCTACATGACTGACAAGGGTACCTTTGTCATCAACGGCGCCGAGCGCGTTGTCGTGTCTCAGCTCCACCGTTCGCCCGGCGTGTTCTTCGGACAGAGCACCCACGCCAACGGCACCAAACTTTACAGCGCCCGTATCATCCCCTTCCGCGGCAGCTGGATCGAGTTTGCTACTGACATCAACAACGTCATGTATGCCTACATCGACCGTAAGAAGAAACTCCCTGTGACCACTCTTCTGCGTGCGATCGGCCTCGAAAGTGACAAGGACATCATCGAGATCTTCGGACTTGCCGAGGAAATCAAGGTCAACAAGACCAACCTCAAGAAAGCCGTGGGCCGCAAGCTCGCCGCCCGTGTGCTCAAGACCTGGGTCGAGGACTTCGTTGACGAAGATACCGGCGAAGTTGTTTCGATCGAGCGTAACGACGTGATCCTCGACCGCGAGACTGTCCTTGAAGAAGAGAACATCCAGGAAATTCTTGATTCGGGCGTGCAGACCGTGCTTCTCCACAAGGAAGACGCCAACACCTCCGACTACTCCATCATATTCAACACTCTCCAGAAGGATACATCCAACTCCGAGAAGGAAGCTATCCAGTACATCTACCGACAGCTCCGCAACGCCGAGCCGCCGGACGATGCCAGCGCCCGCGAAGTCATCACCAACCTTTTCTTCTCTGAAAAGCGTTATGACCTCGGCGAGGTGGGCCGCTACCGTATCAACAAGAAACTCGGCCTCACCACCTCGATGGATGTCAAGGTGCTCACCAAGGAAGACATCATCGCCATCATCAAATATCTCATCGAGCTTATCAACTCGAAGACCGATGTCGACGATATCGACCACCTGAGCAACCGCCGTGTGCGCACCGTAGGCGAGCAGCTCTACAACCAGTTCAACGTAGGTCTGGCCCGCATGTCGCGCACCATCCGCGAACGCATGAATGTCCGTGACAACGAAGTGTTCACCCCGATTGATCTTATCAACGCCAAGACCATTTCGAGCGTCATCAACACATTCTTCGGCACCAACGCCCTCTCACAGTTCATGGACCAGACCAACCCGCTGGCCGAAATCACTCACAAGCGCCGTATGTCGGCCCTCGGCCCCGGCGGTCTTTCACGTGAGCGTGCAGGCTTCGAGGTCCGTGACGTACACTATACCCACTACGGCCGTCTCTGCCCGATCGAGACCCCTGAAGGCCCGAACATCGGTCTGATCTCCTCGCTCTGCGTCTATGCGAAGATCAATGACCTCGGCTTCATCGAGACTCCCTACCGCGAAGTCAAGGACGGAGTGGTCAACCTCAAGAACGACGAAGTCGTCTACCTCACCGCTGAAATCGAAGAAGGCAAGATCATCGCCCAGGGCAACGCTCCTGTCAACGACAACGGTGACTTCATCAACGAGCGCGTCAAAGCCCGTATGGACGCCGACTTCCCTATCGTCGCCCCGGACCAGGTGGAACTCATGGACGTGTCGCCCACCCAGATCGCCTCGATCGCAGCATCGCTCATCCCCTTCCTCGAACACGACGACGCAAACCGCGCGCTCATGGGATCGAACATGATGCGTCAGGCTGTGCCCCTGCTGCGCAGCGAGTCGCCGATCGTCGGAACAGGCATCGAAGGCCAGCTCATCCGCGACAGCCGCACCCAGATTATGGCCGAGCGCGAAGGCACCATCGAGTTTGTCGACGCAACCGTCATCCGCATCCGCTATGACCGCACCGAGGACGAAGAATTCGTTTCGTTCGAGGACAGCGTGAAAGAATACCGTCTCCCCAAATTCCGCAAGACCAACCAGAGCACCACTATCGACCTCCGTCCCATCTGCAACAAGGGACAGCGCGTCAAGAAAGGCGACATCCTCACCGAAGGCTACTCGACCGAAAAGGGCGAACTCGCTCTCGGACGCAACCTCAAGGTGGCCTTCATGCCCTGGAAGGGTTACAACTATGAGGACGCCATCGTGCTCAACGAACGCGTGGTCCGCGAAGACATCCTCACATCAGTCCACGTCGACGAATACACTCTTGAAGTCCGCGAGACAAAACGCGGTATGGAAGAGCTCACCTCCGACATCCCCAACGTGTCGGAAGACGCTACCAAGGACCTTGACGAACGCGGCATCATCCGCGTGGGCGCCCACATCGTCCCCGGCGACATCATGATCGGCAAGATCACTCCCAAGGGCGAAAGCGACCCCACTCCGGAAGAAAAACTCCTCCGCGCCATCTTCGGCGACAAGGCCGGCGACGTGAAGGACGCTTCTCTCAAGGCTTCTCCCTCGCTCAAGGGTGTTGTCATCGGCACACATCTTTTCCAGAAAGCCGAAAAGAAAAAGACCAAGAAGAGCGCAAGCGCAGTGCTGCCCAAGCTCGACGAGGAATATGAAGACCGTCTCAACGCTCTCAAGGATCTCCTTGTTGAGAAACTCATGACTCTCACCAACGGCAAGACATCACAGGGCGTGAAGGACTTCCTCGGAACCGACATCATCCCCAAGGGTGCAAGATTCTCCGCCGCTACACTGCGTGAGATCGACTACGACACCATCAACCTCTCGAAGTGGACAGCCGACGCCCACAAGAACGACATGATCCGCGCCACCATCGTCAACTACCTGCGCAAATCCAAGGAGATCGACGCCGAACTCCGCCGCAAGAAGTTCGACATCTCCATCGGCGACGAGCTCCCCTCAGGCATCATGAAGCTCGCCAAGGTCTACATCGCCAAGAAGCGTAAGATCAGCGTCGGTGACAAGATGGCAGGCCGTCACGGTAACAAGGGTATCGTTTCGCGTATCGTGCGTCAGGAAGACATGCCCTTCCTCGCCGACGGTACTCCGGTCGACATCGTCCTCAACCCGCTGGGTGTGCCTTCGCGTATGAACCTCGGACAGATCTTCGAGACCGTCCTCGGATGGGCCGGCCGCGAACTCGGCGAGAAATTCGCCACCCCGATCTTCGACGGCGCCACACTTGACGACCTCAACGAGTGGACCGACAAGGCTGGCATCCCCCGCTACGGCAAGACCTACCTCTACGACGGCGGCACAGGCGAACGCTTCGACCAGCCCGCAACCGTAGGTGTGATCTACATGCTTAAGCTCGGCCACATGGTTGAAGACAAGATGCACGCCCGCTCGATCGGTCCGTACTCACTCATCACCCAGCAGCCTCTCGGCGGTAAAGCCCAGTTCGGTGGACAGCGTTTCGGTGAGATGGAAGTCTGGGCGCTCGAAGCATTCGGCGCCGCCCACATCCTCCAGGAGATCATCACTGTCAAGTCCGACGACGTCACAGGCCGCTCGAAGACCTACGAGGCTATCGTCAAGGGCGAGGCCATGCCACCCGCCGGAATTCCCGAATCACTCAACGTGCTTCTCCACGAACTCCGCGGCCTCGGTCTCAGCATCAACCTTGAGCAGTAATGTCAGCCCCGGCGACATCCTTAATTTTAACATTGTTTTCATATTATATATATGGCTTTTAGAAAAGACAATAAGCAAAAAAACAGTTTCTCAAAAATCTCCATCGGGCTTGCTTCGCCTGAGGAGATTCTTGAGAAGTCGAGCGGCGAGGTGTTAAAACCTGAAACCATCAACTACCGCACCTACAAGCCTGAGCGCGACGGCCTCTTCTGCGAGCGCATCTTCGGTCCTGTAAAGGACTTCGAATGCCATTGCGGCAAGTACAAGCGCATCCGCTACAAAGGCATTGTCTGCGACCGATGCGGTGTTGAAGTGACCGAAAAGAAAGTACGTCGTGAACGCATGGGCCACATCAAACTCGTGGTTCCCGTGGCTCACATCTGGTATTTCCGCTCGCTTCCAAATAAAATCGGCTACCTCCTGGGCCTTCCCTCGAAGAAACTCGACGCAGTCATCTACTACGAACGCTACGTCGTCATCAACCCCGGTGTTGCCGCCGAAGGCGAGAAGCCCGTACAGCGTCTTGACCTTCTCTCAGAGGAAGAATACTTCGAGATCGTAGACCGTCTGCCCCGTGAAAACCAGCTCCTTGACGACACAGACCCCAACAAGTTTGTGGCCAAGATGGGTGCCGAGGCAATCTACGACCTTCTCAAGGACATCAACCTCGACGACCTCTCCTACGCCCTGCGTGACCAGGCCAACTCCGAAGGCTCGCAGCAGCGCAAGACCGAGGCCCTCAAGCGCCTCCAGGTGGTTGAATCGTTCCGCGCATCGCGCGAGCGCAACCGTCCCGAATGGATGATCCTCCAGGCAGTGCCCGTCATTCCGCCTGAACTCCGTCCGCTCGTGCCCCTCGACGGCGGCCGCTTCGCGACCTCCGACCTCAACGACCTCTACCGTCGCGTCATCATCCGCAACAACCGTCTGAAACGCCTCATAGAGATCAAGGCTCCTGACGTCATCCTCCGCAACGAAAAGCGTATGCTTCAGGAAGCCGTCGACTCACTCCTTGACAACTCACGCAAGTCTTCAGCCGTCAAGACCGAAGCCAACCGTCCCCTCAAATCGCTCTCTGACTCGCTCAAGGGCAAGCAGGGCCGCTTCCGTCAGAACCTCCTCGGTAAGCGTGTCGACTACTCGGCCCGTTCAGTTATCGTCGTAGGTCCCGAACTGAAGATGCACGAGTGCGGTATCCCCAAAAACATGGCTGCCGAACTCTATAAGCCCTTCGTCATCCGCAAGCTCATCGAGCGCGGCATCGTCAAGACCGTCAAATCGGCCAAGAAGATCGTCGACCGCAAGGAACCCGTCGTATGGGACATTCTCGAATACGTTATGAAGGGCCACCCCGTGCTCCTCAACCGTGCCCCGACGCTTCACCGACTCGGCATCCAGGCCTTCCAGCCCAAGATGATCGAAGGCAAGGCAATCCAGCTCCACCCCCTCGCATGTACGGCATTCAACGCCGACTTCGACGGTGACCAGATGGCAGTCCACCTCCCGCTCGGCAACGAGGCCATCCTCGAAGCCCAGCTGCTCATGCTCGGATCGCACAACATCCTCAACCCCGCCAACGGTGCGCCTATCACCGTCCCCTCTCAGGACATGGTGCTCGGTCTCTACTACATCACCAAACTCCGCAAGGGCGACAAGGGCGAAGGTCTGAAATTCTACGGTCCTGAAGAAGCAGAGATCGCCTACAACGAAGGCCGTGTCACACTCCACGCACCCGTATCGGTAGTGGTCGATGACATCGACGAATTCGGAAACCCGATCAAACACCTCGTCGACAACACCTCCGTAGGCCGTGTGCTCGTCAACCGCTACGTCCCCAAAGAAATCGGCTACGTCAATGAGATCCTCTCGAAGAAATCACTGCGTACCATCATCTCGCGCGTAATCAAAAACTGCGGTATTCCCCGTTCGGCACAGTTCCTTGACGACATCAAGAACCTCGGTTACTACATGGCATTCAAGGGCGGTCTGTCGTTCAACCTCGGCGACGTCCTTATCCCCGCCGAAAAGGAAGAATATGTACGCGAAGGCTACGAGCAGGTTCAGGAAGTCCTCAACAACTACTCGATGGGCTTCATCACCAACAACGAACGCTACAACCAGATCATCGACATCTGGACACACGTCAACTCACGTCTGGCCGACACCCTCATGAAGCAGATCTCGGCAGACAAGCAGGGCTTCAACCCTGTCTACATGATGCTTGACTCCGGTGCCCGTGGTTCTAAAGACCAGATCCGTCAGCTCTCCGGTATGCGTGGTCTTATGGCCAAGCCCCAGAAGAGCGGTGCCGAAGGTGGTCAGATCATCGAGAACCCGATTCTTGCGAACTTCAAGGAAGGTCTTTCGGTGCTCGAATACTTCATCTCAACCCACGGTGCCCGTAAGGGTCTTGCCGACACCGCGCTCAAGACAGCCGACGCCGGTTATCTTACCCGTCGTCTCGTCGACGTGGCCCATGACGTCATCATCAACGAGGAAGACTGCGGAACCCTCCGCGGACTCGTCTGCACCGAAATCAAGAACAACGACGAAGTTGTCGCTTCTCTGGGCGAACGCATCCTCGGACGCGTCTCTGTCCATGACATCATCGATCCCACCAATGGCGAGCTGATCGTAGCCGCCGGCGAAGAGATCAACGACGTGGCAGCCGACCGCATCAACGAATCGCCGATCGAATCGGTTGAAATCCGTTCGGTGCTTACCTGCGAATCCAAGAAAGGCGTCTGCGCCAAGTGCTATGGCCGCAACCTCGCAACTCACCGCATGGTCCAGATGGGCGAAGCTGTCGGCGTGATCGCCGCACAGTCAATCGGCGAGCCCGGTACTCAGCTTACCCTCCGTACATTCCACGTCGGTGGTGTCGCCTCGAACATCGCGGCCGTCAACTCGCTCACCTCGCGCTACGACGGTATTCTCGAAATCGAAGAACTCCGCACCGTGCAGACCGAGGAAGTTGACGCCAATGGCCGCAAGGTCGACGTGGTGATCGGCCGACTCGCAGAAATGCGAATCATCGACCCCACCACAAAGATGATGCTCACCAACGCCAACATCCCCTACGGTGCCAAACTCTTCTTCGACAACGGCGCCCGCGTCAAGAAAGGCGACGTCATCTGCGAATGGGACCCCTTCAACGCCGTCATCGTCAGCGAAGCCGGTGGTAAGGTACAGTACGTCAACCTCACCGAAAACGTCACCTTCCGCGTCGACTCCGACGAACAGACCGGTCTCCGCGAAAAGATCATCATCGAATCCAAGGAGCGTGGCAAAGTTCCCGAAGCCAACATCGTCGATGCAAACGGCCAGATCCTCCGCACCTACGCACTCCCCGTGGGCGCCCACCTCATGGTCGACGAGAACGCCGAACTCAAACCCGGCGAAATCTTCGTCAAGATCCCGCGTGCCGCAGGTTCTGCCGGTGACATCACCGGTGGTCTCCCCCGTGTGACCGAGCTCTTCGAAGCCCGCAACCCCTCGAACCCCGCAATCGTCTCGGAAATCGACGGCGAAGTCAAGTTCGGAAAGGTCAAGCGCGGCAACCGCGAGATCTCAGTCACCTCAAAACTCGGCGAGACCAAGAAATATCTCGTGCCCCTGTCCAAGCAGATCCTCGTTCAGGAAAACGACTACGTCCGCGCAGGTACACCGCTTTCCGACGGTGCCACCACCCCGGCCGACATCCTCAACATCATGGGTCCGACAGCCGTTCAGGAATACATCGTCAACGAAGTCCAGGACGTCTACCGCATGCAGGGTGTGAAGATCAACGACAAGCACTTCGAAGTGATCGTGCGCCAGATGATGCGTAAAGTCAACATCCTCGATCCGGGCGACACCAACTTCCTCGAACAGCAGGTTGTCGACAAGCGCGACTTCATGGACGAAAATGACCGCATCTGGGGCAAGAAAGTTGTCACCGACGCCGGCGACAGCGAAAACGTCAAGCCCGGACAGATCATCACCGCCCGCAAGCTCCGCGACGAAAACTCATCGCTCAAGCGCCGTGACCTCCGTCCGATCCAGGTACGTGACGCCCAGCCCGCGACATCCGAACAGATCCTCCAGGGTATCACCCGTGCCGCACTCCAGACATCGTCGTTCATGTCGGCTGCTTCCTTCCAGGAAACAACCAAGGTGCTCAACGAAGCCGCGATAAACGGCAAGGTCGACTACCTCGCAGGCATGAAGGAAAACGTCATCTGCGGTCACCTCATCCCCGCCGGTACCGGACTCCGCTCCTACGAGCGCATCGTAGTCGGCGGCAAGGACGACATCGAAGACGCCTTCGACATCCCCGTCGTATCACGCGACGAAGCACCCGAAGTCGTTGACGTAGCCCACACCGAACTCTGATCCCCGCGTCTCTCCACATGTAGAGACAAGCGATAACCCCCACAGTCACCCCCTGACGACAAAAGTTCGTCAGGGGGTGACTTGCGTTTTGGAGAATGAAAATGCAGAGATGGTTTGGGCAGCCGAGGCTCGGAGAGCCTGAGTTTTCGAACCCCCAGGGTGAGCGAGCGCCGGAGCGACAGCATAGGCTGAGCGGCGCGTGGGGTCGTGAGACGCATTTCGGTCAAAGCTGAGTGTCGCATAATCAGTGTTTGGCGCTTTGGGTCGTGAGACGCATTTCGGTCAAAGCTGCTCAGTGTTTAGCGTTTCGTTCCGTCGAAGCTGCGTAGCAGCGTGAAGAATCCAGGCCACAGCAAGAGCCCCGTAGGGGTTCGCAGCTGTGGTTAATGGATGGCATATAAAGATTTAGAGCGCCGTAGGTGCGAAACATTGGTTGCGTTGTGTCAGCCTGGAGGCTCGGAGAGCCTGAATTTCAGACCTCCCAGGGTGAGTGAGCCCCGGAGCGATAGCGGAGGCCGAGCGGTGCCTGGGGTAGTGGCAGAGAGCCGCTGAATCTGCCTCGGAGAGGCTGGTTAGGATTCATGTCAGCATATACTCCTCCCATCTTTTGCCGGAGTTCAGTATCAGCTTTTGGAATTCGGTTTCAAAGGGCTGTATAAGATGATGTGTTTTCTGATTTATGATATAGTGTATCACGTTCTCTTTGGCCGACGGAGATACGGATGCCGCGAAATATTCCTTTCCCCAGCCGTCAAAACTCGGATAAAGGCCTGACCGCTTCATCCACATACTGCTGTTCTGCTTGATATGCCGCACAAATTCTGAAAGAGCCTCTGTCGGGTGCAAGTCAACGAGCATATGCAGATGATTGCCTATTCCGTTGATACAATACAGATAGCTGTGTCTGGCTTTGACAAGGTTTGCAATTATAGAGTATAGATCCTGACATGTTGTTTCTGGAATGGTCAACTGTCGGCAATGTGTATTTATGACGATGTGTAGAAGCTGTGCTGTCTGGCTCATGAGGAGAGGATAGTGAGTTACTTGTATAGCAAAAGTAATATCTATTATTTCAATATGCAAATTTAGAGGGGGTAAAACAATATCTTGTTGTATTACGATGTTAACCAGCCTCTTCGAGGCTGATTAGTTGCTTGTTCTCTACCCCAGGCATCGCTCGGCCTTCGCTGTCGCTTCGGCTCTCGCTAACCCTGGGGTTTCGAAAACATAGGCTCTCCGAGCCATCACTGGTCCTGGCGCAGCTTAACGATAGCTCGGCGATGAATCATCTGCGGCTACATATGGCTTGGTGTCGGCAGTCCGGCCCGGCAATGGCTCTGAGAGGCGATGATCATTTGCGGTTGCATAGGTCTTGGAGGATCATGGAAAGCATTGGGGCTGGTTTGCGATGGCTCGGAGAGCCTATGTTTTCGAAACCCCAGGGTTAGCGTAGGCCCGCAGGGCCGTAGCGATGCCTGGGGTAGAGCCTGTCATTCCCTCCGCCTGCCTCGTAGAGGCTGGATAACATCATCTTGCTATCAAAGCTCATTGCATTATCCCCGCCCCGGAGCAGGGAAAAAATAAATCATTGCTTAATCCGCGAAAAATTCGTAAATTTGTGCTTACTTATCATAACAGATACGCGCCATGACCGAGAATGACGAACTAATCCACGATGACATCGAGACTCCGGAATCAGCCGGAGTCACTCCGACACCTGCCGCCGACTATGATGAGGACGATATAAAGACACTTGACTGGAAGGAACATATCCGCCGGCGTCCCGGTATGTACATCGGCAAGCTGGGCGACGGATCGAACTTCGACGACGGCATCTATGTACTGATCAAGGAAGTGCTCGACAATGCCATCGACGAATACATGATGGGCTTCGGAAAGCAGATCCTCGTCGACGTGGCCGACGGGACAGTCACCGTGCGCGACTATGGCCGCGGAGTGCCTCTGGGCAAGCTCGTCGATGTCTCTTCAAAGATGAACACCGGCGGCAAATATGACTCAAAGGCATTCAAGAAATCCGTAGGTCTGAACGGTGTCGGCATCAAAGCCGTCAACGCCCTCTCGACAGAGTTCTTCATCAGCAGTGTCCGCGATGGACAGATGAAAAGCGTGCTCTACCGCTGCGGAGAGATCGTAGAGGAGAGCGACATCGAGCCAACCACCGAAGCCAACGGCACACTGGTGCGCTTCACCCCTGACGCAAGCATCTTCCGCGACTATGCCTACCGCGACGAGTTCATCATCCCGCTGATCAAGAACTACACCTTCCTCAACACCGGACTGGCCGTCATCTTCAACGGCAAGCGCTACATTTCGCGCCACGGCCTTCTCGACCTGCTGCGCGACAGCATGACCACCGATCCGCTCTACGCCCCGATCCATCTCAAAGGCGACGACATCGAGGTGGCCATCACCCATGCCAATCAGCGCGGCGAGGAATACTACTCCTTCGTCAACGGCCAGCACACAACCCAGGGCGGCACTCACCTGACTGCCTTCAAGGAATCGGTCTCACGCACACTCAAAGAATACTTCAAACGCGATTTCGACTACTCCGACATCCGCAACGGAATGATCGCCGCCGTCTCCATCAAGGTAGAGGAGCCGGTGTTTGAATCGCAGACCAAAACCAAACTCGGAAGCCGCGACATGGGACCCGAAGGTCCGACCGTGGCCAAGTTTATCGGTGACTTCATCAAAACCGAGCTTGACAACTATCTGCACCGCAACACCGACGTCGCCGACATCATCCTGAAAAAGGTCCAGGAGAGCGAACGTGACCGCAGGGCGATGGCCGGCATCACAAAACTCGCCCGCGAGAAGCAGAAAAAGGCCAATCTCCACAACAAAAAGCTCCTTGACTGCCGCGTCCATCTCAACGACAGCCGCGGAAGCGAGGAGAAGAAACTCGCATCGTCGATCTTCATCACCGAGGGTGACTCCGCTGCCGGTTCGATCACCAAGATCCGCAACGTCGAGACCCAGGCCGTGTTCTCGCTGCGAGGAAAACCTAAAAACTCCTATGGCGTCCCGGCCAAGATCCTCTATGAGAACGACGAGTTCAACCTCCTTCAGGCCGCTCTGAACATCGAGGAGGGGATCGACGGACTGCGCTACAACAACGTCATCATCGCCACCGATGCCGACGTCGACGGAATGCACATCCGCCTGCTGCTGATGACATTTTTCCTCCAGTTCTTCCCCGACATGATCAAGAAGGGGCATCTCTACGTGCTCCAGACCCCGCTGTTCCGTGTGCGCAACCACAAGACCACCAAGCGAGGCGCCCGCGGATCGGCATCGGCTGCGGAGGACACTTACTACTGCTACACCGACGAAGAACGCATCGCCGCCATCGAGAAACTTGGCGACAATGCCGAAATCACCCGATTCAAGGGTCTCGGAGAGATCTCGCCTGAAGAATTCCGCGGCTTCATTGGTCCTGACATGCGTCTCGACCGTGTCACCCTCCGCAAGGAGGACGCTGTTGCCGAGCTGCTTGAATTCTACATGGGCAAGAACACAATGGAGCGCCAGAACTTTATCATTGACAATCTTGTTGTCGAAGATGACTCGCAGATCGTCTGACCCCCGCGCAGTCTCATCAAGCATTTGTTTTTCAGATGAACACAATCCTGTTTCCCGGCTCATTCAATCCCTTCACCGTGGGCCATCAGTCACTCGTCTCGCGGATTCTGCCGCTTTTTGACCGCGTTGTCATAGCCGTCGGAGTCAACTCCGGCAAAGAAACCGGCCCGCAGACCGATACCCGTGTCGAGGAGATCCGCGCCCTCTATGCCTCAGAGCCGAAAGTCTCGGTCATTGCCTATTCCGGCCTGACGGTCGACGCCTGCGAGGCCCAGGGCGCCCGCTGGATGTTGCGCGGAGTCCGTTCGGCTGTCGATTTCGAATATGAGCGCAACCTGGCCGACATCAACCGCCGGATCTCAGGAATCGAGACCCTCCTGCTCTTCACCCTGCCGGAATATGCGGCGGTATCCTCCTCGGTGGTGCGCGAGCTGCGGTCCTACGGGCGCGATGTCAGCGAATTTATCCCGCAGCCATAAAAAGATATACACACACTTTTACACAATCCGACAGATGAAAAAACTGTTTTTTTCCACCATACTCCTCATTGCAGTCTGCCTGACCTCTCTGGGGCATATCCAGTTTACGCCCGAACGCAAGCTGCGTTACGCCGAACAGATCATCGAATCATATTATGTCGACCAGATCGACACCGCCAAGGTGGTGACTGAAGCCATCGTCGCGATGCTCAAGACCCTCGATCCGCATTCGACCTACTCTTCGCCCGAAGAGACCCGCGAGCTGACCGAGCCGCTCGACGGCAACTTCTCCGGCATCGGCATCCGCTTCCAGATGAACAATGACACGCTCTATGTCATCGAATCCGTGGCCGGAGGTCCTTCGGAGAAAGTCGGCATCATCCCCGGCGACCGGATCATCTCCTGCAACGACACTGTCATTTCAGGTGTCAGCATGAAGAACAACGACATCATGAAGGTGTTGCGCGGCCCGAAAGGAACAGTAGCCCGACTGAAAGTCCTCAGAAAGGGCAACCCCCAGCTGCTCGAATTCCGTGTTGAGCGCGACAACATACCCATTTACAGCGTCGAGGCCTCCTATATGATCAACGACTCCGTAGGCTACATCAGCGTCAGCCGTTTCGCTGAGGCGACCGCCGACGAAGTGCGCGAGGCTATGGGCAAGCTGAAGAAAAACGGAATGCGCCATCTGATCCTTGACCTTACGGACAACGGCGGCGGCTACATGCGCCCGGCAACTGACATCTCCGACATGTTCCTGCGCAAAGGCGACCTGGTGGTCTACACCGAATCGCCCAAAAACGGAGTGGCCGAGTATGTCACCCAGAAAAACGGATCGTTTCTCGACGGTCGTGTCGTTGTGATGGTCAACCAATATTCGGCATCGGCAAGCGAGATCCTTTCAGGAGCGCTCCAGGACAACGATCGTGGAGTGATCGTCGGACGCCGCACCTTCGGCAAGGGACTCGTCCAGCGTCCTTTCCCCTTCCCTGACGGCTCGATGATGCGTCTGACAGTCTCGCGCTATCACACCCCCTCCGGACGCTGCATCCAGAAGCCCTATGTCGACGGCGATGACGAGAACTATCAGCTCGACATGATCAACCGCTTCAATGCCGGGGAGCTGACCAATGCCGACAGCATCCATCATTTCGCCGATTCGCTGCTTTTCCATACCCGCCGGCTCCACCGTCCGGTCTATGGCGGCGGGGGCATCATGCCCGATAAGTTCGTGGCGATCGACACGACGATGTATTCGCCCTACTACCGCGACCTGATCGCCAAGGGAGCGGTCAACAATTTCACGGTCAACTATGTCGATGCCAACCGCGCGAAAATCAAGAGCAGCTATCCGACCGAGGAGGCCTACATAGCAAAATTCACTGTCTCGCCTGAGATCATGCAAGGCCTGATCGACCGCGGGACAGCCGACGGCGTCACCTATAATGAGGAACAGTTCCGTTGTTCGGAGCCTCTGCTGCGGGCCATTGTCAAAGGCCTGATCGGTCGCGATATCTACGAACAGTCGACCTACTCACGCGTTGTCAGCCCCCTCGACCCGACCTTTGCGGCCGCTGTCAAAATCATCAACGATCCCGCACTCTATAAGTCCTATCTCACCTCCCCGCAGAAGTAGACTTTAAGGTTGGCTGTCAAAAGCCCGATTCAATAAATTCAGGGGGGCGCATCCCCTGCCATAATAGCCCAGTAGGGACGCTTTTTAAAGCGTCCCTACTGGCAGTTTTGTCCTGACGGGAGGATCCTTTACTGATCAGCTTTGGAGTAGAGCGAGAACTCGCAGCCGTATTCATCGACGAGTCTGTTGTCAAGCTCGTCGGCCTTTTCGGCGAGACCTACAATATTGTTGAGGATGCGCTCGCGTGAGTCTTCGGTCAGATCGGCGAGATGGATGCGGTAGCAGAGATAGATCTGACGGCCGTCAACCCCCATCTTGTAGGGATAGAAGTCGGTGTCAAGCATGTAGTCGAGCACCTTTTCGACATTTTTCTTCGGGAGCAGATTGATCGGTGACACGGCAAAAAGATAGTTGCGGTCATAGACGAAGAGTCTGATCTCAGAGCTGCCGCGGTGAAACACCCAGACATTGTGGCCGCTTCGGGCGAGCACCGGATTCAGTCCCATTCTCTCGATGGCGCTTTCGCAGAATCTGCCCAGAGGAGACATCTCATGGACTGCCGACACGCGCTCGTCAAGACGTGCTCCGCATGAGGGACAATATTCCTCGTCGCCGGATATAAGCTCGTCGCAGCTGTCACACTGTACGTGAAACTCTCCGCGGTCAAGGTCGCCGATCGCGTCGAGCAGCTGGGCCAGGGATTCAAGGCGGATGCCGAAGCCCATGTTGTCGGCTGACGAAGAGGCGAATTTGCTGACTGTCACGCCGATTATCTCGCCTTTGTCATTGACGATAGGGCCTCCGGAGTTGCCGGGATTGACCGGTGCGTCGATCTGGATGTAATATTTTCCGTCCATCAGCTGGCGCGGAGAGGAGAGGGAGCCTTCGGTGATTGTGAAGGGCATTCCGAAGGGGTAGCCTGCCACATGGACCTTGGAGCCTATGGCCGGATCCTCGCCGTCGGCGAGAGGAAAGTCGGGGAGATGGCTGAAGTCGGCATCGACGGCGAGCAATGCAAGGTCAAGTTCAGGATTGACTACAACCACACGTGCCTCGTAGGGGTTGCGCTCATTGTCATGGACGGCAACTTTGCGGTAGCCTGCCACAACATGATAGTTGGTCACAAAAATGTCGTGCTGCTTGAGATAGAAGCAACTGCCTGACCCATCGGCATGGGTCACTTTATATATGAGTTTGTTTATTTCAGGATTCATAAGACAGATGGATTGATGATGGTGAATGGATTGAACGGTAGACGTGGGATCAGTCAGGATTCTTTCAGGAGCCCAGGGTACTGAGGATACGCATCTGAAGTTCTGTTGCGAGGCGCATGTATTCGGTCATGTTGCCTGCTTTCAGCGCATCGTCCATCCGGCGCTGGATGTCGGCGATCTCTTCTCCGCTCATGGCTTCGGTAAGTTTCTGAGAGTCTGACAGGATGTTGGCTGGCATCTCCGAAAGATCGTCGTCTTCTTCGTCGTCATCCTCGTCATCGTCGTCTTCTTCGTCGTCATCATATTCCTCGTCATCCTCATCATCGTCCTCATCGTCATCGTCATCCGGCTCGATGTCACCGTCCATGATTTTGTCGAGTGCGTTGAGAAGTATTCCAGCTGCTTCCTTGAGGGGGAGTCCGGCACTTTCGCGCAGAGCCGTGATGATCAGATATTCCAGAAGGAGAGAGATGTTGTTTTCGGCAAGCAAGGAGTAGAAGGAGAAGAAAATGCGCACGACAACCTGGTCGTAGTCTCCTTTCTGCATCGCCTGTGTGACATCCTCGTGGAGGCTTTCAAAGTCATCCTGTACACTCTGGAGCGGTGCTAGTGGCTTCATGGACACCATCATCTCCACCGTGTAGAGGTCTTTGGCCAGTTCTTCCTTCGGGGTCTCCATGAGTTTCTGGAGAAATGCCGTGCCGCGTGAGACGAGTTCCTCGATCGGGCGCTCGTCACTCATGGACTCGACTGCCTTTTCGATCTCGTTGATGAGCTGTCCCTGCGGGTTGGCGATGAAGGTGAACTGATGGATGGCCGCGCGGATTATGGTCCAGGCGTAGATGTAGCGGCGCTGGGAGTTATATTCTCCGGCGGCTTTAAGGGCAAGCCCGGCTACGGTTTGCAGGCCGTCATAGACTTTGTCGACCTCTTCCTGGGTATAGGGTGTGATTTTCGGAGTGTAGCAGCGTTCGGCTTTGAAACGGGTGCAGAACTCATCGTCATACTTGTCGCCGATGGCGCAGATATTGTAGATTATGGCGTGGATCTTGTGGGGATGGGTGTCGGTCAGAGGACATTTATAGTCCATTCTCAGATAGTCACCGCTCTTGACAAAGCGGGCAAGCATGAGATTGTTGATGTTCATTTCGGCGATCTGACGCAACATCGCAACACGGCCTTTTTCCGGAAGACGCAGGAATTCGGCGGAGATATGCAGACTTTCGTCTGTGATGTCGATCTGCACGACTATCGAGCCGTGGGGAATTCTGAACGATGTCCCGTCTTCATTGCCGTAGCGTTCGCGGAAATCGCTGTCGAGGGCATCGATCAGCAGATGGATGGCGTTGACATAGTCTTGGCTTTCAAAAGCCTCGACAGCCTCACCCATAGTCTCGCCGTCGGTATAGACAAGCTGAGAGTCCGTTGCCGGTGGGATATAAGGAAATGACTGTTTCATCTTGCAAGTGTTTTTGTGATATGGTTAATTTTCGGTAAAGTCTTTTGATTGGTCAGGATGCGCAGAGTTGCCTCTGCTGTGGCCTATCGGGCCAGGAGGGCCGGGCGCAGGATGAAGGGCAGGGGCTCGCGAAGCACGATTGATTTGTCAGCCGTGACTTTGCGGAATGCCTCGGCGGCCTCTTCGGCGCTCTGGCAGGTTGCGGTGCAGACGTAGTAGAGCGGTTCGCGGGTGTGGATGATGAAGGCTTCGGGATAGCCGTTGGCCTGAAGGCGTGCGCGCATCTGCCGGGCATTGAACACCTGGCGGAACTGCCCGACTACAACGTTGTAGCGTTTGAGCATTTCGCGTGAGGCCCCGCCGTCATCCGTATAGCCCACATATTCGGTGCGCATCGGAAGCGAGTCGCTGCCGGTGACGAGATCCGAAGTGCGGGCACTGTTGCGGATGCGGGCATAGATGGTTGAATCCACCCCTGACGTTTCACGTTTTTGGGCGACAGCCGTTTCATAGGCCTGACGGTAGTTGTTTTCGTTGGTCTTGCAGCTGCTGAGACTGAGTATTGTCGTCAGCAGGGCGGCAGCCGGCAGAAGCCGCATGAAATTGAAGCGTCGGTACATGATTCAGTGATATTACTAAGAGGTGGGTTCTATTATATAATGTGGATTCGGGGCGGATGGTTCAGACAACGTGGTAGCCCGCAGTGGCGAGGGCTTTGTGCAGTATGTCGATGTGATCGTTGTTGCGGGTCTCGACTTCGACGCGGATCAGACAGCCGTTGATCGAGGTGAGGTGGGAATTGCGCTCGTGGGTCACGGAAATGATGTTGGCGCCGTTTTCGCCCAACACGCGGCAGACGCCGGAGAGCTGTCCGGGCTGGTCGGTGAGGTCGAGTGTGAGGGTGCAGTTGCGTCCGCTCTTGACAAGGCCGCGGGTGATCACGCGGTTGAGGATCGTCACGTCGATATTGCCGCCTGAAACCACACAGACTGTCTTCTTGCCCTGGATGGGGACCTTGTTGAACATGGCGGCTGCCACAGATACGGCGCCGGCTCCCTCGGAAACCAGTTTCTGCTGCTCGATCAGCGCGAGGATAGCGGCTGCGATCTCGTCTTCGCTGACGGTCACGATCTCGTCGACATATTTTGAGCAGAAGTCAAAGGTGTTGATTCCGGGTTCCTTCACGGCTATGCCGTCGGCTATCGTGGCCACTTTTTCGAGGCGTTCGCGCTCTCCGGCCTTGACCGAGCGGAACATCGAGGGTGCGCCTTCAGCCTGGACTCCGTAGACTTTGACATCGGGTTTGAGCTGCTTGAGTGCAAATGCGATTCCCGCGATCAGACCGCCGCCGCCGATGGGGACGATCACGGCCTCGACGTCGGGCATCTCTTCGAGGATTTCAAGTCCGATGGTGCCCTGTCCGGCAATCACTTTGAGGTCGTCAAAGGGGTGGATCAGGGTATAGTTGTGTTCTTTCTGAAGTTCGAGCGCTTTCTGGTAGGCATCGTCATAGACACCGGGCACAAGGCAGACTTCGGCACCGAGGCGTTTTGTGGCCTCGATCTTCGAGATCGGTGCTCCGGCGGGGAGACAGATGATGGATTTGATGCCGTTGCGTGTTGCTGCGAGGGCCACTCCCTGGGCATGGTTTCCGGCCGAGCAGGCGATCACGCCGTGGGCTTTCTCCTCAGGGGTGAGCTGGGAGATCTTATAGTAGGCGCCGCGGAGTTTGAACGCGCCTGTGTGCTGGAGATTCTCAGGTTTGATATAGACCTCGGCTTCAGGATTGATATTGGGAACGCCGATCAGACGCGGATGGCGTGCAACATCGCGCAGCACCTGGGCTGCGCGGTAGATTTCAGAAATTTCAAGTGTTTCAGCCATGATGAATGTTGGGTTATTATCATGACGCAAATTTATGAAATCCCGATCTATCCTCCAAAATAAGAAGTTGTTTTTAAACAACCTCTAAACAACATCTAAAAATACCCGGCCGCGCTGCATAGGTTGCGCGGACCGGGTATCTTGTTTTATTCGGTATTGGTATGAAGCTTAAAAATGTCTGCTGAACCGGCTGTCGGTTGCCTGATAGCCGCTTAGAGGGTGTTGTGAAACAACCTCTTATTTGCCCGGCTCTTCCTGAATGCGCAGTTTGTCTTCGAGTATTTCAAGCTGCTGGAGACCGGAGGCGCGCCACTGGGGTTCGCCGTTTTTGAAGATGATCAGCGTCGGGACGCTCCGGATCTGATATTTGGCTGAAAGATCGGGGTTGCGGTCTACGTCGATCTTGACGATATTGGCGGCATCGCCCACCTTGTTTTTAAGCTCCTCAAGGATCGGACCCTGCATTTTGCACGGGCCGCACCATGTGGCGAAGAAGTCGACCAGAGTCGGCTTGTCACTGTTGATTATTTCATTGAAATCATTCATAACGATAGCGTTTTTTATAGAGTGGGTGTTGAAAAAAGTCATTGTTCGGTGACTTTATAACACCGTTACGCCATCGTTGGTTTACTGTCACCCGTCACTTCAGGCAGGCGGCCATCTCCTTGAACGCGAAACTGCGCTTTTCGTCACCGTCGCGCAGGGCGAGGGTGATGATGCCGTCAGGGGCTACGGACTCGATGCGGGCCATGATGCGCTCGCCGCGCAGATTGTCGGTGTAGGGCCAGTAGCCTTCACGTCTCCAGAGCAGTTCGAAGTAGCGTTTTTGCAGATCTTCGCTTGCTGTGGCTATGGCTCCTGTCTCGCGGAGGATCTCGCTGACGGTTTCTTCGGTCAGCCGACGCAGCTGATAGCTGAGTCCGGTCAGCATGGCCATCGACACCGGGTTGGGGGCGTCGGACAGGAAGCGGGTCTGGTTGACGTTGATGCCCATCCCGACGATGCAGTGGTTGATTCCGCTCTGGGTGATTGAGTTTTCAATGAGGATCCCGCAGATTTTGCGGTCGCCGGCATAGATGTCGTTGGGCCATTTGATCCTGATCTCTTCGCCGGGAAGATGGCGCGAAAGGACGCTGACAATGGCCACCGAGACTGCCTGGGAGACCAGAAACTGGCGCGAGGGGTGGAGCCCGGCGGGTTTCAGCAGGAGCGACATGGTGATGTTTTTGCCCGGCTCTGACTCCCAGCTGTTGCCGCGTTGGCCGCGACCGGCGGTCTGACACCGGCAGACCACTGTCAGGCCTTCGCGGCTTTCGCGGGCTATGGCTGCGAGATAGCTGTTGGTCGAGGCTGTCTCTTCAAGCTCGATTATTTCCATTCTCAGGCTTCGGCGGGATTGTCGATGGTCAGGCAGCGTCCGCCGTCGGGGAGTACTTCGATCTTGACTCTGACGGTGTCGTCGGGTAGGATGTCGTCGATGCGGTCGGGCCATTCGATCAGGCAGAGTGCTCCGGAGTCGAGATAGTCCTCCACGCCGATGTCAAAGGCCTGTTCGAGCGATTCGATGCGGTAGAGGTCGAAGTGGTAGATCAGCTCGGCGGTGGTGTCTGAGCGGTATTCGTTGATGATTGAGAATGTCGGCGAGCCGGTCGGGTCTTCCTCTACTCCTAATGCGCGGCAGAGGGCGTTGATGAATGTGGTTTTTCCGGCGCCCATCTCGCCTTCAAAGGTGTAGACGGTCGCGTCGTCCATCAGGCTCAGAAATTCCTGGGCTGCCTGAGGGAGAGCTTCGACGGAGGGGATCATTATTTTTTTCATGCGGTAAGTGACTTTTATTGTAAGTGACTTTTGTTTGATTCTATTTGGCTGTCAGAGTGATGATCGGAATGAGCATCTCTTCGGGCGAGATGCCGCCGTGCTGGAAGGTGCCGTCGTAGTACTGCACGTAATAGTTATAGTTGTTGGGATAGGCGAAGAAGTCGCGGCCTGTCGCGAAGATGTAGGTCGACGAGACATTGGGGGCGGGGAGGCCCAGACGTGCGGGCTGTTTGACCTCATAGACCTGCTTTGCGTTGTAGGCGAGGTTTTTGCCTATCTTGTAGCGGAGGTTGGTGTTGGTGTTCTTGTCACCGACAACTTTGACGGGATTGTCGACGCGGACGGTGCCGTGGTCGGTCGTGAGCACTATCTTGTAGCCCTTGGCCGCTATCCGGCGGAAGATCTCGATTGCCGGCGAGTGGCGGAACCACGATTCGGAGATCGAGCGGTAAGCGGCGTTGTTGGCGGCCAGTTCGCGGATCATGCGTGATTCGGTGCGGGCGTGGGAGAGCATGTCGATGAAGTTGAAGACGATGACGTTCAGGTCGTTGTCAAGCAGGTTGGAGAATTCACGCAGGAGTTTCTCACCGGCGGCGGAGTCGTTGATCTTCGTGTAGGAGAATTTGCAGTGGCGGCGGTAGCGCTCGAACTGAGTGGCGATCATCGGCGACTCGTTGAGGTTTTTGCCTTCGGGGGCATCTTCGTCGACCCACAGGTCGGGGAACATTTTTTCGATGTCGACCGGCATCAGTCCGGAGAAGATAGCATTGCGGGCATACTGTGTGGCGGTCGGGAGTATCGAGCAGTAGAGTTCCTCGCTGAAGTTGAAGGTGTCGGCCAGAAGGGGCTTGACGGCGGCCCACTGGTCGAGACGGAAGTTGTCGATCAGGATGAAGAAGACCTTTTCACCGGCGTCGAGCAGCGGGAACACGCGGTTTTTGAAGATGTCGGGCGACATCATCGGGCGCCCCGGTGCGTTTTTGTCGGCGATCCATCCGGCATAGTTGTTTTTGATGAATTTAGCGAAGGCGGTTCCGGCATCCTTGCGCTGCATGTCGAGAAGCTCGTCCATCTGGGTGTCGGTGGCGGAGAGCTGCATTTCCCAGTGGACCAGGAGCTTGTAGAGGTCCATCCAGTCGCTGATCGTGGAGGCGGAGTCGATCATGGTCGAGATCCGCGAGAACTCCTGGCGGTAGTCGCTTCCGGTCTGGGTGGAGACGAGGCGTTCGGAGTGGAGGTTCTTTTTGATTGAGAGCAGTATCTGGTTGGGGTTGACGGGTTTGATCAGATAGTCGGCGATTTTGTTGCCGACGGCCTGGTCCATGATGTTTTCCTCCTCGCTTTTGGTGATCATGATGACCGGGATGTGGGGCGAGGTGAGTTTTATGCGCTGAAGGGTTTCGAGTCCGGTCAGTCCGGGCATGTTCTCATCGAGGATGATGAGGTCGAAGTTCTGCTGCGCGGCAAGTTCAAGGGCGTCGGCGCCGCTGCATGCGGTCACGACGTCGTAGCCTTTGCCTTTGAGAAACATTATGTGGGGCTTCAGGAGATCAATCTCGTCGTCGGCCCAGAGTATGGTTGATGACATGGCGCTTGTTTTTGCTGTTGAGGGGGATGGTCTGAGGCTTTTGGGGTCAGTCTTCGTC
>NZ_JAIDEN010000057.1 GCF_029054785.1 Duncaniella sp.
TCGCATAGCTCGCTATGCTCCTTTCTCATTTACAACAATTTATCTAAAAGATACACCACTCAGATTTTAACTCTTGTCATGAAAAACCCTCTAAAAATGTTCAGGATTTATTTCTATCTTTGCAACAAGAAAAAACAAAGTCCTCCCAATGATACAGCAAATTGAATTTTCACTCCGGGCCTATCCGCGCGGCATCCATCTGGTCACAGGCGAGATCATGCGTCAGCTACCCGCTCTTCCGGAAAAAGGGATTATCAACCTCATGATCAAGCACACTTCGGCGGCTTTGGCTGTCAACGAGAATGCAGATCCCGACGTGCGCCATGATCTTCAGGTGATTTTCGATCGTCTGGTGCCGGAAAACGCGCCGTATTATCTCCACACTGACGAGGGCCCTGACGATATGCCATCCCATGCCAAATCAATTCTTGTCGGACCGTCGCTGACTCTGCCTGTCACCGGCGGACATCTCAACACCGGCACATGGCAGGGCATTTATCTCTGTGAGTTCCGCAACTATGGCGGACCGCGCAAAATCGTAGCTACGATCATAGGGGAATGACCAGCCAGTCTGCCGCCGCTGCCAGTCGGCCACGATTTCTCAAATCAATCGCCTATTTGCAGATAATCGGAATCGTCTTTGTCGTCATCGGTCATTCATTCCATGAGTATCCCGACGGCGAGATGGGCCACAGTATGCTTCTCTACCGCATGATGTACAGTTTCAGGATGCCTCTCTTCATGTTCGTGTCTGGTTTCCTGATGGTTTTCACGACAGAGTCCAACAATCGGCATCCCCGCTGGAAAGAATTCGCATCCACAAAGGTGAAACGTCTGCTTGTTCCTTTTGTGGTCCTGTCACTGGTCACTTTCGTGCCCCGCGCACTGTTTTCCGATATGGCCGACGATCATGTCGAACTCAGTTTCCGCTCGCTTGCCGAAAGTCTGATCCTCAGCAAAAAACAGACCATCCCCTACCTTTGGTTCCTGCAATCGAGTTTCACTCTTCTGACGGTCATCTATGCCGTTCTTACATTTGTCAGGAATCACCGGCTGAACCGGGGCCTCACCTATCTGCTGCTCATCGTGGCTTTCACAGTCATGCAGTTCATTCCGCTGAGTTTCGGACACATCTTTTCTCTGGCCGACACTTTCCGGCTGGGTATTTTCTTTGTCCTCGGCGCATCATACGCCCATACCCACAATTCAATCGACAGGCTCCTTCCCTGGACTTCCGCCTTGTTCGCCGGACTGGTTGCAGCCGCCTGGGCCATATCATTTTTCGTCACAGAGCATACGGATTTCATGCCGCTGTGCTCGCTGCTCGGCATAATGATGTGCATTTCCGCAGCCAAACTGCTCGAAAAACACGAGATCGGAATACTCGATCATCTCATAGGCGCCAATTACATCATTTTCCTCCTGTCGTGGTTCTGCAACGTGGCCTGCCAGCAGGTTCTTCATCATTTCACGGATCTGCCCTGGTGGGTCTACACAACACTGTCGATTTTCAGCGGCATCTATGTTCCCTGGTGGTTTTACCGCTATATGCTTCACCACCCCGAAAGCCGCCTGACCTATCTTGCCACACATCTCCTGGGGCAATCTTTCCGCCGCAAGACAACGCAGATCAAGGCATAAGGGACACAACACACAATGACAGAAGAATCGGCTCGACAATAAGAGGTTGCTTTTTAACAACCTCCAAACATCCCCCCCTCTAAAAGCAACGGACTCCGGCATCCAATTTTTGATGCCGGAGTCCGTGATTAATATCGGAGATCAATCAGAGATTGTTCTTCTTATTCTTCGCCGCGGATAGCTGCGATGCCGGGGAGGATCTTGCCCTCGATAGCTTCGAGAAGAGCGCCGCCACCGGTTGAAACGTAGCTGACCTTGTCAGCAAGACCGAACTTGTTGACACAGGCAACAGAGTCGCCGCCACCTACGAGAGAGAAGGCACCGTTTTCAGTAGCCTCTACGATAGCATCGGCGATAGCGCGTGAACCGGCAGTGAAGTTGTCAAACTCGAACACACCGGCAGGACCGTTCCAGAGAATAGTCTTAGCGCCCTTGATAGCATCGGCAAAAGCCTTGCGGGTTTCGGGACCAGCGTCAAGACCTTCCCATTCAGCAGGAATTTCCTTGCATGAAACAACCATTGTGTTGGCGTCGTTACTGAAATCGTCAGCGGCAACACAATCGGTACCGAGCACGAGGTTCACACCTTTCTGCTTTGCCTTTTCGATGATCTGGAGGGCGAGGTCAAGTTTGTCGTTCTCGCAGATTGACTTGCCGACATTTCCGCCGAGAGCCTTGGCGAAAGTGTAGGTCATGCCGCCGCAGAGGATGAGGTTGTCCACCTTATCCATGAGGTTTTCGATGATACCGATCTTGGTCGATACCTTAGAACCACCCATAATGGCGGTGAAAGGACGCTTGATGTCCTTGAGGATATTGTCGACAGCGGTAACTTCCTTCTCCATGAGGTAGCCGAGCATCTTCGAATCCTTGTCGAAGTAGTCAGCGATAACCGCAGTTGAAGCGTGGCGGCGGTGAGCTGTGCCGAACGCGTCGTTGACATAAACGTCAGCGTAAGAAGCAAGAGTCTTTGCAAACTCCTTCTGACGTTCTTTCATTTCTTTCTTGGCTGCATCGTATGCAGGATCTTCCTTGTCAATGCCTACGGGCTTGCCTTCTTCTTCCGGATGGAAGCGGAGGTTTTCAAGCAGGAGCACCTGACCGGGCTTCAGAGCGGCTGCCTTTTCAGCTGCCTGAGCGCAATCCTCAGCAAATTCGACTTCTGCGCCGAGATATTTGCCTACTGTATCTTTGATCTGGCTGAGTGACATTTTGGGGTTAACCTTTCCTTTGGGTTTGCCCATGTGGCTCATGATGATGAGACTGCCGCCGTCAGCAAGGATTTTCTTCAGTGTGGGAAGAGCGCCGCGGATACGGGTATCGTCAGTGATTTTACCGTTTTCGTCCAGGGGAACATTGAAATCCACGCGGACAATGGCTTTTTTGCCGTTGAAATTGTACTGGTCGATAGTCATTGAATATGTGTATTTTAAAGGGGTTTTGCATCTATTTCATAAACTCTGCAAAATTACAGAAATATTTCATTAATAACAACAGATTTTCCAAAATACTTATTTTGAAAATTCTTCTTCTATAAGTTCAATCAGTAACCATTGAAAAATAATATATCCTCGATGTGAGATTCGTTTTGAAGAAGTATCCTACATAAAAAGTCAGGCTATGACTATAACTAACTATACCAAAATTACATTTTTCGGAGAAAAACGTGCTTATTCACCGCAAATTTGCGGTGAATAAACGCATTTTTTACCGCATCGACGCTTGGATGACCATTTATCGGCCATTTACTTGCCGGCTTCATCTCCTTCGCTATGTTCAGCGGTTTTGTGTGGAAGGAAACGCGACAGGAGCAGATAGCCTATCAGGCCTGAAAGAAGCGAACCGACAACAATGCCGACTTTCGAATCGTTGAGAAGCACTATTCCCGGCTCTCCCATATCACCGAACGAGAGGTTGGCGATAAAGAGCGACACGGTGAAACCTATGCCGCCAAGCATCGAAATGGCCGCTATCATCTTCCAGTCTGCCCCATCGGGCATCGGTGCCAGTTTCATTTTTACCGTGAGCCATGAAAACAGGAATATGCCTGCGAATTTTCCGATGACAAGTCCGACGATGATCGCAAGGCTTATGCCGCTGACAACCGTCACCGGATCCATATCCATAAGGTAGATTCCGGCATTGGCAAAGGCGAAAAGCGGAATGATCAGATAGTTTATCACCGGGTGCAGCGAGTCTTCAAGATCCTGAAGCGGAGAGATGACTTTGTCCGACGCACTTTCAATCTGCTTCAGCCAGTCCATCTGTTCATGGTCAAGAATGGAGCGCCGCGAAAGGGCTTCGTCATCGTCCTCATTGAAATTGCGGATCGACGTGCGGATCATCTTGATATATTTCTCAGGTGCATAAACGGGAACCGACGGGACGCAGAAGGCCACAAGCACACCGGCGATTGTCGGATGAATTCCGGAATTCAGGAACAGGAACCAGACAATGCCTCCGATGAGCACATAGAAAATCTTGCTCTGGATCTTCAGAAATCCTCCGCCGATGAGCAGCACGGCAAGACCGATGGCCGCATAACCGAGAAATGCCACGTCGATGTGGGTGGAATAGAAAGCCGCGATGACGATGATGCCTCCGATATCGTCGACAACCGCAAGAGTGGTCAGGAATATCTTAAGCGAAACCGGCACACGCGTCCCCAGGAGCGCAAGCACTCCGAGCGAGAATGCAATGTCAGTCGCCATCGGGATTGCGGCTCCGTCGACATAGTCGCTCCCGGCCGCAAGTGCCAGATAAAGGGCTACCGGCAGAATCATGCCTCCGACCGCCCCCATGATCGGCAGCAGAGCCTTGCGGAACGATGACAACTCCCCGACAAGCACCTCGCGCTTGATCTCCAGGCCGATCGAGAAGAAGAAAATCGCCATCAGGGCATCGTTGATGAACTGAAGGACGGTCATCGGATGACCTCCATGAGAAAAGACATTGAAATCGCCTATCTGCAACCGCATTGACTGATCCCAAAAGTCATTGTAAAGAGTGTTCAGACCGGGAATATTAGCCACAACGAGGGCTACCACAGTCGCGAAGATCAAGACGTTGCCTCCTGTGGCGTGATGGCGGAGGGCCTGACGGGCAGCATAAAAAACGTGAGACATAATGAATCAGGATTGTTAACTTACATCATTGTTAACAATCCTGATTCACGAATGGTTGTTTTCAGCCGACGGCTGATCCGTCATTGTCACAAGCGGCATTATTGCTTTTCGCAGCCTTTCTGCGGCGGCGCTTCAGCAGCCATGCCAGGAGTTTTCCGCTACGGTCCAATATCATTATTCCGATCAGGACAGCGGCAAATATAAGCGTCAGTCCCTGAAGAGTGCTTGAAGAATCCGGATCAAGCTCACTGTCGATCTCACCGGGCGGCGTCTCGGTCACAATCTTGTAGCTGATCGACGAAAGAGTCCTTTTCCAGACAACCACGCCCTTGCGGAGATAGACGATGGCTGCATGACCTCTGGCAAGCTCTTTGATCAGTGTCGGTTCGGCGTTATAGATCTCATAGGAGGCCATCGAGACATCCCGCCATCGCTCTATGCCCTCGTCGTCGGCGCTGACAAGGGCTACCATCGAGCCTCCACGGGCCGTGATGTAGTCATTCAGTTCATTGAGCAGATAGGTGTAGGACAGGTCCACCCTGCTCATGTCCGGGACTGTCACCACAAACTGTTCGGCATCCGGATCTATTATATCCTCCGCGATGTTCTCGCCGTCGGAAATGACGGCAAAACCGTCGGTCACGGCTTCAGAGCCTCCGATCAGTCTGCGGTCAACGAATGTCCATGTCGAGTCGGGAAGATTGTCAATCGAGAAACTCTCCTCGCTGCCGTCTTTCTCATAGATGAACTCATATTCCGCCTCATCACCTTCGTCCCGGACGTCGGCCGACGCAAGCAGATCGGTGCCCGGATCAAACCGGCGGAAATCAATCATCGGCTGCACATTGTAGCCATAGAAAGCCACGATCATGATATAGAGCGAGAGCAATCCGCCGACAACCCACTGGACATAGGGGACGTAAAGTCCGTCGGTCTTCCTGTTGAACCTGAACAGGTACAGGAGGAAGAGGGTCAGGAATATGTTCTTGACGAAAGTGGCGTTGTTGGAGATTATCAGGAAGTCGCCGAAACATCCGCAGTCGGCCACAGGGTCAGCGACCGCGATATAGAGCGTCAGCGGCAACATGAAGGCCATCATCAGCAGCAGAATCCAGACGGAGACCCTCTTGTAGCATCCCAGCAGCAGAAGAAAACCACACACGAATTCCACACCGCCAAGCAGAAAGGCGGCAATTACCACAAGCGGAGACGGAATGTTCCATCCCCACACCTCAAGATATTCACCTATCTTGTAGAAGCTGCCCCAGACGTCAACACTCTTGGTGAATCCTGAGAGGACGAAAGTGACACCGACAAGCAGGCGGAACACCCAGACAAGAGCCGGATGATAAAACCTGTCAAGCCTCGCCGGCTGTGAGTTTGATGATTGCGAAGACGGCATAGTTTATTATATCCATATAGTTGGAATCAATTCCTTCCGAGACACTGGTTTTTCCTCCGTTGCCCTCGATTTCCTTGACGCGCTGGAGTTTTGTCAGAATGAAATCCGTGTATGAATTGACTCTCATTCCGCGCCAGGCGTCACCGTAGTCATGGGTCTTGGCGGCGAGAAGCTCGCGGATGATCCTGACCTTATCATCATAAAGCCCGACAGCCTGCTGAGGCGTGATGTCAGCCTCGTCGGCAAATCCGAGTTCAAGCTGGATGAGGCCCATGATTCCGTAGTTGACAATCGCATAAAACTCGCCGAGAATACCCTCGTTGACCAGCGCCTCCCCCTCTTCGAGAGTGCGGATGCGTTTGGCTTTGATGTAGATCTGATCTGTGATGGAGCGTGGACGCATTATGCGCCACGACGCACCGTAGTCGGCCAGTTTATCGGTGTAGATCCGACGGCAGTCACGGACCACATCGTCAAACTGCTCCAATGTTGATATTGCCATGTAATATATTATGTGATGATCTTTTAAAACAGTGTTTACACACACTCTCATAACAAAAAAGTTATGAAACCGTCCGCTGAAAAACATTCCGGCTTCGGTTCCATAACTTTTTTTATTGCGTAATCCGGCTTTCAGCTTGATTACTGGCCGAGGAGGCCTTCGACACGCAGCAGGTTGTCGCCGTCGTTCAGAACATAGTAGATGTTCTTGAGATAACGGAGAGCATCGGTCTGCTCGTTGTCAATCTGATAAGCCTTTTCAAGATACTTGACAGCTTCGACAAGGAGGGGACGCATTGTCTCGTAGTTGTACTTGTTGTACTCGTTCTGAGACATGTTTGCGGCAGCCTGGTCAAGAGCATCGTATTCCTGCACGAGCATACGGCCATAGTAGAGGTTGGTGAAAGCGTTTTCGCTGTCAAGCTCTACGGCTTTCTTGTAGGCGCTCTTAGCTGCGACTGTGTCGTTCTGCTGTTCTTTGAGCACACCGAGTGACAGGTAGTAGGTTCCGTTGTCGGGATCTGCCGCAATCGCATTGTTGAGCATGCTGGTAGCCTTCTCATATTCCTTGCGTTCGATGTAGCTGTTGACCAGACGCTGGAGGAATGCGGGGTTCGAGGTTCCGAACTTGTCAAAAGCGAGCTGTGAATAGCGGAGCTTGCGGTCCTCGTCGTTCATCTGATAGGCTACGCTGAAAGCATAGTCATAGGCTGCGGGTTCGTCATAGCCGACTGTGAGCAGACGGTCAAACGATTCAGCCGACTTGTCGAGCATTTCGGCCTGCCATGCGGCGAGAGCGCGGTTATATTCGATCTGAGAAGCAGTCGAGTCGGGAAGTGCGGCGGGAGCGCTCTTGCCGAAACGGGGATTCGCGGGAATAGCGAGATAGTCGGAGAAAGCCTCGTATGCCTTGCCGAATTCGCGTGATTCCCAGAAAGCGGCACCGGCGTTGAGGAAGTCATTTGCATGACCGGTGATCTGGCTGGCGATATCCTTTGAGAGTTTGGTCTTCACTTTGCCCTTTGCGTCAACGACAGTGTCGCAGTCAAGTGCCTTAAGACCATAGTTATATCCGTCAAGAAGAGCGTTGCCCATGTCGACAAGGCTGACGTCCTGTCCAATGGTCTTCTTGGCAAAGAGATCGTCATAGAGTTTGAAGCCGGCTTTTCCGGGAATCCAGTAAGTGTTGGCTTCTTTATCAGTTTCAGGATTAGAAAAGGCGGGAGTAATTGCCTGCAATGCCTTCTGATAAGCGGCATAAGTAGAAGCATTCTTAAACTCCTTTTCAGCTTCCTTTACCACGGCTACCTGAGCTGTCATTGAGGAGGCAGCGAGCAACCCAACGGTTAAGACGCAGATTTTTTTCATAATAGAATGTTGATATTAGTAGATTAATGATTATTCTTCGCTGTCTTCGGCGATCTCATCATCAAGGTCGTCCTCTTCAATGACCTCTTCGGCGCTTTCGGCTTCAAGGAGTTCGGCCTCGGTCATTTCAGGAGCCACGTCCTGAGCTTCGACTTCTTCGACTTCCTCTTCAGGATCCGAATCCACGCAGCAGACAGAAGCGATCGTGTCATTGCGCTTGTCGAGGTTGATGATGCGCACTCCCTGGGTCGCACGGCCCTGCTGACGGATGTCGGCCACATGGAGGCGGAGGGTGATGCCGCTCTTGTTGATGATGACAAGGTCATTTTCGTCGTTGACACTCTCGATGGCCACGAGCGCGCCGGTCTTTTCAGTGATGTTCATTGTCCGGACACCCTTGCCGCCTCGGTTGGTGACACGGTAGACGGGTACTTTCTCGCTCTCGCCGGCCTCGTTGGTGACGGTGGTGTCAAGCGGTGTGCGCTTGCCGTAGCCGCGTTCGCTGAGCACCATGACATCATTGGTTGTGTCGGCGGGCATGCAGATCATGCCTACAACTTCATCGTCGTCGCCGTCAAGAGTCATGCCGCGTACACCGGCTGACATTCGGCCCATCTCGCGCACCTTGTTTTCAGGGAAGCGGATGGCACGGCCATTGCGGTTGGCCAGGAGGATTTCGCTGTTGCCGTCGGTCATCTCGACTGCGAGAAGTTCGTCGCCTTCGCGGATGATGATCGCGTTGACACCCTTGGCACGCGGACGTGAGTAGGCCTCAAGACGGGTCTTCTTGATGACACCCTTCTTGGTCGCAAACACGAGGTTGTGGGTGTTGACGAATTCAGAGTCGCCAAGCGACTTGGTGCAGATGAAGGCCTTGACGCAGTCGTCAGGCTCGATGTTGAGCATGTTCTGGATCGCGCGGCCCTTCGAATTCTTCGCTCCTTCGGGGATCTCGTAGACCTTAAGCCAGTAGCAGCGGCCTTTCTGAGTGAAGAAGAGCATCGAATTGTGCATCGAAGCGGGATAGATGTGCTCGATGAAGTCTTCGTTGCGTGTGTCGGAACCTTTTGCGCCGACACCGCCGCGGTTCTGCGCACGGAATTCGCTGAGCTGGGTGCGTTTGATATAGCCGAGATGCGAGATGGTGATGATCATGTCGTCATCGGCATAGAAGTCCTCGGCGTTGAAATCGCCGGCGGTATAGTCGATTTCCGTGCGGCGGGCATCGCTGTAACGGTCGCGGATTTCAAGCAGTTCGCTCTTGATCAGCTCACGGCAGGTGGCATCGTCTGACAGGATGAGTTCCAGACGGGCGATTTCCTGTTCGAGAGCTTCATATTCGTTGCGGAGCTTGTCCTGCTCCAGACCGGTCAGCTGACGCAGGCGCATCTCGACGATGGCAGCTGTCTGCGGATCTGTCAGGCCGAAGCGGTCACGCAGGGCGTCACGTGCGCTCTGGGTGTCGGAAGCGGCGCGGATGATGCGGATGACCTCGTCGATGTTCTGCGACGCGATGATCAGGCCTTCGAGGATATGTGCGCGCTCCTGGGCTTTGTTAAGCTCGAATTTGGTACGGCGGATGACGACCTCATGTCTGTGGGCCACGAATTCCGAGATCAGATCCTTCAGATTGAGGGTCTTCGGGCGTCCGTTGACCAGCGCCACGTTGTTGACGCTGAACGAGGCCTGCATCTGGGTCATCTTGTAGAGCTTGTTGAGCACCACGTTTGCGTTGGCGTCGCTCTTGAGCTTGATGACGATGCGCATACCTTTATAATTACTCTCGTCGTTGATGTCGGCGATTCCGTCGAGTTTCTTATCGGTGACAAGAGTTGCGATATAGGCGATGAGTTCCGCCTTGTTGACACCGTAGGGGATCTCGGTGACAATGATGTTTTCGTGGTTGTCCTCGACCTCGATTTCAGCCTTTGAGCGGATCACGATGCGTCCGCGGCCTGTCTCATAGGCTTCCTTGACACCGTTGTAGCCGTAGATTGTACCGCCTGTGGGGAAGTCCGGGGCGGGGATGTAGTGCATCAGGCCTTCGATGTCGATTTCGGGGTTGTCGATATAGGCCACACAGGCGTTGATCGACTCTCCGAGGTTGTGGGTCGGCATATTTGTTGCCATGCCGACAGCGATGCCGGAGGCACCGTTGACGAGAAGATTCGGGAAACGTGTTGGAAGCACCACCGGCTCCTTGCGGGAGTTGTCGTAGTTCGGCTGGAAGTCCACGGTGTCGCTGTCGATGTCGGCAAGCATTTCTTCGCCGAGCTTTTCGAGGCGCACCTCGGTGTAACGCATGGCAGCCGCGCCGTCACCGTCGACCGAACCGAAGTTTCCGTGACCGTCGACAAGGGTGTAGCGCATGGCCCAGGGCTGCGCGAGGCGCACCACAGTGCCATAGATGGAGGAGTCGCCGTGCGGATGGTACTTACCCATGACCTCGCCGACGCAGTTGGCCGACTTCTTGTGCGGTCGGTCGGAAGTGTTGCCCATCTCGTTCATTCCGTAGAGCACACGGCGGTGCACCGGTTTGAGACCGTCGCGCACATCTGGAAGCGCACGCGACACGATCACCGACATCGAATAGTCGATGTAGGCGCTCTTCATCTCGTTTTCTATGTTTATTTTTATTATACGATCTTCTTCAATCATAAGTTTTGAAGGGGTGTTTAAAAACAAGTATTTTCCCCACAAAGGTAAGAATTATTTTGCAAAAATCGTATCTTTGCCGATCAAGAATCGTTTTTTAATTGTTATTATGATAACACTGGCGAGCGTTTGCGAAGTTTGGCACAATTTTTGTAGTGTCAATCAATGTCAGTGGCAATTTCCGCTTCAACAATTAAGGGACAGCTGACACACCACACCCCTCTTTCATCTCTTTCATCACTTATATAAAGAAAGGTATATTTCAGATGGACACTGTTTATTCTCAAAAATTCAAGGAGATCATCAGCGACTCTCCAAAACAGGCGGCCCGACACAACTCCCGTTATGTCATGCCTGAACACCTGCTTCTGTCGCTCCTCTCCGATATGGAAGGCGAGCCGGCACGACTTGTGGACCGCGCCGCCAAGGGGGCTTCGGCCTATGAACTGCGGGAAAACCTCGACAAGGCTCTTTTCAATGCCGCTACCGATGCAGGCTATCAGGGCACTGTCGGGATTTCCGATGTCAGCCTCAGTGACCTGACAGGACGCATCGTCAAACTGAGCGTCCTTGAAGCCAGGATGCTGAAAAGCAACGAGGTCGACGCGGCCCATCTGCTTCTGGCGATATTCCACAATTCCGATGCCCAGAACTCGGAGTTCATGACAGCTTTCCACCGGGCCGGAATCACATACGAGGCCATCTACCGCCTGCTGGCTGCCGAATCAGATCTGACAGCGCCCCTCAACGCCGACTTCACCGAGGACGACGAGGATGACGAGATGCCTCCGCGCTCATCCGCTCCCCAGGGCAGCGGCAACCCCTCGCCGGCCGGAAAGCGCCAGAGCGCGGCAACCGCACAGCGCCGAGGCAACGACACTCCGGTTCTTGACAAATATGGCAATGACATGACTCTCGCCGCCGAGGAAAACAGGCTTGACCCGGTGGTCGGTCGCGACGTGGAGATCGAACGCCTCGCCCAGATCCTCAGCCGCCGCAAGAAGAACAATCCCGTGCTCATCGGCGAGCCGGGAGTAGGCAAGTCGGCGATTGTCGAAGGCCTGGCTCTCCGCATCGTCCAGCGCAAGGTATCGCGCATCCTCTTCGGCAAAAGGGTTGTCTCGCTGGACATGGCCTCGATTGTCGCAGGCACCAAGTACCGCGGCCAGTTCGAGGAGCGCATCAAGGCTATCCTCGATGAGCTGTCGAAAAACAAGGACATCATCCTTTTCATCGACGAGCTCCACACCATTGTCGGCGCAGGCAATGCAGCCGGTTCGATGGATGCGGCCAACCTGCTCAAGCCGGCGCTCGCCCGCGGCGAGATCCAGTGTATCGGCGCGACGACCCTCGACGAATACCGCAAGAATATCGAGAATGACGGTGCTCTCGAACGCCGTTTCCAGAAGGTCATGGTCGAGCCGACCACTGCCGAGGAGACGCGCATCATCCTTGACAACATCAAGGACAAATACGAGGAACACCACAATGTCACCTATACCCCCGACGCTCTTGATGCCTGCGTGCAGCTGACCGAGCGCTACGTTTCCGACCGCAATTTCCCTGACAAGGCAATCGACGCAATGGACGAGGCCGGAAGCCGCGTCCATGTCACCAACATCGCCGTCCCCAAGGAGATCGAGCAGCTTGAACAGCAGATCGAGGAGATGGCGGCTCAGAAACTCCGCGCCGCACAGTCGCAGAATTTCGAGAAAGCGGCCTCATACCGCGATCAGGAACAGCAGCTCAAGGCCACTCTCGAAGAGTCGAAGGCCCGCTGGGAAGAGCAGCTCAGCTCGATGCGCGAGACTGTCGACGCCGATAAGGTTGCCGAGGTAGTCGCTATGATGACCGGTGTGCCGGTTCAGCGCATAGCCCAGGCCGAGGGCAAGCGTCTCAAGGAGATGAGTCCTACGCTCAAGGGTTTCATCATCGGTCAGGATCCGGCCATCGAGAAGGTTGTCAAGGCCATCCAGCGCAACCGGATAGGACTCAAAGATCCCAAGAAACCGATCGGCACTTTCCTCTTCCTCGGCCCGACCGGTGTCGGAAAGACTCACCTCGCCAAGAAGCTCGCGGAATACATGTTTGACTCGGCTGACACGCTCATCCGCATCGACATGAGCGAATACATGGAAAAATTCACCGTCTCCCGCCTCGTGGGAGCGCCTCCGGGATATGTCGGATACGAGGAGGGCGGACAGCTCACCGAAAAGGTGCGCCGCCACCCCTACTCCATCGTCCTGCTCGACGAGATCGAGAAGGCCCACCCCGATGTGTTCAATCTCCTGCTGCAAGTGATGGACGAAGGTCGCCTGACCGATTCGCTCGGCCGCCGCATCGACTTCAAGAACACCATCATCATCATGACCTCCAACATCGGTTCGCGCCAGCTCAAGGACTTCGGCAGCGGCATCGGATTCGCTTCGCCTGCCACAAGCGACAAGGATTACAGCCAGGGTGTCCTGCGCAAGGCCCTCAACAAGGCTTTTGCGCCTGAATTCCTCAACCGTATCGACGATGTGATCATGTTTGACCCTCTGTCAAAGGAGGCTATCTTCAAGATCATCGATATCGAGCTTGCGGGCTTCAACAAGCGTGTGAAAGAGTTGGGCTATACCCTGACCATCACCGATGAGGCCAAGAATTTCATTGCCGAGAAGGGCTACGATGCCAATTATGGCGCCCGCCCGCTGAAACGCTCCATCCAGAAGTATCTCGAAGACAAACTGGCCGAGCTTATCATTGACGCTACGGTTTCTGTGGGCGATGAAATTTATGTCGCCTACCATCCAGGGGCCGAGGAGCTTGACATTGAGATCCGGAAGGCTGCACCGGCACCCGCCGACAGCGCGACAACATCCGAAAGTGAAATGAACGCGTAAAAAGCAGCCGGATAAACCGAATATGAGCGCCGTAGGTGTGATATTGTTTCGCACCTACGGCGCTATTTTTATTTTTTCGGGGGGGGGTGGAACCACAGCTGCGGACTCCTACGGAGCCCTTGCAGTGGCCTGGATTCTACCCGCCGCTAACGCGGCTTTACCTGATAAGATTCGGCCCCACGATCGCTGATGACTTTCTACTGCGGTCCGGATTCGCCACACCGCTAACGCGGTTTGCCTGAAACGCGATCACCTCAGAATCAACCATCTAAAGAACTGACAAACAGCGTTAGCGATGGGGAGAATCAGGCCAAAATCAGGCAAGCCGCGTTTGCGGTGAAAAAGCAACCGCCTGAGGGGCAGGCAAGCCGCGTTAGCGGTGAAAACCAACAGCCGTCTGAGGGGCAGGCGAGCCGCGTTAGCGGTGAAAACCAACAGCCGTCTGAGGGGCAGGCGAGCCGCGTTAGCGGTGAAAACCAACAGCCGTC
>NZ_JAIDEN010000058.1 GCF_029054785.1 Duncaniella sp.
GCGTTGGGGGGTGCGGTGGGCGAGCAGCACGTTGTTGGCGGGTTGGAACCGCGGATAGCCTGGGTTGTGGAGCGAGGGGCAGACAGCGAAGCCTCGGAGAGGCTGTGTTTCCGAAACCCCAGGGTGAGCGAGCGCCCGCAGGGCCGAGCGGTGCCTGGGGACTGAGAATGTGGCCGTGAACCAGCCTCGGAGAGGCTGGATAACAGCAGAAAAAGCTAAGAGATTGTTAGTGCTGACTTCTCACAGACAGTTCAGAATTCGGCGAAGCAGTACGGGAGGAGGGAGCGGACGGAGGGGAAGATGAAGCAGCGCTCTGAGCCGGCGAGGATTACGGGAACATCGGCTCCGGCAAGGGTCTCATATTCCAGCAGGACCTGGCGGCATGCTCCGCAGGGCGAGATCGGCGACGGGAGTTCTTTGCCGTCAGTGCCACGGGCTGCGATGGCGATGGCCTTGAACTTTGCGTCCGGGTAGGTCGAATGGGCATAGAATGCTGTGGTGCGCTCGGCGCAGGTACCCGACGGATAGGCGGCGTTTTCCTGATTGGAGCCGCTCAGAATTTCGCCGTTGTCGAGCAGGATCGCGGCTCCGACGTTGAATTTGCTGTAAGGCGCATAGCTGCGGAACGTGGCTTTGCGCGCGAGGCTTACGAGGGTCTGCTGCTCAGGACTGAGCTCATCGAATGCGGCCTCTGTGACGGGTATGGTGATTTCAAAAGTCTTCATATCAGGCGGGAGTTTTTCATTTGATTATTTATCAGAGAGTTGGCGGATGCGCCACGGCGCATCCCTACATTGGTGACGGTGTGGGGTATCGTTGGGCGACGAGAGTGAGGAGTTATCGTTTGGCGAGGGTGGTGAGGGTTATTGTCCGGTGACAGTGTCGTAGAGTCGGCGGCAGGCATCCTGGAGCAGGTCGAGGACCAGTTCGAAGCCTTCGGCACCTTCGTAGTATGGATCGGGGACATGGTCATAGCGCGCAGAGGGTTCGAAAAAGTTTGCCATCGGAATGATTTTCGCTTCGGCCTCCGGTGTGGGCGCGAGGCGGCGCAGATTGGCAAGGTTCGACGCATCCATTCCTATGATCAGGTCGAAGTCATCGAAGTCAGATTCACGGACCTGACGGCAGATGTGAGTCAGATCGAGTCCGCGCTGACGGGCGTGGAGACGCATGCGGCGGTCCGGCAGGTCGCCGACATGGTAGCCGCCGGTTCCGGCGGAGTCGATGACCCAGTGCGAGGAATCACCCTCGCTGTCAACGATGGCGTTCATAATACCGTCAGCCGCCGGGGAGCGGCAGATGTTGCCGAGGCAGACAAAGAGTATTCTCAGCGGTTTTCCGCTGCGGTAGCGCTGTTTCAGCGAATCTATGAGAGTTTCATTCATGGGCGGTCGGGTTTCAGGAGGGAGTCATAAGAGGCAGCCTCCGGGAGTGTGGCTGGATGGTGCAAAACATGTCACAATTCTCTGCACCACCCTCTTCATTTGCAAATATAACAAATATTCCCCAATATATAAGGGGATGTCTTAACACAAACTATAAACGCCGACGCCCCGCAGCTTGGTTCTGCGGGGCGTCCGGATCTATGGAAAAGTCAGTTTTGTGATTACTGTTCGAGGTCGCGGGGGATGGCCACGATGCGGAGGTTGACACTGTTGATGAACGAGAGGATGTTGTCGCGTTCGGGGGTGTCATCCACGTCAGCCTCGATGCGGCGCATGGCGTTGAACACCGAGGTTCCGGTCTGATAGATGTGGCGGTAACACTTGGCTATGTCGTCGATGCGATCTTCACTCATGCCCTGTTTGCGCAGGATTGTGGCGTTGACACCGAAATAGGAAGTCGGATTGTGGGCCATGATGCAGAATGGAGGCACGTTGCCGGTGATGCGGCAGCCGCCTTTGATCAGCACCCAGTCGCCGATGCGTGAATTCTCGTGGACCACTACGCTTGACGAAAGGATCGAGCATTCGCCGATTTCTACATCACCTGCGATTGAGACATTGTTGCCGACCACATCCTTGCCCTTGAGGTGGGAGTCATGGCCGACGTGGGAGTTTGCCATGAGGAAGCAGTCGTTGCCGATGCGGGTTCCGCCTTCGGTCTCGATGCCGCGGTTGATGATCACGTTTTCGCGGATGACCACATTGTCGCCGATGTAGCAGTAGGTGAAGCCGCCTTTCCAGCGGAAGTCCTGCGGATCGGCTCCGACAATCGCGCCCTGGAAGACCTTGCAGTTTTTGCCGAGGCGGGTTCCGCGGATGATGCTTGCGAAGGGCATGATCACGGTGTTGTCGCCGATTTCCACATCTTTGTCGATGTAAGCGAACGGATGGATGGTGACGTTCTCGCCGATCTTGGCCGAGGGGTCGATGTGAGCTTTGTCGCTAATCATGTGTAATCAATGTTAAGGGTTATGAATGGTTCAGCGGCCTCCGCCGAGGTTCTGATAGAGGTTGATGACAGACCGGGCTGCGGCAAGATTTGTGGTGATCTGCGCAGTCTGGGCCGCGAGGAGGTTCTTCTGGGCGGTGAGGACTTCGAGATAGGTTGTCGATCCGTCGAAGAGGAGGAGTTCGTTGGTGATGTCGACAGCCTTGGTCAGATTTTCAACCTGAAGAGCCAGCCACTGCTGTTTCTGTGTGCTCTTCTCATAGAGTGTCATAGCGTCGCTGATGTCAGCCGAGGCGCTCATGATCGCATATTCGAAGTTGTTGAGAGCCTGCTGCTGCTGAGCCTTTGCTGCTTCGAGACGGGCGATGTTCTGTCCGCGGGCGAAGATGGGTGCGGTGAGGCTTCCGGCGAGCTGGAGGAACCATCCGTGGGGATTGAGGATGGCAGAGCCGAGAGCATCGGTGAAACCTCCGTTGGCGGTGATGTTGATGCTGGGATAGAAAGCGGCACGGGCCGATGCGGTCGAGTAGAACGCCGAGGCGAGGGCCATTTCAGAGGCGCGCACGTCGGGGCGGACCGAAAGTTCGGCCATCGGGATGGCGCTGCGCTTCATCACGGGGACATTGAGCGACGCGTCAGCCGAGACGGTCCATTTCTGGGGCATTTCGTTGACAAGAAGCGAGAGGGTGTTGTTGGCTTCGTGGAGCGAAAGCTCGATGTCGTTGATCGAGGCCTCGATGCTGTAATACTGCGCGAGGCTCTGGACAACGGCGTCTTCTCTGAGTCGGCCTGCTTCCTTGAGGTTGCGCATCACATTGACGCTCTCTTTCCAGAGTTCCGAAGTCTCGCGGGAGAGTTTCAGCTGCGATTCGAGGGCTGCGATCGAGTAGTAGCACTGGGCCACTCCGGCGATGATCTGCGAGCGTACAGCCTGTTCGTAGTACTTGGTCTGAAGCTCGGCCACCTTGGCGCCGCGCTTGGTGTTGAGGATCTTTCCGAAGATGTCGATCTCCCAGTTGGCGGCAAGAGGAAGCTGGTAGGACCAGTTCAGATCGCTGTTGCCGTATTTTGCGCCGTTGATGCCGGGCGAGAACGTCAGCGAGGGGAGATAGCTGAGACGGGCGCCTTTGAGCTGAGCGTGGGCAATGTCGACATTGAGTTTGGCGTTGCGCAGGTCCTTGTTGTTGGCGAGGGCGCGTTCGATCAGGTCGACGAGAGCCGGATCGGTGAAGACAGCGCGCCAGGAGAGATTGCCGAAGGTAGTGGAATCGTCCTGCTGCTTCAGCGCCTCGGCATATTCCTTGACCAGATTGCTGTCAATGTCCTCGGCGTGATATTTATTGTAGATTCCGCAGCCGGTGAGCACCGAAGTGCTCACGCCGACTGCAAGAATGAGTGAAAGCTGTTTGATTTTCATTTGTCTGAGTTGTTAGAATCAGTTCTGTTTGTGGTCAGGATCAATGAGAGGGAGTGTACTGCTCGATTTCGTTTTCGATGCCTTCATTGTCGGTGTCTTCCCACTTGAGCGGAGTGATCTTTTCCTGGATCTTCTGGAAGATCACGAAGAGGGCGGGCACGATGAGCACCTGAAGGATCATACCGATGAGCATACCGCCGATAGAACCTGTACCGAGCGCGCGGTTACCGTTGGCGCCCGCACCGGATGCGAACATCATCGGGAGAAGACCGATGATCATTGCCAGTGAGGTCATGAGGATAGGACGCAGACGGGCGGTGGCACCCTGGATGGCGGCGTTGACGATCGACATGCCTGTGCGGCGGCGTTCGACGGCGAACTCTACGATAAGGATGGCGTTCTTGGCGAGAAGACCGATGAGCATGATGAGCGCGATCTGGAGGTAGATGTTGTTCGAGATGTCAAAGATCTGTGCGAAGATGAAGGTACCCATCAGACCGAAGGGGATCGAGAAGATAACCGCCCAGGGGAGGATGTAGCTTTCATACTGTGCCGAGAGAAGGAGGTAGACGAAGAGCAGACAGAGACCGAAGATGATGGCAGTTGTCGAACCTGCGCCTGATGAAGCCTCCTCACGGGTCATACCTGAATATTCATAGCCGAAGCCTGCGGGGAGAGTCTCGGCGGCCACGCGTTCGATGGCGGCGAGACAGTCGCCTGAGGTGTAGCCCGGAGCGGGCTGACCGGTCACGGAGATCGACTGGAACATGTTGAATCGGTTCAGAAGGTCAGGACCATAGACTTTGGTCAGGGTGACAAAGTTCGAGAGAGATGCCATTTCCTTTCCGTTGCGGATCTTGATTGCCGAGAGGGTCTCAGGGTTGATTCGTGATTCAGGAGCAGCCTGCATCATCACTCGGTAGATCTTGCCGAAACGGTTGAAGTTGGAGACGTACATACCGCCGTAGTAGCCCTGGAGGGTTGTGAGAATGTCCTTGGGGGAGATTCCGGCCTGCTTGGCCTTTGCGGCGTCGATGTCGATCATGTACTGCGGGAAGGCAGGATTGAAGGTGGTGTAGGCCGCCTGTACCTCCGGCTGCTGGTTGAGCTGGCCGAGGAAGGCCTGGACTACGCCGAAGAAGGCGTTGACATCACCGCCGGTGCGGTCCTGCATCTTGATTTCGAAACCGTTGGTCAGAGAGTAGCCTGAGATCATCGGCGGGGCGAAGATCATGACGCGGCCGTCTTTGATCACGGAGGTCATCGCGTAGAGTTTGCCGAGAATGGCATCGGAGGTCTGGTCGGCGCGTTTGCGGTCTTCCCAGTTTTTGAGCTTGATGATGAATGTGCCGTAAGTAGCGCCCTGACCAGCCATGAAGCTGTAACCGGCGATCTTCTGGCGGTATTCGATCTCAGGGATCTGGGCGAGGATGCCGTCGAGCTGGTCGAGGACCTTTTCGGTGCGTTCCTGCGATGTGCCCGGAGGCATGTCGACCATACAGAAGAGCGTACCGGTGTCTTCGTTAGGCACGAGGGTCGATGTTGTGACGCTCATGAGCCATACGAGGATGGCCACTGAGGCTGCCACGATTCCGAACGAGGTGATCTTATGGTTGATGAAGAACGATGTCCAGCGGTTGTACTTGTTGAGGATGCGTCCGAAGCCCTTTTCGAAACCTTTGTGGAAACGCTTGTTGAAGATGCCGAGGATTGTGATGACGGCGACAACAGAAGCGATGGCCAGTTTGACGGGGTGTTCGATGTTGTACCATCCGAGCACCATGAAGGTGATGGTGGCGGCAAGGAAGGCGAATGTCACCAGCGGGGGCATGTTGAGAGTGAAGCGGCGCTTGGCGTTGCCGGCGACGGCCTCAGCGGCAGCACCGTAGGCTTTGCCCATGCGTTCTTTGAGAGACGAGTCGTCATGGCCTTTGAGGAAGACGGCACAGAGGGCCGGCGAGAGGGTCAAGGCGTTGAGCGCCGACAGACCGATCGAGATGGCCATTGTCAGACCGAACTGGCGGTAGAACACACCGGTTGTACCCGACATGAACGACACGGGGATGAACACGAGCATCATGACGAGGGTGATCGAGATGATGGCGCCGCCGATCTCGCCCATCGCGTCGATCGAGGCCTTGCGGGCGCTCTTGTAGCCCACGTCGAGTTTGGCGTGGACCGCCTCGACCACGACTATCGCGTCGTCCACCACAATCGCGATCGCAAGCACGAGAGCCGAGAGGGTGATGAGGTTGAGCGAGAATCCGATGAGGTTCATGAAGAAGAAGGTACCGACGAGGGCCACAGGGATGGCGATGGCGGGGATGATGGTCGAACGGATGTCCTGAAGGAAGACGTAGACCACGAAGAACACGAGGATGAATGCCTCGATGAGGGTCTTGATCACCTCGTGGATCGAGGCGTTAAGGAAGTCATTGTTGTTCATCGGCACTGCGATCGCGAGGCCTGCCGGAAGTTCCTTTTTCATCGAGTCGACAACCTTGAGACAGTCGTTGATGATCTGGGTTGCGTTTGATCCGGCGGTCTGGAAGACGATACAGCTTGTAGAGGCATGGCCGTTGAGCGAGTTGGAGAAGCCGTAGGTCACACGGCCAAGCTCGATTTCAGCCACATCGCCCAGACGGAGGACTTCGCCGGTGGGTTTGGCTGCGACAACGATCTTTTCAAATTCTTCGGGGGTGGTCAGACGTCCGCGGTACTTCATTGTGTACTGGAAGCTCTGGTCGCCCTGTTCGCCGAACGCACCGGGAGCGGCCTCGATGTTCTGTTCGGCAAGCGCATAGGAGATGTCGGTCGGGATGAGACCGTACTGGGCCATCACTTCCGGTTTGAGCCAGATTCGCATCGAGTAATCGGCGCCGAACGACATGACGTCGCCCACACCTGACACACGCTGGAGCTGCGGGATCATGTTGATCTTCGCATAGTTGTCGAGAAACTCCTGTGTGTAGTTGCCCGATTCGTCATAGAGGGCCACCATGAGGAGCATGGAGCTCTGACGCTTCTGGGTCAGCACGCCGACCTGGGTGACTTCGGCGGGAAGAAGGTTCTGGGCCTTGGCCACACGGTTCTGCACGTCGACGGCAGCCATGTCGGGGTTGAAGCCCTGTTCGAAGTAAACGGTGATGTCAGCCGAACCGGTGTTGGTTGCGGTTGATTCCATGTAGGTCATGCCTTCGGCACCGTTGATCGACTCTTCAAGAGGGGCGATGACAGAGTTGAGCACTGCCTGGGCGTTTGCACCGGTGTAGGTTGTCGAAACGCGGATTGTCGGAGGTGCGATGTCGGGGAACTGGGTGACCGGAAGGGAGAACAGTCCGATCAGACCAAGAAGCACGATGAAGATCGAGATCACCGTCGACAGCACCGGCCGATTGATGAATGTATCTAATTTCATTGAAGTTGCTTTATTGGATACTGTTGTTTCAGTTGATTTTTATTTTTCTGCGGCGGGAGCGGCCTGGGCGGCTTCAGTCGGGACTGCGGGTTTGGCCTCGACCGGAGTGATGGTCATGCCGTCGGCAAGCTTGTTGCCGACACCCTCGACGGCGATGCGCTGACCGGCCTGAAGACCTGAGGTCACAACGAAGTTCTTGCCGTCATTGTTGGCCTCGATGGTGATCGGTGTGGACACGATCTTGTTGGAGTCGTTGACAACATAGGCAAAGCGGCGGTCCTGAAGCTCGAAAGTGGCTTTCTGGGGGATGATGATCACGTTTTCCTTGTTGTCGGGAAGGATGATCTGGCCTGTCGAACCGCTGCGGAGAACGCCTGAGGGGTTGTTGAAGAGTGCGCGGACGCTTGAGGCGCCGGTCGAGTTGTCGATCACGCCTGAAACTGTGGCCACCTTGCCGGAGAGGGGGTAGAGTGAGCCGTCGCTGAGTCGGAGCTGCACCTCAGGCATGGACTTGATGGCGGCCTCGATGGTGCGTTCGCCTTCGCCTACCATGTTGAGGAGGTCTTTTTCGGTAAGCGAGAAGTAGGCATAGACCTGAGAGTTGTCGCTGACGGTTGTCAGAGGCTGGGCCGAAGAGGGAGATGCGAGAGAACCTTCACGGCTTGGGATAGTGCCGACAACACCGTCGCTGGGGGCTGTCACCACTGTGTAGCCGAGGTTTTTCTGGGCGGAAGCCAGAGCGGCCCTGGCATTTGCGAGCTGTGATTCAGCCTGGGCGAGTGAGTTCTGTGAGAGCTGATATTCGTATTCGCTGATGATGTTCTTGTCAAAAAGAGACTTCTTGCTGTCAGCGGTCATTTTTGCTGTGTTGACGGCAGTCTGTGCGCTGTTTACCGCTGCGCGGGCCTGGTCGACGGCAGCCTGGAAAGTCACCTGGTCGAGAGTGAAAAGTACCTGGCCTTTGCGCACACGCTGGCCTTCGTCTACGTGAACCTTTGTGATGAATCCTGTCACCTGCGGACGGATTTCAATGTCAGTCTTACCCTTGATTGTTGCGGGATATGTCGACTGCAAGTCAGCAGTCTGCGGCGAAAGGGTAATGGTGGCGATTTCGGGAGCAGCGCCTTGCTGCATTTGCTGCTGGTTCTTCGAGCATGAGGGGAGCAGAGCCACAGCTGCGAGCATCATTGCGATGCTGCCTTTCGATAACGCGATGGATTTCATTGTTTTTCTTTTCGTTACTTATATATACCTATTTTTACTATTTTCGTTAAATTTAGAGCGCAAAGTTACCAATGATTTCCGCAATAAGAGAAAAATGTAATAATAAAGATTGTAAAATTGGCTAAAAATCCCTCTTTATTTCCACTTTTGACCAATAATAGCTTTGCTCTATACTTGTTAACGGCATTTGAATTTTTTAATGTAACTTTGCAGCCCAAAAACAAACATCTATGTCTTTTCTGAGAAAACTTCACCGGCTCGTGGAGATGCCGGCTTTTCATGTATTGCTTGCTCTGAGCGCGGCCCACTGCCTCAACGATCTGTTGCAGTCGGTCATCACAGCTGTCTACCCTATGCTCAAGGAGGACCTTAACCTCAGTTTCGGCCAGATCGGTCTGATCACGCTGGTCTATCAGCTTGCGGCGTCTATTTTCCAGCCCGTGGTGGGCTATGCCTTTGACCGCCGTCCCTTTGTCTGGAGTCTGCCGGCGGGAATGTGCTGCACTGCGGCGGGCATTCTGATGTTTGCTTTCTGCTCGACCCTGCCCGGAATCCTTGCCGCGGTCTTCATGGTAGGCCTCGGCTCGGCCACTCTCCATCCGGAGGCTTCGCGCATCACCTCGCTCGCGGGCCACGAACGCAGGGGCTTCGCCCAGTCGGTCTTCCAGGTCGGAGGCAATTTCGGCGGCTCGATCGGGCCGCTCCTTGTAGCGGTCATCGTGGCGCCCCACGGCAGACCCTATGTGGCTTTCTTCCTGCTGTTTGCTCTGCTGTGTTTCTGGGCCATGAGGCCGATCTGCCGGTGGTACGGACGCTATCTGCGCGAACTGCGCACCGCCGAGCGCCGTGCCGAGACCCATCGCCGTCTGCCGCTTTCGCCCGGACGGACAGCCTTTGTGATCGGGGTGATCGTAGTGCTGATTTTCTCGAAATACATCTATATGGCCAGTCTGTCGAGCTACTACACCTTCTATCTCATAGACCGCTTCGGGGTTTCCGTCTCGCAGTCTCAGATATTCCTGTTCGTGTTTGTGGTCTCCACGGCCATAGGCACTCTCGTCGGCGGCCCTGTCGGTGACCGCTACGGACGCAAGACCGTAATCTGGGTTTCGATTCTTGGGACTGCGCCTTTCAGTCTTCTGATGCCACATGTCGGACTGGCTCTGACGGTTGTGCTCAGTTTCTGCGCCGGTTTCATGCTCTCGTCGGCCTTCCCGGCCATTCTGCTTTATGCCCAGGAACTTCTGCCGACCAAACTCGGCATGATTTCAGGCCTTTTCTTCGGTTTCGCCTTCGGAGTCGGGGGCATTGCGTCGGCTGTGCTCGGAGGCATGGCTGACAGCTACGGCATCGAGGCTGTCTACAACTTCTGCGCCTACACACCGCTGCTCGGAATCGTCGCAGTCTTCCTGCCCGATCTCAGAGCAAAGAGATAAGATAAATCCCGGCCGATTGGCCGGGATTAGTCCAATTAGTCCAATTAGACTAATTTCCCCCTATATAATAAAGGTGGTGATTTCCTGCCTTACTGCTCCTGCGGCTGGTCAGCTGCGGGAGTTTCTTTTTGCTGACGGTCGAAATGCTCGTAGGCTTCGACTATGCGCTGGACAAGCGAGTGGCGCACGATGTCCTTCTTGCCGAACTCGACCTTGCCGATGCCTGGCACGTCGTTGAGCACCCTCAGGGCCTGGGTCAGACCCGACTGCACAGAGCGCGGAAGGTCGATCTGGGTGGCGTCGCCGGTGATGATCATCTTGGCGTTCATGCCCAGACGGGTGAGAAACATCTTGATCTGATGGACCGTGGTATTCTGGGCCTCGTCGAGCACGATGACAGCATCGTTGAGCGTGCGTCCGCGCATGAAGGCCAGTGGTGCGATCTGGATCACGTTCGTCTCCATGTATTCCTTCAGCTTGACGGCGGGGATCATGTCTTCCAGAGCATCGTAGAGCGGCTGGAGATACGGGTCGATCTTGTCCTTCATGTCGCCGGGCAGGAAGCCGAGTTTCTCGCCGGCCTCAACGGCGGGGCGTGAGAGTATCAGCTTGCGGACCTCGCGGTTTTTCAAGGCTCTGACGGCCAGGGCGATGGCTACGTAGGTCTTGCCGGTTCCGGCGGGACCGAGGGCGAAGGTCAGGTCATTGTCATGGAAGGCTTTGACCAGCAGCTCCTGATTCTTGTTGCGGGCGCTGATCGGTTTACCGTTGACGCCGTAGATGATCACATCGTCGTGGCGCGGGGTCTCAGGCGACTTGCCTTTGACGATGTCGAGAATCACCTCCTCGGTGAGCTTGTTGTATTTCATGCAATACTCTTCCAGCTCCTTGATCTTCTTCTCGAACTGTGCGGTCTCGCTGTCGTCGCCGATGACCTTGATCACAGAGCCTCTGGCCGCCATCCGCAGTTTCGGGAAGAGGTTGCGGATGAGTTGCATGTTGCTGTTGTTGACACCGTAAAAGCTGACGGGGTCTACGTTGTCTATGATTACGATTCTTTCAATCATGAATTTCTGTTTGAGTGTCTCCCTCGGATGATATATTAATAACTTCCGGCGCTTTCTTTTTGTTTATCGGGAAGGTGTACATCAGGGAGAAGTTTCCTGTCATGGTTGATCCGCGGGTGCCGAAACCGGGGATGAACATCGGCTTGCCGTTGGAGTTTTTGGTTTCGTGGAGCAGTGACTGATAGATTATGTGCCATCCCAGCGACCAGTTCTTGAAAACTTTCACTTTCAGGCCGAAAGTCACCTGGAGATAGCCTGCTGTGGAGCGCTGGTTGAGAATGGAGAAGTGTGACGGATCGCCCCAGTAGCCTTCGTCGACGGTGACGTTCTCGACACTCCATTTGTAGGAGGTGAAGCCGTAGCGCAGACCCATCTGGAGCTTGTAGTCGGGATTGGAGTTATAGAAAAAGTTGTAGGAGGCGCCGATCTTCGCGTAGGGCGACACCGGGGTCTTGAATGTGAAGTTCGAATCGTCGGGCGAATCGTTGCAGTTGTCCACACCGACGGCAAAATAGGGGAAATATCGGTTGTGGAGGCTCAGCTCGGCCCATACGTCGCCCAGGCCGTAGTTCTGTCCGAAGGCTCTCATCACCGGGTTCCAGAGGTTGACTCCGGCTATGACTTCGTGGAACAGCGGATATTCCATCTTTGGCGGAGGGGCCAGCATCGCCGTATCCTGCACTTCGGTGCCGGAGATGGTGTCGACAAGGATTGTGTTGCCGTTGGCGTCGGTCATCTCCACCAGTTTGCTGCGGTCGATCTTGCGGATGCGCTCGGTTTTCGGATTCGTGCCGGGGTCGGGTGACTTGACGGGGGTGACACGCCGCTGGGCCGACAGCTCGCCTGCGGCCATCACGAACACAAAGAGGAGGGCGAGCAGCAGCCTCGCCATCCTTCGGGGCTTCATGCCCTCCGGAAACTGTCGGTCAGTCATTGTCGCCATTTTCGTCAGGGTTTTCGGGTTCTGCCGTGCGGAAGAAGATCCTGATTGTCTCGCGGTCGATGTTGGTGATGAGCGAGTCGGTCATCCCGACGGAGTCGATCAGATGGGTCGTATAGGTATAGGCGGTGACGCGGTAGTGATACATCGCGCCGCAGTCTTCCGATGCGAAATAGGGCACTGCCTCGTAGTCGAATGTCAGTGTGTCGTTGAGCCTCGGATCGTCCAGGACTTTCTGGCAGTAATGTATATAGAACGATGTGGAGGGCCGGGTCGAGCGGAAAGGCAGATAGAGCTGTCTCACTCGCGAGTTCTTGGAGAGAAGCAGTGTGTCTGACGGCGCATCGACTCCGCCGATCTCGATCGAGTCGGGGATGATTGACTCGCCTGTCGACATGGAATAGAATCCGGCCAGAGGCAGGGAATTCTGATTCTCGGTGCAGCCGATATTGCTGCATGACTGCAAGGCCATTGCGGCGCCGACGAGGGAACTGATTATGTAGAGGATTGATTTCAAACCGGATGTTTCGATTGATTTGGCTTAGTATTTTCCCCACCTGACGATCTCGTCGAGGCTCTTGCGCTTCTTTTCAGGCACGGCCTGCGGGTCGGCGGGATAGCCGATCGGGATGATGGCCACCGGTTCCACCTGGGCGGGGAGTCCGAAGGCTTCGGCGATGGGCGCCGGGTCGAAGTTGCAGACCCAGCAGGTGCCGAGCTCAAGGCTTGTGGCTGCGAGACAGAGATGTTCGATGGCGATCGAGAGGTCCACGTCGGTATGGTCCTTTCCGTCACAGCCGCGGTGCCAGGCTTCGTCGTGAAGACCGCAGGCCACGATGAATTCGGGTGCCGTGCGGATCCACTGGCGGTCATAGCTTCTGACAATGGCCTCGCGCTGCTCTGCGGAGTCGGCTACGAGGAAAACCCAGGGCTGACGGTTGCAGGCCGAGGGGGCGAGACGGGCCACGTCGAGCACTGCGCGGAGGGTGTCGCGGCTCACGGGGCGGTCCGAGTAGTCGCGGCAGGAGTAGCGCTGCTGGCTCAGACGGTATAACTGGGGATAGGCGTTTTGCATGTCCGGTGATTGGATATATGTGTGGGTGTTATCGGTTGGGGTGAAGATATGTCACCGGCCTATTTTTCGAGGCCGATCTCTTCTTTGATCTCATAATGGTTGCGGCCGGGAGCGTTGCGGGCAATCAGTTCGCCGATGAATCCTGTCAGGAAGAGCATGGTTCCGAGGATCATCATGGTCAGGGCCAGATAGAAATATGGCGAGTCGGTCACGAGGATGTAGGGGTTGCCGTGGGCCATGTCATAGAGTTTGCCGAAGCCGACAACCATCACTGCCACAAAGCCGATGATGAACATCAGCGAGCCCAGCAGCCCGAAGAAGTGCATCGGTTTGGCGCCGAATTTGCCTGTGAACCAGAGTGTGGCCAGGTCAAGATAGCCGTTGACAAAGCGGTCGAGGCCGAACTTGGTCGTGCCGTATTTGCGGGCCTGGTGGTGGACCTCCTTCTCGCCGATGCGGGTGAAGCCCGCGTTCTTGGCCAGATAGGGGATGTAGCGGTGCATGTCGCCGTAGACCTCGATGTGTTTGACCACTTCGAGCCTGTAAGCCTTCAGGCCGCAGTTGAAGTCGTGGAGATTCTTGATCCCGCTGACCTTGCGGGCCGTGGCATTGAAGAGCTTGGTGGGGATGGTTTTCGACAGAGGGTCGTAGCGCTTGCGCTTCCATCCCGACACGAGGTCGTAGCCGTCGCGCATGATCATGCGGTAGAGTTCGGGGATCTCGTCGGGCGAGTCCTGAAGGTCGGCGTCCATCGTGATGACCACATCGCCTTTGGCGGCGGCGAATCCGGTGTTCAGCGCCGGTGATTTGCCGTAGTTGCGGCGGAAGGAGATGCCGTGGAGCCTTGGATTCTTCTCCTGGAGCCGGCGGATTGTCGCCCAGGAGTCGTCGGTACTGCCGTCGTCCACGAATATGACTTCATAGGAGAAATCATGCTCGTCCATCACCCGCTCGATCCAGGCGGCGAGTTCCGGAAGCGATTCGGCTTCGTTGTAGAGAGGTATGACAACTGATATGTCCATTCTGTTGTGAATCAGTCTTGTGATCTGTTGTTGATGCTTGTGATAAGTAGGGAGGGCGCGCCCCGGTGCCGTCAGGTCAGGAGCCTGCGTTGCGGCGGCGCTGCGATTTGTGGAGCAGGGCGAATCCCGCCGAGATGATGATCGAAAGGATCGAACCGCTGACGATCGTGGCCATGATCAGCTCGCTGACAATGGCTATCGGTGTCGGGATGAAGTTGGCCTTTATCATCTGCGAGGCGATGTCGCCCGCATCGGCTATCGGGGTCCCCGGCACCTGCCGTCCGGCCTCGACGAGCCCTTCGAGCTGATGGAGCACGAAATCAGGCTCGATCCACTTCATGTAGACAACCAGAAGCGATCCGGCTATGAGGATTCCGCAGATGAAGGTGACCACTCCGGCCATCCACATCATAGGGAAAGTCGCGCAGCCCTGAAGCTCCCGGTCATAGCGCCGGAGGACAAGGAAAATGAACACCGGCACTCCGATCATCATCACGAATGACAGAAGCCCTGTCAGCGGCAGACTTTTGGCAAGAATTGAGCTGAAAAACATCACCGTCAGGTAGATGCCGAACAGAAAACCGAAGTCTGCGCCGCGGCGGTAGGGAGAGGTTATGATATTTTTGTCAGTGGAGTCCATAGGTGAGATAATGATAGCCGTAGAAAAACTTCTACGACTTGCAAAGTTAGGCATTTTTTGGGATTTTATTGAAGAATGTTGTAACTTTGTGCTTCCATGAAAGCATTTGGCTCCACATATCTGTTGCGTTTCGCGCTCATCCTCCTTGTCAGCTGCCTGGCGGGGGGCTGTCGCATAAGCTATAAGCTCAATGGCGCCGCCATTGACTACACGGTCTACAAGACCATCTATGTCTCCAACTTCCCCATCCGCGCGGCGCTTGTCTACCCTCCCTTGCAGCAGACTTTCGAGAACGAACTGCTTGACTACATCACCCGCAACACACGTCTGCGGACAATCGACTCCAACAACGCCGACCTCCAGCTCGAAGGCGAGATCGTCGGCTACAATCTCTCGCCACAGGCTGTCACCGAAAACGCCTACGCATCGCGCACCCGTCTGACAATTCAGGTAAAGATCACATATACCGACAACCGCAACGAGGGCAAGGACGTCAGCCAGACCTTCAGCGCCTACCGCGACTTTGACAGTTCGGAGATGCTGACCGACGTGCAGGACCAGCTCTGTTCCGAAATCTCCAAGGAGCTTGTCGACCTTATCTTCAATGCCACCCTCGGCGACTGGTAATTTCACCCGTAAACCGTTTTTATGGAAGAAGCCCTCAGTCACTATCTCCGCGCTCTGGCCGATCCGGAAGTCCCGGTCAGCATTTCAGATGTCGAACGTCTGCTGAAAGAGTATCCGTTTTTCACTCTTCCGGCCCTGACTCTCATACGCCGCGAGGGCAGTTCGCTCCCTGCCGACACACGCCGGAGGCTGATGGACTCCCTGGCCCTGAACGCCTCCGATCCCGCCGCCCTGGCAATGATGACCGACCCGCGCAGCGAAACCTGGCTCAATTTCTATCCACCCGAACAGACTCCCGAAGTCACCACTGAAAACGCCATTGACACCTTCCTCGCCACCTACGGCCATTCGACCCCTGAGGAAGACGCCCTGCTGGAGCGCCTGATCTTCAACCCGACGGCAGACTATTCCATGATGCTCGCCCGCGAGGAGGAAGCCAGTCTTCCACCCGAACCCTCGCCCGCCGACAGCTCGCAGGACGCGCTGATCAACGCCTTCATCCTCAAAAACAAATCGCCCCGCCCCGACACCGCAGCCGAAGAAGAGCCTCAGACCAAGGCCCCGACACCGGTCATGCAGCCTGAAGACCATCCGGTTGCCGTCAGGGACACCGCCGACGATTCCTCGCTGAGTGAGAGCCTTGCGAAAATCTACATCCGCCGGCGCCGCTACGACAAGGCATTTGAAATAATTCACAATTTGAGTTTGAAAAATCCAAAAAAAAGTGTTTACTTTGCAGACCAATTGCGGTTTCTGCAAAAATTAATGATCAACTCGCGCTACAACAACAGCTGATTTCAATATAAAATTAATAAACCATACACAATAATTATGTATATCGTACTGATTATCCTGACGCTCATCTGCGCTCTTCTTCTCATCTGCGTGGTGCTCGTTCAGAAGTCAAAAGGCGGAGGTCTTTCATCCTCGTTCGCCGGTTCAAACCAGATCATGGGTGTCCGCCGTACCAACAGCTTTATCGAAAAACTGACCTGGGGCCTTGCCGGTGCCATCTGCCTCCTCTCCATTCTTGCAACATTCGCAATGCCTAAGGCCATCAACGCCACTTCTTCACGCGTAAGCGCCGCTCCTGCCGAACAGGTTGTACCCGGCGACTTCAACACTGAAGCTCCCGCAGCTCCCGTGGCAGCTCCCGCTCCCGCAGCTCCCGTGCAGGCTCCCGCTGCTGAAGAAGCTCCCGCAGAATAAATTCGGTCTGCGGATTTTTCACCACAAGCAAAACAAATATCGACCTAAATCTACCCGGCCTGCCCTGACCTCCGAGTCGGTGCAGGCTTGATTTGATTCTATCTATATGAAAGACTTATGGCAGCTGCTGCGGAGGTTTGTGCCACCTTATAAAAAGTACCTGGTACTTAACATTCTCTTCAACTTCCTCTCGGCTTTTCTGACTCTTTTCTCTTTCGCCTTGATCATCCCCATCCTGGAGATGCTCTTCAAGGTCAAGGAGGCTCACTATGAGTTCATCCCCTGGGACTCCGGCACCGGCCTGAAAGAAGCCCTGATCAACAACTTCTATTGGCTCACCCAGCAGTGTATCGGCGAATGGGGCCCGATCGGCACTCTCGTGGCTCTTGCCGCGGCTCTGGTCGTGATGACCGGTCTCAAGACCGGCACTGCCTATGCCAGTTCATATTTCGTCATCCCGATGCGTGCGGGAATCGTGCGTGATATCCGCAACTTTGTCTATGACAAGATTGTAGATCTCCCGATCGGATACTTCACTTCCGAACGCAAAGGCGACGTGATGGCCCGCATGACCGGCGACGTCGCCGAGATCGAAAGCTCCATCATGGCCTCGCTCGACATGCTCTTCAAAAACCCGGTGATGATCATCGTCTGTCTTGGAATGATGATCATGATCTCCTGGCAGCTCACCCTGTTCGTGCTTGTGCTCCTGCCGATAGCCGGTGCGGTGATGGGACGTGTCGGCAAGCGCCTCAAACGCAAATCCCTTCAGGGTCAGCAGCAGTGGGGCTTGATAATGAGCTACATCGAGGAGACTCTCGGCGGACTGCGCATCATCAAGGCTTTCAACGCCGAGGGCAAGGTGACTGACCGTTTCCGCAACGGCAACCAGCGTTTCTACAACATAACCACCTCCGTGCAGCGCCGCCAGTCGCTCGCCCACCCGATGAGCGAGTTTCTCGGCACCATGACAATCGCCATCGTCCTCTGCTTCGGCGGCGCTCTGATCCTTTCGGGCAAGACCTCGCTGACCGCGCCGGAGTTCATCTACTACATGGTGATCTTTTACAGCATCATCAATCCGGCCAAGGATCTGTCAAAGGCTGTCTACTCGATCCAGAAAGGTCTGGCCGCGATGGTCCGCGTCGATGCCATCCTTGCCGCGGTCAACCCGATAACCGATCCGGAGAAACCGCAGCACATTTCCGGCCTCAAAGGCCACATTAATTATAAGTCGGTCACTTTCGGCTATGACCCCGAACTGCCGGTGGTATCAGACATAGACCTCGACATCCCCGCAGGACAGACCGTGGCGCTCGTCGGTCAGAGCGGCAGCGGCAAGTCGACCCTCGCCGACCTCCTGCCCCGATTCTATGACATCGACAAAGGCTCGATCACCATTGACGGATGCGACGTGCGCGATCTGCCTGTCCATGAGCTTCGCGACTTCATGGGCAACGTCAATCAGGAGGCCATACTTTTCAACGACACGATTTTCAACAACATCGCCTTCGGTGTCAAGAACGCCACCAGGGACGAGGTCATAGCTGCGGCGAAAATTGCCAACGCCCACGAATTCATTATGGCTACCGAGGAGGGCTATGACACCAATATCGGTGACCGCGGATGTCGCCTCTCAGGCGGACAGCGTCAGCGCCTGTCGATAGCCCGCGCCGTGCTCAAGAATCCGCCGGTGCTGATTCTCGACGAGGCCACTTCGGCTCTCGACAGCGAAAGCGAGAAGTCGGTGCAGGAGGCCCTGGAGCGCCTGATGAAAGACCGCACCACTCTGGTGATTGCCCACCGCCTGTCGACCATCAAGAACGCCGACCAGATCTGTGTGCTCCACGAGGGACGCATCGTCGAGCGCGGCACCCATGACTATCTGCTCGCTCTCAACGGCTACTATACGCGTCTGGTCGAAATGCAGTCGATGAAATAGACCTCGCCGGACTCATGTCGGCGAGACCGTCAGTCGCATCTCCTCAGCACGACGACAAGGCTCCTTATTGTAATATTTAAACAAAAAACAAGCGATTTTTGGCAAATTGTTTGAAATTTGGTTTAAAATCTGTATATTTGTCAAAAATCAATATGTATTGCATTGGGTTCTTTCCGGCACAAAGCTATTTAGACGAATTTATGAAACAATTGGATGTTACTGCCGGACCGCACCTCCTTTATAGAGTACATGCTAATGGAAAAAATTGACAATTTAGACCGAAAGATCCTGGAGATCATAATGAGAAACGCGAGGATAGCCTCAAAGGATGTTGCCACTGAGTGTGGCGTTTCACGAGCAGCGATCCATCAGCGCATCCAGCGCATGATAGATCTCAACGTAATAACCGGATCGGGCTACAATGTGGATCCGAAAGTGCTCGGTTACCGCACCTGCACATATATCGGCGTCAACCTCGAACGTGGCGCCATGTATCGTGAAGTTGTTCCCGAACTTGAAAAAATCCACGAAATCGTCGAGTGCCATTTCACCACCGGCCCCTACTCGATGCTCATCAAGCTCTTTGCCCGTGACAACGAACATCTTATGGAGCTGCTCAACGACAAGATCCAGATGATTCCCGGCGTGACCGGAACCGAAACCCTCATCTCGCTCGACCACAGCATCTCTCGTGTGCTCCCGGTCACATATGATGACTGATATCCCTCTCCTCCTCGCTTTCTCCGGACTCCTCTCCCTTCGTCTTCTCTGAACCCTCCTCCATTCATCGCCATCTTACAGACCTCTCATGAAAAAGCTTTTTGTGTCACTGGCTGTGGCCGCGGCGCTCCCCGTGGGAGCCGAACTTGTGAACATTGACTCCGGTTGGCGTTTTGCATTCGGCAACACTGATCCGGCGCTTGATTTCGGTGCCGGAACCGAATATTTCAACTACCTGACCAAAGCGGCATCTATCCACAATTCAGGTCCCTATGCCATGAATTTCAATGATTCGGCCTGGGTGAAGGTCGATCTGCCTTTCGACTTTGTCGTTGATCTACCATTTGCCGCGGAAGCAAGCCACAGTCACGGCTACAAGACCGTGGGATATAAATATCCCGCAACTTCGGTCGGCTGGTACCGCAAGGTGCTCCCTGTCGCCGAGGCCGATTCGGCAAAGCGCATTTCACTGGTCTTCGACGGCATCTTCCGCGACAGCAAAGTGTGGTTCAACGGCTTCTACCTCGGCGGAGAGCCGAGCGGCTATGCCGCACAGCGCTACGACGTGACCCCCTATGTCAACTTCGGCGGTGACAATGTCATCGCTGTCCGTTCGGACGCCACCTTCGAGGAAGGCTGGTTCTACGAGGGCGGAGGGATCTACCGCCACGCATGGCTTGACCGTCAGGAACCGCGCCATATCAGCCCGAACTCCGTCGCCACTGCCTATACTCCCGGCCCGCAGCCTCAGATCAAGATCAGCGGACGTGTGGCCAACAGACTCCACGGCCTCACCCCCGGTGCCTCGGAAAAATGGACTCTCTCCGCCGACCTTCTTGACCGCGAAGGCAGAAGTGTGGCTTCCGGACAGATTGAGATTTCCGACCTGCCCGCTCCTGAGGCCGAGACCGGCTGGGCGCTGACACTGAGTCCGGAGTCACTGACCGAATGGGACATCGACAATCCCGCCCTCTACACGCTTCAGCTCACTCTCGACGACGGCCGCTCGAAATCCGTGGAGCGCATCGTCACCGGATTCCGCCGCGCGGAGTTTGACCCTGACCGCGGCTTCCTGCTCAACGGACGCCCCGTCAAACTCAAAGGCGTGAACATGCACCAGGACCACGCTGGTGTCGGTGCTGGCATTCCCGACGCTCTGAATGTCTACCGTCTGAAAGAACTGAAAAAATATGGTGTCAACGCCTACCGCGCAAGCCACAACCCGATGACTCCAGAGGTGCTCGCGGCCTGCGATTCTCTCGGCATCCTCGTCATCGAGGAAAACCGCCTGCTTGGCATCAACGGCTACCATACCGGTCAGCTGCGCACCATGATCGACCGTGACCGCAACCATCCGTCGATCATCCTCTGGAGCGTCGGCAACGAGGAGTGGGGTGTGGAATGGGACCGTAAAGGTGTGCGTATTGTAGACGAACTCCGCGACATTGCCCACAGGCTTGACCCGACACGCCCGATGACGGTAGCCACCAGCGGCGGTCCGATGCCCGTCATCCCCGCCGACGTAGCAGGCTACAATTACATTATGCAGAATCCTGTCGAACGCCATCGCGCTGACTATCCTCTCCGCTCGGCCTACGGATCGGAAGAGACCTCAGGCTGCGGAACCCGCGGCGTCTACTTTCCTGACAGCGTCAATGGCCGTATGCCCTCTCTGAACCGCACTCCCGATCCTGCTGACAGCTGCCTGAACCGCATCGAGCGCGGATGGAAATTCTATGACGGGCGCCCCTGGCTCGGCGGCCTGTTCTACTGGACCGGCTTTGACTACCGCGGAGAGCCCAATCCGCTCAAATATCCAGCCGTAGGGTCGGAATTCGGACTTCTGGACTACTGCGGTTTCCCCAAGGATGAGGCCACGTATCTGAAATCATGGTGGACCGACGAGCCTACCCTCCACATCTTCCCCCACTGGAATCTCAAAGGCCATGAAGGGGAGGAGATCGACCTCTGGGCCTATTCCAACATGGACGAAGTCGAACTCCGCGTCAACGGCAAGAGCCTCGGTCGCAAACAGATGCCGCGCAACGGACATCTTTCGTGGAAAGCGGTCTACAAGCCCGGTCGCGTCGAGGCCATCGGCTATAAGGACGGTCGCCGTGTGCTGACCCGCCGCATCGACACCACCGGAGAGGCTGTGAGAGCCATTGCGGAATGTGTCTATGCGCAGGATGGTCTCCAGGTGATCAACGTCAGCCTTGTCGACTCGAAAGGGCGCTTTGTGCCTGACGCCTGCTCTCCGGTGACAATCACGCTCGGCGACGGTCTGACGCTGCTCGGCGCGGGCAACGGCGATCCGGCCTTCAGAGGCAG
>NZ_JAIDEN010000059.1 GCF_029054785.1 Duncaniella sp.
GCGAGCTATGCGACTGACGAATTTCAACAATTTAGCAAAAGAGACACCAAGGCTCAGGTAACTTAAATTATTGAAAATGAAACTATTGACAGAAGAAAAAACAATACCATCGCCTGCGAAAGTTTTGGGCGCCTATGGCTCTTCATCTCAGTCACATAGCTCGCTATGCTCCTTCAATTCAGAACTATATCCACCTCAAAACTTTCGCTCAGATTTTAACTATTGTTATTAAACAACGAACTATATTAAAAACCACTATATCTATAAACTTCCTCTTCACTCTTCGATTTTTCCTCGGAATAAGTCTTGCATTTAAGTATAAATTAATTTTAAAGAGTTACATAATGCAGAATACATGGAGTTTTGCGATAATCTCAGCCGGAAAACGAGCTGAATTGATTGCGCGATGATGAAAGGTTGAAGCTATAAGGTTAGGGAAAGGTGAGGAATATATGACTCCCGAAATGGACAGATGCAAAACTTCAACCGCTAAGGTCTGTCAATTGTATAATTTGTGCTGTTTCACTGTTTAACTTATTTGACATTAAGAATGGAATATAGACTATCCAGATTTATCACATTGTTTGCGGGACTTGCTGTGCTGTCGTTTGGATGCGGCGCAAGAGAAACTTATAATTTTAACTCTGATTGGGTTATCGACTATACGGAGACCGACTCGCTGAGGTCTATGGGGACAAAGCGTGTCACTTTGCCTCATGCCTGGAATGAAGATGACGCTTACAGGGTGCCTATCGCGCAGATGTCGACCGGAAAGGTTCGTTATGTGAAGCATTTTGAATTGCCGCGGTCTGCGGCCGGCAAAAAGGTGTTCATCGAGTTTGAAGGCGCGCGCCAGACTGCTGAAGTCTTGCTCAACGGTAATTTGCTCGGTCACTGTGATAATGGTGTGATGGCGTTCGGCTTCGATCTCACAGATAAGCTTATGGACGGTGACAACGTCATAGAAGTCATAAGTGATAATTCGTGGAAGGCTAAGGAAACCTCTACCGGTTCGAGCTATCAGTGGAGCGATCGAAATTTCAACGCCAACTATGGAGGCCTTCATAAAAACGTGTGGCTTCATGTCAGTGATGGCTTATATCAGACTCTTCCATTGTATTCAAATCTCGGAACCATCGGAACTTATGTCTATGGAAAGGATTTTGACATCCCGGCGCGCACGGCTACGATCGCTGTTGAAAGTCAGGTCAGGAATGAATCCGGGAAGACCGTCCGCGAGCGGTTGAAAGTGGCGGTCGAAGCGCCTGACGGAAGCGTAGTTGCTCGTTTTGAGGGACCGGAGGCTGAGATCAGAGCCGGAGAAACCGCTGTCCTGACAGCTGAGAAGCGGGTAGGGGATCTGCATTTCTGGTCGTGGGGCTACGGTTATCTCTATAAGGTGAGGACTACCGTAGGGAATGATGAGGTCGTTACCACAACTGGATTCCGGAAAACCGGATTCAAAGACGGCATGATATATCTTAATGACCGTGTGATAATGATGCATGGTTATGCCCAGCGTTCGACAAATGAATGGCCCGGAGTCGGAATGTGCGTACCACCGTGGCTCAGTGACTACTCGAATGATCTTTTCGTGAAAAGCGGTGGCAATATTGTGCGCTGGATGCACATTTGCCCTTGGAAGCAGGATTCTGAAAGTTGTGACCGTGTGGGGCTGATACAGGCCATGCCCGCAGGCGATGCCGAGAAAGATGCTCAGGGGCGCCAGTGGAGCCAGCGTGTCGAACTGATGCGCGATGCCATTATCTATATGCGCAATTCTCCGAGCATATTGTTTTACGAGTGCGGAAACAACGGCATCAGCAAGGAACACATGGAGGAAATGAAAACTGTCCGCGATCTCTATGATCCGCATGGCGGACGTGCTATCGGCAGCCGTAACATGCTCGACCGTCCTGAGGCTGAATATGGCGGAGAAATGCTTTATATAAACAAGAGCGCTGCGAAACCTATGTGGATGATGGAGTATTGCCGCGATGAGGGCTATCGCAAATTCTGGAATTCATGGTCCTATCCTTTCCATCAGGAGGGTGACGGGGTGCTCTACCGCGGTGCGCCCGGTCCGAGCTGGAACCACAATGGCGATGAATTTGCCGTAGAACTCGTCAGACGCTGGTATGAATACTGGCAGGAGCGTCCGGGTTCAGGCACAAGGGTTAACTCAGGCGGTGCAAAGATCATTTTCAGCGACACTCAGACCCACGGCCGCAGCCGTGATTTCCGAGTCAGTGGAGTCGTTGATCCGATGCGTATTCCGAAAGATGCCTTTTTCGCACATCAGGTCATGTGGGACTGCTGGGTCGATGATCTTAAGCCGCGCACATATATCTGCGGCCACTGGAACTACAATCCTGGAGATACTGTGCCTGTGATCTATGTGGTTTCTACCTCGCCTGATGTCAGACTTCTGCAAGACGGCAAGGCCATCGAGCCGGACAGCCATGACTATCGTTTTCTTTCAACATTCCGAAATGTGCCGTATATGTCCGGATCACTTACTGCAATAGGCTATGATAAAAACGGGGTGGAGGAATCGCGTTACAGCATGGCTGCCGCAGGTGAGCCGTCGCACCTGAAGCTTACGCCGATTCTGAATCCGACCGGATGGAAAGCCGACGGGGCCGATGTCGCATTGATAGAGGTTGAAGTTGTTGATAAAGAAGGACGCAGATGTCCGCTTGCCGACAATCTTGTCACTTTCAGGCTGAATGGACCCGCAGAGTGGCGTGGGGGAGTGGCGCTTGGCAAGGAAAACTGTGCTTTGAGCGATACTCTTAGGGTAGAGTGCGGAATCAATCGCGTGATGTTGCGTTCGCTTCCAAAAGCGGGTAAGATCACCCTGACAGCATCGGCCGATGGTCTCGGATCGCAGAAAATTGCGCTTAAGACATCTCCGGTCAGATCTGAGAAAGGACTTTCGACTTATATGCCGTCTGACGGGCTGAAAGGTGTGCTGGACCGAGGTGAGACTCCGGGAAGCCCGTCTTTCAAGCCCTGGAGGAGGGGGATTGCCATTAAGAGTGCCAAAGCGCCGGGGCGTAAGGATGTCCGCCTCAGCTACGATGCCAATGAGGCGTCGTGTTGGGAAAGTCCCGCGCGTCTGGATTCTGCTTGGGTTACATATACACTTATAGAGAAAACGGCAATTGATGACGTGTGTCTGAAACTTAAGGGGTTCCGAGGCACAAGTTATCCGATTGCTGTCTATGCAGACGGAGTGAAAGTCTGGGAGGGATGGACACCTAAAAGTCTTTCTTATGTGCATCTTCCGCTCAGGAATGTCGCGCCGTCCACGGACTACACCATAAAAATGCTCGGCAAAAGTACGACAAGCGATGCGTTTACTGACATAAAAGTGCCTGATTCCCGCAACGACGAGAAATTGCAGAGCGGAAAAGGCGCCACACTCGCGATTTTCGAAATTGAATTTCTCAAAAATTTGTGATCAAAATGGCGATTGAAGGAGTTTGTCCTTGTTTTGATGCTGTTGAGATATCTTGACATTTTCAAAGACAAGGACACTTCTTTATGTCGAAAATCGGCTCAATCGGTCGACTTTGGAGGTAATATTTCACCAGAATCTTCTTCTGCGCGAGAATCCGACAAAACGGAACAGTGGCCTGAATGATGTTTTATAAGAAGACTGGGGCGTGTTGCATCCATAGTATGCGGCAGAGTTAATTTGAGATGAAACAATCATTGGGTCATTGCCGTTTTGCACGGCTTTTGTGAATAAGTTCATGATCTCGTATTTGTTGCCGTAATTGGCATTGGGCTGCATCAAAATTTCGGATACTACCTGCCGGATGGAATGCGGATATATTATAAAAGTATTGTTCGCATTGCAAGAGACATTTTTAAACTCGCTATTACCGAAGAATACTATAACAGAATAAATCGGGATTCCGGGATTTTGAGGCAAACATTGCCTGATGGCATTAATGTGACCGGAATTTTGCATGACTGGATTGTAGAAACGGTGTTTTTCTCGGCCATACGCCAGCAATTGTGTCCAGTATTTCTGATGTTCGTTGCCGAAAATCCAACCGCTATAATCCTTGATTTCAAACACGATAATGCCCGCTTTGGTTGCGACGGCAATGTCGACTTGTGTGTATTCCCCATTTGGTTTTTGGATATATAAGTCATGAAATATGGCTTTGGGGTTGATGCCTTCTTTCAATAAATCCAATATTGCTCTACGTTCCGACCACTCGCCACGAGTAAGTGGTGTGACCTGCTTGATTAGTTCGCGTTCTTTTAGTTTGATATAAACAAAATAAACAATGCCTGTTATCAAACAAATCAGGATTATGGCAGACATAAGTGTGCGTAGTCAATAGGTTGAAATTGTGAATATTGTCTCAATTGGGGAGGATCTGTTTTGGCGCAAGAAGGTGTTAGCAGTCCATGAGCTGTGCTTGTGCCGGATGCTTCTTACGCTTGAAGAATTTGATGCGCTTACAGATATGTCCGATTGAAAGGGTTATCATCAGAAAGCCGAGTTTGCCGTGGACTCCGCCCATGGGGGCGTGGATAAATGTCGATATCCAATGGATCATGGCGATAAGGCCGGTTGTCAGGGTAGCAAGCGATACCCACCATAAAGTTCGTGTTGCCTGGCTCTTTTGTTCTCTGAATTTTGTGAACCAGTTGCTGTTCCCGAAATGCAGTAACACATGGCAGGCTGTCATGCATATAAACAGTATTCCAATTATGATATGAATCCACACCGATAAAAGTCCGTTGCTATGAGTAGCTTCAAGCTGTATTCCGGATATAAGTATTGCCGCGGTAAGTGCAAGGAGGCTCCAGTTGCAGATCTTCAGTTTTGCAATTTTCTTCATTTCATTGATTGGTGGTATCAGTTTTTTGGCGGTTACATTTATGATATAAGAAAGCCCACTGAAATTTCAGCGGGCTTTCTTGCTTGAGCGGAGAGAGAGGGATTCGAACCCCCGGAGGTGTGACCCTCAACGGTTTTCAAGACCGCCGCAATCGACCACTCTGCCATCTCTCCAATATTTTGGCTTTCAAGAGATTCAGGTCATTTCGCTTAATGTCTGTTGTGTTGCTCTCTTGATTACGGGTGCAAAGTTAAGGAGTTTTATTTAATTGTGCAAATTTTTGAGCAATTTTCTTTCGTCTTTTTGCAATTTTATTTTTCCGGCTGCTTGGCTATTGGCCGGCAATTGCTGTTATTCGCTTGTTAATATGGAAGTTGTCTTCTGCAATGGACGCGAGCACTCCGGCGGCTTCTTGAGGCGATGTGTTGGCCGGATCGAGCCTGCGGATGAATTTTTCTTGGATTTCAAAATAATCTTCGGGTGTCGAGGCATAGAGTCTGGTCTTGAAAAAGTCCATCCGGCTGAACGGTGTGTCCAATATCGCAGCTAAACCAGACAGGAGAAAGCGGGACAGGCGCATGAGTTCATCTTCGGAATAGGTCGAGGGGTCTTTCAACCGTTCGATTTCTTCGAGAATGAGTCGACGGACTTCCTTGACGGAGTCACAGGCGGTCTGGGTGGATATGCTGATGAAACTTCTCTCCGGATAGCCCAGGAGGGCGGCAGATATTCCGTAGGTCAGTCCGCGGGCTTCGCGGATATTCAGCATCAGTCGGCTCCCGAAGTAGCCTCCTAAGGCTGTGACAGCACTTCGCAGCGGAACAAAACTGTCGTCAAGCCGTCCCGGTGCCGGAATCATCATTTTTACCGCACTCTGCTGCGAGCCTGGCATTTCAACAAAGACTTCGCGGGGACTTTCTGCAACGGCGGCAAAATCAAGCGACGACAGGGCGTAGTCAGTCCCTGAGGCTATGCGTGAGAAGGTGTCAATTACGAGCGATTCGATCTTGGGTGTGATGTTGCCGGCCAGGAAGACGTGAATATCATTTGTGGCGAGGCGGGAATAGTGAAAATCCCGTAGACGGTCGGTCGAGATGGCAAGGATCTGTTCTGCGGATTCTGTGCGTGACAGAGGCGAGCTTGCGCCGTAGGCGAGTGGCCTGATTGCTTCATCGGCTAAAAATGTGACTTTTCGGCGGTCAATATCAACTTTCGCCGCACTTCTGCGCAGAATACCGTTGGCTGCTTCAGCCGGGAAAGTCGGATGAAATACAATGTCGATGAGCAACGGCAGCAGTTCTTCGAACTTGTCGTTGAGGCTGGAGAGGGTGATGGATGTATAGTGGGTAGAAACCGAAGTACCGGTCCATGCGCCTGCATATTCCAGACGGGCGGCGATGTCAGCACCGCTGAAATGGTTTGTCCCTTCAGCAAGCATTGATGCCGTACATGAAGCCAGTCCTGCGACTGGTTCTTCTGCGATGCCGCCGGGCAAGGCTATGGTCAGCCGGTTGACATCAACCTCACTTCCGGTTTCTATATATATATGTAGCCCGTTGTGCAGACGGATTTCGCGTGGAGGAGTGAGGTGAAGTTGTCCGAAACTATGGACTTGCGGCGGTATGGTGCGATTCATGGCTGGATATGGAGTTGGCGTAGACTGGTTTTATCGGTTGAAAATTGAGTCAAGTTTCTGTTCGATGATTGAGTTGAGCACTTTTTTTCGGGCTTCTTCCGGAGTCGGCTCATCGGTGACCGTTCCGCTTGTGACAGGCGTTATGGCCTGAGTGGCGGAGCTGCGGGGCTGCTGCTGAGAAGTTGCACTCTTCGGCTGACCGGTCTTGGCCGGTGCCGTTTTGCGTGAGGGGAGGTTGCTGACAGGAGAGAGGGTGAACGGTTCATCTTTGGCCGGAGAGGCTGTCGGCGTGGATTGTGATTCCGGTGCGGAGGTCTGTTGTGGCTTTTGGGCAGGAGACTGGGAGGGTGAGTTGGAGGCGATCATGTTGCGGTATTTCTCGACATATCCCGCTCCGGCGAATGTCCGCCTGAAATAATCTGCGTTGATGTCGCTGACGATTACGCCTTTTGAGGATGATGAATGGACCATCATCCCGTCGCCGACATAGATTCCGACATGAGAAATCTTTTTCCCTCCACCTCCTGAGGTGTCAAAGAAGATGAGGTCACCAGGCATCAGTGATGTTTTCGATATAGGACGACAGAAACTGGCTTGTTGGGCTGAGTTGCGTGGCAGTTTCAGCTGGAGGGCGCTGCGGTAGACATTCAGGACCAGTCCCGAACAGTCGACACCGTTGCGGTCCTCGCCACCATATCTGTAAGGTGTGCCGATCCATCGCTTGGCTTCGGTCAGCAGGGCATGTGACTGTGGTGCCAGTGACGAAGGGATTTCAAAGGTCTTTCTGTCTGGTTTTGTGACGTTTCCTGCCGGAGTGGTCTTGTAGACCGAGGCATTGGACGAGCGTGATGTGCCGCACGAGGCAAGAAGCATCGAGCAGCCGATCGAGGCAGAGATGAGAACTGAAATGCTTAAACGTGACATCATGACGCAAATTTAGTCATTTTTCATGACAGACAATCATTAAATGGCAGTTACAAATGCTGGGAAAAGTGGTAAATATATCTTAAAAACGTAAATTATCTACTTAAATTATTTTAAACCTGTCACTATCCGAGGTATTTGGATGTAACAACGCACACTTTTTGCCGTCTAATAGTCAAAAGCAAAAAAAATCATCAGAATTCATCCGATATAACATAGTAAGCACAAAATTATAGTAAAGCAAATGAAATCAAGCAGCAAAATCATTATGCTCGCTGCCGCAACGGCAGTAGTCAGTTCGGCTATTACAGCCTATGCAATGAAGCAAGTGCTTTTCCCTGCGGAGGAAGCGCAGAGTTTCAATGAGCTTTTTGCAGGATCGTCCGTGGCTCAGGGGCAGGTCACAAGAGTGTCGCAGCTTCCGGCCAATACGTCCGACTTTACAAAGGCTGCCGAAAGCACTATCAACGGTGTCGTTTCGATAAAGAGCTATGCGACTCCGCGTGGCTATTCACGCCAGCAACAGGGGGGCGGATTCTTCGATGATCCGTTCTTCGAATACTTCTTCGGATCTCCGGGCGGAAGCCGCAGAAGCCAGCCTCAGCAGGAACAGCCCAAGCAGCAGCCTTTAGGTCTTGGCTCAGGTGTGATCATCAGCAACGACGGTTACATCGTTACCAACAACCACGTCATCGAGGATGCCGAACGCCTTGAGGTCACGCTGAATGACAACCGTACATTTGACGCGACTGTTGTCGGTGCTGATCCGACCACAGACCTTGCGCTTATCAAGATCGACATCAAAGATCTTCCGGTCATCCCGATGGGCGACAGCGAAGCGCTCAAGGTCGGAGAGTGGGTTCTTGCTGTGGGCAATCCTTTCGGATTCACATCGACTGTGACCACCGGCATTGTGTCGGCCAAAGGTCGTAGCATCGGCAACGGCGGCCACGGACGCATGACAATTGAGTCATACATCCAGACTGACGCAGCTGTCAACTCAGGCAATTCCGGCGGTGCGCTTGTCAATCTTGCCGGTGAACTGATCGGTATTAATACCGCGATTTACAGTCAGACCGGAAGCTATGCCGGCTATTCTTTCGCAATTCCGACTTCGATTGTCAAGAAAGTGGTCAGTGACCTGAAACAATTCGGAACCGTCCAGCGCGCTGTCCTCGGAATCTCGATTTCAGAGCTGACAAATGAAATCGCCAAAGAGCATGGAATCACTGCCGTAACCAAGGGTGTATATGTCGGTGACATCAGCGACCGCAGTTCGGCAAAAGAAGCCGGTTTGCAGAAAAACGATGTCATCATCAGTATCAATGACATCCCGACCGACAACGTAGCACAGCTTCAGGAACAGGTTGCTAAATATCGTCCCGGCGACAAGGTGAAGGTGACCTATGTCCGAGACAACAAGACAAATTCCGTCAATGTGCAGCTGCGCAATATGCAGGGCAACACTCAGGTGACCAAAGCCGGCGACATCACCGATCTGGGCTGTGCATTCAAGAAAGTTGACGAGTCGACTCTCCGTCAGCTCGGTCTCAGCAACGGTGTTCAGGTAGCAGGACTTTCAAAAGGCCGTTTCCAGGATGCCGGAGTTAAGGAAGGATTCATCATCACTTCAATCAACAACTCGCGCATAAGCACTCCCGACGATGCTGAGAAGATGTATAAGGCCATCATGAAGGGTGGAGGCGAGGAGAAGGTCATGATTCTCCGTGGCGTTTATCCCACCGGCAAGCGAGGCATCTATGCAGTTGATCTGTCAGGCGTTGAATAAGTTCTGACAATTCCTCCTGAAAAGGAGCTGTAATAATAAAGTAATACGGACAAATCCGGTCTCACGTTGAGTGAGGACTTCAGGATTTGTCCGTATTGTTTTTTATTCTGAGACACTCTGAATCGGCAGATAGTTTCAGAATATCGGCTTTTCAGTCTGGAATCAGAGAGCGGCGATCACTTCGATCTCTACGAGCACCTGCTTGGGGAGCTCGCGGACAGCAACTGCCGAGCGTGCGGGGAAAGGCTCGCTGAAGTTTTCAGCATATACTTCGTTCATTTCGCCGAAGAGTTTCATGTCGGCAAGGAAAACAGTTGTTTTCACGACATTGTCAATGCTTGCACCTGCTGCGGCGAGGATTGCTTTCACGTTTGCGAGCGACTGGGCTGTCTGGGCTTTAATTCCTTCGGGAACAGTGCCGGTTGCGGGGTCAACGGGGATCTGACCTGAGCAGAAGAGCAGATTGCCTGCCTTGATTGCCTGGCTGTAAGGACCGATAGCTCCGGGAGCTGCTGTTGTTGCAATAACTTCTTTCATGATTGGTGTTAAATTTTGGGGTTAATGATTTATAATTTGTCGGAGATAGGATTTTTATCAGTTTTTTGTCAGCTGGATGTCGGCAAGACGCGTGTCTGCGGCTTCTGTCTCGATCTGGGCTGAGAGTCGGTCGAGAATGCCTGACAGAAGTTTGAAATTGTTGCCGAATTCCGGGATGAAATCCGACTCGCCGTGCTGATCGAGGACTTTGAGGATATGGCCTAAAGTATAGTGATCAGGGCTGGTGGCAGGCACCAATGGCGGATCGCTTTCGTCCGGACTACCGTCGGCAACGGCCAGCCTGACAATAAGATTGCAGTCTGAAAGCTCGGCGACAATCAGTCCGGTCAGTCTTGGCGGGATCATGAATTCAGCTGACAGCTGTGAGATGTTGTAGGGTTTCTCCTGGCGGCAGAAGCGTTTGAGTATTACGGAAAGTACGGCGATGCACACCTTGCGGCGATAGTTTGCTGAAATTTCAGTGGTCTGTTTTTCGTAAGAAAACATGTTGATGTTCTGTGAGGAGCAGCAGACGAGCGCTCCGGCAAGGGTGATCAGCCAAGACAGCTGCATCCATATCAGCATAAGAGGGAGGAAGGAGAAGCTGCCGTAGATCGCGTTGTATTTGGCTACATAGACCTGACCTGTAACGAAAAGCCATTGCAGGACCTGGAAGGCTGTTCCCGCAAGAGCTCCCGCAATAAAGGCATTCTGGAATTTGACTTTTGTATTCGGTATGAGCATGTAGGCCCCTGCAAAAAACAGCCATGACAGAGCTATTGATGCTAAATCGAGAAGATCTCCGATGAATGGTGTTATATCAGCGAATGGCAGCAGCTTCTGAATGGTGTTCGACATGAAAATCTGCAGACCGCTTGAGCAGATCATCAAAACGGGTAGTATGATGAAGATGGCGAGATAGTCTGTCACTTTGCGGGCAAGCGGGCGGTCGGCTCTGATGCCCCAGATGTTGTTGAACGATTCCTCCACATTGTCAAGCAGTGAAATCAATGTCCAAAGAAGGAACACAATGCCGACACCGACGAAAATTCCTTCCGATGCCTGTGCCAGGCAGGAATCGACGAACGAAAAGGCCATTTCAAGAGCCTTGCGCTGAGAGGGGAGATACTGATAGACCTGGTTTTGCAGAAGGTTCTGAAATCCGAATCCCCGGCCTATGGCAAAAAGCAGTGCGAGGGCGGGAACGATTGCGAGCAGGGTGCGATAGGTCATCGCGCAGGCCTTTGACTGAAGGTCAGCACTCATGAAAGTCCTGACTGTCAGATTGAGAGTCTTGACGATCCTTATTCCCAAAGTGTCGCGCTTATCCTCCCACACGCCTTTCGAACAATAGTTCCACAGATTGAGGGCTTTGTCCTTAAGGCGTTGGATGCGCGATGGATTTTTGATGCTGTCGGCGGCAGAGGCCTTTTTTTTCTTTGTGAAAATCATTTTCGTATGGTGTGTGTCTGATTAAGATTTCAGGAGATATTACGGCTGATTTTCAATAAGGTGCCGTGTGGAGCTTTATTTTACGCTGTCTTTTTCAACGAATGTCCTTGAAGCCTGGCTGCGGGCGATATCAACAGCTCTTGTAAGACGCTCTTTTTCCAGAGATGCGACTTTGAAGCGGCGGATGGTTGCGGCGTAGTCATAGGCGAGAGCTATCTCACGGGCCTGTGCGGCCGGAAGAGCCATCGAGTAGGATGTCGCGCCGTTGAAGGTCAGGCGGATGTCACGACCGACGTTTTCACTGATGAATTTTCCGACAGAGTCACATTCGACACCCATGAAGGTGATCACTTCAGCTCCCATCGAGCGGTCGTTGCGTTCGCCGTCGTGGTTAACGACTGAAGTTGTCGCTTCGCGGCCACCGGTGCTGACTGTGACAGATGTGCTCTTTACGCTTTTGGCTTTCAGCGATGATATGAGATAGAAATTGCCGTCAGGGCTTACCCGGCCCTGCAATCCGTTGGTTCCGATGAAGTTCGCCGGATTTGCGCTCGCTGCCACATAGTAGCCTTCAATCGGATTTTTGACGAATTTCATCTGGCGCTGGAGGGAGTCGCCCAATGCGCCTAAGACGGCAGTCAGCGAGTCGGCCTCCTGAAGTCTGAGCAAGTGCAGGCCTTCGGTTGCCCGTGTGGCCAGGTGGAGAGCTTCGCGGCGGACATCTATTTCTCGCGGGTAGCGGCTTTTCAGTGTGTCGATCAGTTCGATCGCTTTCGAATAGTCGCGGGCCTCATAGGCTGTCTGTGCTTCATCAAGGAGCGCTGTGGCTTTTTCGGTGTCTCCGGATCCGGAGCATGAAGTGGCTGCGGCGAGCAGAAGGCTGAGCGCCGAGAGTTTTATGGTGCGCCTGATCAGGCGTAAGTCAGTTGCTGCGTTGTACATCTTTTATGCCTTTGATGGTTTTGATTTTTTTGATGATGTTGTTGAGCGAATCGGTGTCGCTGATGCCGATTACGAGGAAACCGGAGAAGATGCCGTCAGAAGAGTCGATTGAGATGTTGCGTAGTGTGACATCTTTTTCCTTGTTGATGATCGAGGTGATGTTGGTGACGATAGTGATGTCATCGTTGCCGACGATCTTCAGTGTCGCTGCGAAATGAGTGCCGACTTTACCGGACCAGCGGGTCCGGATCACACGGTAGGGATACTTGTAGCGTATGTGCTGGGCGTTCGGACAGTCGTTGCGATGGATTTTTATCACACCTTCCGCCGAGACAAAGCCGAATACGTCGTCGCCGAAAATCGGATTGCAGCAGCGGGAGAGTTTATAATTTATTCCCTTGATGTTGTCTCCGATGATCAGAATGTCGTCCGAGGCCGATTCCTGGCGGTGGTCTCCGTTGTCAAGCAGTTCGAACTCCTCGGCACTCCGGCGCTCGCTTTCCGCTTTTCGGTCGGCGTTCTCGATCAGTTCGTATTGGGTGATGACGTCATTGACATCAATGATTTCATCGGAAATGGCCTTGTAGAAGTCGGTCACTGTGCGGTAGCCCATTTTTTTGATGGTGCGCATCAGATAGCCTTCCTCAAGTTCGATCTTGCGGTTTTTGCATCGGCGTTGCAGAAGTTCTTTGCCGAGTTCGGCCGAGCGGTTGGCCCGCTCGTTGAGAGTCTGTTTGATCTTATTGCGTGCCTTGGAGGTGACAACAAAACTCAGCCAGTCCTGTTTGGGCATCTGTCCGGGGGCTGTCGTGATTTCCACCGTATCCCCGGAATGCAGTTTATAGTTCAGCTTGCGGTTGCGTCCGTTGACTTTGCCGCCGACACACGTACAACCCAGCTTTGAGTGGATGTTGAATGCGAAGTCAAGGACTGTGGCGCCGAGCGGCAGGCGGTAGAGGTCGCCTCTCGGAGTGAAGACGAAAACCTCTTTGTCATAGAGGTCCATCTTGAAGTTTTTCATCAGTTCCATCGGGCCGTCGGCAGTCTCAAGGATGTCACGGACGTTGTTCATCCATGAGTCGAGATCTCCCTCGCTCTTGATACCTTTGTATTTCCAGTGGGCTGCCAGGCCTTTTTCGGCCACGAGGTCCATGCGCCGGGTGCGGATCTGAACTTCGACCCATTTGTTGTCGGGCCCCTTGACGGTGGTGTGGAGCGATTCATATCCGTTGCTTTTCGGAATCGAGAGCCAGTCTTTCATTCGGGCCGGATTCGGAGTGTACATGTCCGTGACAATGGAGTAGACATTCCAGCAGTCGGCCTTTTCCCTTTCGAGGGGAACGTCAAGGATGATTCTGATTGCGAAAAGATCGTAGATTCCGGAGAGTTCCACCTGCTGTTTGCGCAGTTTGTTCCAGATTGAATAGATCGACTTTGTGCGCCCCTTGATCTCATATTTCAGCCCTGTTGTGTCGAGCTTGGCTTTCAGCGGAGCGATGAAGTCGGCTATATAGGCGTCGCGGGCAACTTTGGTCTCGTTCAGCTCGGCAGCGATCTTGCTGTATGTCTCACGCGCCGTGTATTTGAGCGACATGTCCTCCAGGTCGCTTTTGATCTTGTAGAGTCCAAGACGGTGGGCGAGAGGAGCATAGAGGTAGTTTGCTTCGAAAGCTGTGTCGGCGACGAATTTTTCGTCAGGATGATGGTTGATTGTCCGCATCAGGATCAGCCGCTCCACGATCATGATTATGATTACACGGATGTCCTCGGCGAAAGTCATCAGCAGACGTCGGAAATTGTCGGTCTTCACCACGCCCTGTTTGCCGTAGAGAGTCGAGACCTTGATCAGTCCTCCGACCAAGCGTTCTACGTCTTCACCCCAGAGTTTGCGGATCTGTTCCAGAGAGAACGCTTCTTCCATGCACAGTCCGTAGGTCATGGTGGCGATTATCATGTTTCTGTCAGGCGATACCATCTGGCAGAGCGCGATTGAGGTGCGCATCGAGTGGAGCACACGGTTGATCCCGTGGCGGTCGACCGGTGACTTGTCTCCCGTGTAGGCTCTTGCCACTGCCTTTTTGACAGTGGAGAAGTCTCCCGGAGAAGCTACTTCAGAAGCTTCGTGCAGAAGGATTCTTGCGAGGGCCTTTAGTTCCGAAGCCTCGGATGTGGTGAATATCGGTTTTTCCATTGTGCTGAATGAGGTTGGAGGAGCTGTTTGAAACACTGTCTGAATTAGTGTGTGGCTGGTGCTGATGCTTAGTCGCGGCGGTGGATGCAGGCGCCGATTGAGTTCAGGCGGGTGTCAATGGCCTGATAGCCGCGGTCGATCTGGTCAATGTTGTCGATCCGGGAGACTCCGCGGGCGCTCATGGCTGCGATCAGCATGGCAATGCCGGCACGGATATCGGGCGAGTGCATTTTGTTGGCGCGCAGCGGCACTTTATGGTCCAGGCCGATCACAACAGCTCTGTGAGGGTCGCAGAGCATTATCTGAGCGCCCATGTCAATCAGACGGTCGACAAAGAAGAGGCGGCTTTCAAACATTTTCTGATGGATCAGCACACTGCCGCGGCATTGTGTTGCTGTGACAAGCATCACCGACAGCAGGTCAGGGGTAAGGCCCGGCCACGGGGCGTCGGCAATGGTCGGGATTGATCCGTCGAGGTTGGTCTCGATCTCATAGCATTCCTGCGAGGGGATGAAGATGTCGTCTCCGCGGCGTTCGAGGTTGATTCCGAGGCGGCGGAATGAGTCAGGGATGATTCCGAGGTTGTCATAGCTGACATCCTTGATGGTCAGCTCGCTTCGGGTGATGGCTGCCATGCCGATGAAACTGCCGACTTCGATCATGTCGGGGAGGATGGTGTGGTCTGCTCCTGAGAGCTTCTCCACGCCGGTGATGCGCAGCAGGTTTGACCCGATTCCTTCGATATGGACTCCCATTTTGACCAGCATCTTGCATAGTTGCTGCACGTAGGGTTCGCAGGCTGCGTTGTAGATAGTCGTGGTCCCTTCGGCAAGCGCTGCGGCCATCACGATGTTGGCCGTACCGGTCACCGAAGCTTCGTCCAGGAGCATGTAGCAGCCTTTCAGACCTCCGACGGTCACTAAATAGTAGGCCTGCCGCTCTTCGTTGTAAGCGATCATCGCACCGAGTTTCGACAGTCCGGTGATGTGGGTATCCACTCTCCGGCGTCCGATTTTGTCGCCCCCCGGTTTCGCAAAATATGCTTGGCCAAGACGGGCAAGCAGAGGACCTACAACCAGTACAGAGCCGCGCAACGATGCGCAACGGGCCACGAAATCGGCGCTTGAGATGTAGTCTTCGTCCAGATCGTCGGCCTGAAAACGATAAGTGTCTTCATTCAGGCGCTCGACCTTGACCCTCATGGCTTTCAGAAGATTGATGAGGTTGATGACATCAAGGATGTTGGGCACATTGTGGATGGTTACAGGCTCTGAGGTGAGCAGTGTGGCGCTGATGACTTCCAGGGCTTCGTTTTTGGCTCCCTGGGGCTTGATTGAGCCGCTCAGTCTGTGGCCTCCCTCTATGATATAGGTGCTCATAATTGTTATGCAGGTTTTTGAAACAGTTGAAAAGTGAAGATAAAATTAGAATGTCCGATCGCCTAAATATGTTCAACCTCCGGGGTCAACTTTATGGCAAAACGCTCATTTACGGAGGCGATGATACGCGATTCGAGGTTCAGCACTTCTTCCGGAAGTGCTTTCCTGTCGGGATTGACTATCACCAGTGGCTGGAGGTGCCAGACTCCGACATTGCCGTCGCGGTAGCCTTTCCAACCGCAGCGGTCGATGAGCCAGGCAGCCGGAATCTTGTAACCGTCATTGACTTTATAGTGTGGCGGCATGTCAGGCGATTCCTTGGCGCAGATTTCTGCGAAATGCTCTTCTCCGATCACCGGATTCTTGAAGAAACTCCCGGCGCTTGGCACCTTTGCCGGATCCGGAAGTTTGGAGTCACGGATTTCTATTACGGCATTCCTGATTTCCAGTGGAGTGATGCTGCCGCTGTCTTTGTTTTCGAAATATTTTTTGAGAGCCGGGTAGGAGAGGTCGGGTCCTGAGATAGGTGAGAGGCGATAGTCTACGGCATGGATGATGTAGCGTTTCTTGAAATCCGGCTGCTTGAAGAGGGAGTCGCGGTAGGCATATTGGCACTCCTCGTTTGAGAAGGTGACAAATTCTTCTTCTACTTCATCGTAAGCATGGACCGCCGTAATCAAGTCACCGGCTTCAGTCCCATAGGCGCCGACATTCTGGACAGCCGATGCGCCGACTTCTCCCGGAATTCCTGAGAGGTTTTCAAGCCCCCAGAGTTCACGTTGGCAGGCCCAGGCAATCAGATCGTCCATAGTCTCGCCCGCTCCCGCTCTGACAATAACTTCTTCGGCATTTTCAGAAATTATTTCAATCCCTTTGATGGCACTGTGGAGAATTATACCTGGGAAATCGCAAGTAAACAGCAGATTGCTGCCTGCACCGATGTGGAATTTTTCCACATCTTTCCGGATCGACGAAAGGATGAACGGGATGTCATCGGCTTTGGTATATTCCATGAATTCTCCGCATTTCACGTTCATGGCGAAAGTGTTGTGCGTCGAGAGATTGTAATTGTCAAGTGTTCTGATCATGTCCGGGATGAATTGATTATGACGTGAGCGCAACGGAACCGAAATTCTTTCGGCCCGAATTCATCCACAAAAATAAGAAAAATTTTGACAGCAAGCCTCCTCAAAGGCCAAATTTTAATTACCGGTGCAAATAATTACAGCCAGGTTTCTTTAATAAATGCAACAATCCTATCCCGACGTTCGTTAATCTGGATTTCGCGCCATTGCATGTCTTTTTTTAGAGTTTCATAAATTTCTTTATGAGAATAGAAAACGCTGTTGTATATTTCCATAATTTCTTCATTTGCAGGATTATGATTCCTCTTGGCAGAGTTGTTCCCCCAAGTAAGAAGTGATAGATTGCCAATATTATTAAGATATTCGTTGCAGAATTCTTCGGTGTATTCGGTGAAATCAGGCGTTTGCGGAGTAATATGGTCTAAAGTGTTCGAGATAGGAACTTCACGAAATACATTTGAACATTCATCTGGAGATAAGAACGGTTGACGTGCTTTGGCGCGTAAGTAATTTTCATATTTATAAAGCACATATCGTAATTCTCTACGATAATGGAATTTGTTTTCAGTGAAATAGCGCAGGCAGTCGCCATCAAAATTCCAATACCATTTGAATCCGGTTTTAACTTTGTCTGTTAGTTCTAAGATAAGGTTGTCATAATTGTCGGGGTCATAATTTTTAGCTATGGCAATCAGATTATTAGTGCGATATCCTCCCAATGTATAAGTCATTTTGAATAATATCTTTTCAACTAACAGCAGAGCATTGTCAATCGCAGGTATATTTCTCACTTCTATGCCGACACTATTGAAATGACAGAGTTTGAGCACTAATGGCATAGAGTTGGCTTTATCAAGAATGCATACATCTGCGATGGGACTATTAAACATATGCCAAGTATTTTCGATTTCACACATAAGTGAATACGATCGACACAACTTGCTCGCGAAGTCACTGATCCATTTAATTTTATCAGGTGCGGATTGTAAGTTTTTCTTTATGGCATCCAGTGGAGATTCGTAGCTCGAAAGGAATGCGGAGCAATGATAGCCTAAAATAGTATCTTCTTTAGTTTCAAGTTTCTCGATGTAGTTGTAGATTGAAGCAAATTTGGATTCTAATGAATGTATATTGCTGATAGCATTAGCGGAATTACTTCGATATATCTGGTGCATGAGATATGCTTTCAGCTTTTCCAATGTTGTAAGCCCTAAACCTCTGTCATTCTGAAATGCAAATATTTGCGTTGCAGTTAGTTTGGCGCTTTCACCACTCAGCACGAATGTTGTTATAATTGCATTATTGATTACATTAAACCATTTGAACAGAATTTTAGTATCTTTCTGCATTTTCATTTTTTCACTGAAGAAAATAGCAGCTTCGCGGATACGTTGTTCTGATCGTCTTCCGGTGTCTTCTGTATCGTTATTGTCGCATTCAATGATGAGTCTATTGAAAAAAGACGTATCTTCAGGAACTGTCTCAAATTTTTGGTTGCAATAGCGTGGTTGGAGATAGCGTTCGTATATTTGCTCTGTTGCAATAGTGACATCATTGTATTCAAAGGATGCAATACCACGTTTGCGTAATTCTTTTACGAGACAACTCATAAAGATAACAGTAGTTGTCAGTCTTTGCTGGCCGTCAATTACCTCATATCTGTTGCCGAGAGTTTTTTCAAAAAGGTAATGACCAAGAAAATAGGCTGAATTTTCAGGTTGGTCAATTATATCATTCAGATACATATCTACTTGACCGATACGGCCTTCTTTTCCAACTCTCCAGGAATAAGCTCTCTGATAACTGGGAATAGCAAAGGTAATCATGTCTTCGCCAAATAACCGTCCGATAGTAGTCTGATTGTCCATGTATATTTTTATTTGTGCGTTTTTAATTATCATTGTTGCCGATGGATTCCGGCGGTTTTGAAGTGGATTGTAAAGCGTGTCAGGGAGTCTGCGCCTGTGGCGAGGGAGAATCGGCATCCGTGTTTGTGGAGGACTTCGCTGATGAACAGCAGGCCGATGCCGTGGCCGTTGACTTTTGTGGAAAAGAAGGGGCTGAAGAGCATTTTTGCAGCTTCCGGGTCAATGCCGGGGCCGTTGTCTGTCACGGCCAGTGTGGCCGGAGATCCGGTGGTGCTTACCGTTATCTGTCCGTCGGAACCGATACTTTCGGCTGAGTTCTTTACAATGTTGATCAGTACCTGTTCCATCAGCACAGGGTCCACCATAACCTCCAACGGCTCGCCGGACAAGCGATAGCAGAGGGTGATGTTTCTCTGCACACAGAGGCTTTCAAGCATGACCCGCCAGCTTTCAAGCAGAGAGTTGAGATCTGCTTTTTTCAGGCTGGCTTCAGGAATTTTCACCACATCGGCAAAGGAGGTTATGAATTTGCTCATTGATTTGCAGCGAGCTTCGCAGACGCTGACAACTTCGTTGAGGTCGGCGTAATCCTCTCCGCTCTCGCCAAGCATAAGCCGCGCGGTCGAGAGCATGGAGTTGACTCCGGCCATTGAATTGTTGACCTCATGGGCAATGACCCGGATTACTTTCTCATAGCTCTTTTTCTCGGCTTTCATCACCTCTTCGGTCAGTTTCTCAATCAGCACAAACGGGTGCGGGAAGCCCTGGTCCATGAATGAGAGCCGTGAGCAGCGATAGATCATCGAGTCGTTGAGCCGCTCGGTGACGGTCTCTCCCTGCTGAAGTCCGGCGAGGATTGCGGCGAGCCTTGAGTCAAGACTGCCAAGAGTCCGGCCTTGTAGTTGTACGCTGTCAGAGACTTCGAGAAACGATGCCGCCGCTTTGTTGGCTGTCTTGATCTCGTCGTTGTCGGTCAGTATCAGGATTCCCATAGGGGAGACGTCAACGAGCAGATCGAGAAAGTGGTTCTGTTCGCGCAACCTCAGGCGCTCTTCTTTGAGTGCCACCATCATGCCGTTGAACATGTCGACAATCCTGTCGGCTTCGTGCTGGTTGACATGGGAGAGGCGGCTGCTGAAATCCTGTTCGCGCAGGAGGTCTATGCCGTTGCTGATGCTTCTGATCGGTTTCATCACATTGCGGTAAAACACGATCAGCAGGATAAATGCCAGTACGCTTGCCGACTGAGTGACATACATGGCGCTGTTTCCGTCCGTGGCCGACAGGAGCAGCGAACTGACGATTGATGCGCCGAGCAACAGAATGATTATGATCAGAATCCAGCTTATTCTCATCGGCCTTGTATGCTTATTGTGTTATTCCGTATTTCTCCATGCGGCGGTAGAGTGACTGACGGGTGATTCCGAGAAGAGCCGCCGCACGGGTGAGATTGCCGCCGGAGTGTGCTATGGCCTGTTCTACGGCCTCGCGTTCGCGGAGTTCAAGATTTGACCGGCGGGAATTTTCAGCCTGAGGAAGCGGCCCGTCATATTGTCCGCGGAACTCTCTTTCGCCGAGCCGGTCGCCGCTGTTGACGAGCAGAGTGCGCTCGACGAAGTTTTTCAGTTCTCGGATATTGCCGGGATATGGCAGAGACGACAGAAATTCCATCGCCTGAGAAGTGATTTCAGGCAACAGGCGTTCGTTTTGCGCGCAGTGCTGTCTCACAATATGGTCCACAAGCAGCGGAATATCCTCCCGGCGCTCACGGAGAGGGGGCAGAGTGACGGTGATCAGGTTGATTCGGTAGAAAAGGTCTTCGCGGAAGGTTTTTTCCGCAACCATTGCCGGCAGATTGGCGTTTGTGGCGCATACGACTCTGACATCCGTTTGGCGCTGACGGCTGTCGCCAAGCATCTCATAAGTGTGTTCCTGAAGCACACGCAGCAGTTTCACCTGGCAGTTAAGGTCAAGTTCTCCGATTTCGTCAAGGAAAATAGTGCCTCCGTCGGCCATTGCGAAGCGCCCTTCCCGGTCTGCGACAGCACCTGTGAAAGCTCCCTTGCGATGGCCGAACATCTCGCTTTCGAATAGTGATGACGCTATGCCGCCAAGGTTAACTTTGACCATATTTCTGCCTTTGCGGCGGCTGTTGCGGTGGATGGCTTCGGCTATAAGTTCCTTGCCGGTTCCGTTTTCGCCCATGATCAGCACCGGGGCATCTGTGGCGGCAATGCGCTCGATTGTGTCGAGAACGTTCATCAGTGCCGGAGAGCGTCCGATTATGAACGACCGGTCAAACCCACTGTCCGTTTGCGGCTCGTCTGTTTTGGGCGCATTGAGTTCCAACGCCACATTTATGCGCTTAAGCAGCGCTGCGTTGTCCCACGGCTTTGTGATGAAGTCAAAGGCACCGGCATGAATTCCCTCGACCGCGAGGGGAATGCTGCCCCAGGCTGTCATAAGTATGACCGGAGTCTCAGGCCGGAAGATTTTGATCTGTCGCAGGAGTGTGATGCCTTCTTCGCCTGTGGTCGCCCGCGAGAAGTTCATGTCGAGCATTATGAGTTGAGGGGCTTCTGCGCGTACAACCTCCATAGCTTCTCTGGGTGAGGAAGCCATCACGGTCTCGAACCCGTTGCGAGAGAGCAACAGTTTCAAAGACAGGCGCACTGCTGAATCATCATCGACAATAAGAATCATGATGCAAAATTACGATTTTTTGTAGAGGTTGTTTAATAACAATAGTTAAAATCTGAGCGAAAGTTTTGAGGTGGATATGGATCTGAATTGAAGGAGCATA
>NZ_JAIDEN010000006.1 GCF_029054785.1 Duncaniella sp.
TCAGTTCAGAGGTGTCGGAGACATCAAGTTCTTTATGTTCAGACTGGCTACACTATACTCTTGACATCACCTCCGCCAACCGGAAAAATCCGCTGACCCCGAATTACTCACAAACGTGAGTACTCACTAATGACTCACTCACCACCTCTGTATTCTGCGCCATTCTGAAATTTTGGCAAAAATAAAAAGCACTGAAAATCAAGTGATTTCAGTGCTTTGCGGCGTTTTGCCATTTTTGATTGTGACCCCGGAGAGGCTCGAACTCTCGACCCACTGATTAAGAGTCAGTTGCTCTACCAACTGAGCTACGGAGTCTTTGCGATATTGAGCGTTTTTCTCAATTGCGATGCAAAGGTAGGCACTTTTTTTTATTCTGCCAAATCTTTTTTGAATTTTTTTATCGTTTTTTTGAGCAGACTTGAGGCGTAAAGGGCTTGCTTGAGTCGTAATGTGTTGTTTGCGTGTGAGTTATTGCTTTGGCTGCCGGGTGCGGTTTGTCTGCGGTTTTTTTGCGTTAGGTTGTCCGGGACTCTTTATTGGCTTTTGCCAGGCGGTGTGATCGGTAAAATGGGTTGCCAATTCCGTTTTTAGGGTAGGGGGCAGTGACGGGGGCGTTGTAATTTTGCAGTGTGACGGAATTGCAGTGTGGCCGAATTGTCATAGGCGCTTCCGTTTTTATGGTAGAAATTATTGTTTTTTGTAGTAATTTTGCAGTATTATATGAATAAGGAGAATATGAAAGTTATCCGGAATGAGGAGTTTGGCGGTGAACGTCCGCTTTTTGCATCACATGGACTGAGACTTGAAGGTGTGACGATCCATGCAGGGGAGTCGGCTCTGAAATGTTGCTCTGAGATCGAGGCTGACGGTTGCCGTTTTGAGGGTAAATATCCTTTCTGGCATGTCGACGGTTTCAGGATCAAGTCCTGTGTGTTTACCGAGGGTGCGCGTGCGGCTCTCTGGTATTCGCGCAATCTTGAGATGAGTGACACGCTTGTCGAGGCTCCGAAGATGTTTCGCGAGATGGATAACCTTTCGTTGAGCGGTGTCCGCATTCCTGACGCGCAGGAGACTTTCTGGCATTGCCGTGGTGTGATGCTGCGTGATGTCGAGGTGGCTAATGCCGATTATCTGTTCATGCACTCATCGGATATCAATATTGACGGTTACAGTCAGCAAGGCAATTACTCGTTTCAGTATTGCCGGAATGTGGAGATCCGCAATGCGAAGATTGATTCTAAGGATGCGTTCTGGAATACGGAGAATGTGACAGTCTATGATTCAGAGCTGACGGGCGAATATCTCGGCTGGCATTCCCGCAATCTGAGACTGGTGCGTTGCCGCATCTCAGGCACTCAGCCGCTGTGCTATTGCGAGGGGCTGGTGATGGAAGACTGTGTGATGGCCGAGGATGCCGATCTGGCCTTTGAGGATTCGTCGTTGCAGGCTGTGGTGCTGTCCAGGATCACGAGTGTCAAGAATCCGCGCACCGGTTCTGTCAGGGCTGCGGGGATCGGCGAGACGATTGTCGATGCCAACGTGTTGCCCCCGGCTGACTGTCTGATCGTTTCGGATATGGATAATTGATGATAAGAGGTTGTTTTTAAATAACCTCTAAGTGATACATCAGGTATAAGTTAATTTTAAGAGGGTGTTTCATAACAAGAGTAAAAATCTGAGTGGTGTATCTTTTAGATAAATTGTTGTAAATGAGAAAGGAGCATGGCGAGCTATGCGACTGCCGAATTTCAACAATTTAGCAAAAGAGACACCAAGGCTCAGGAAACTTAAAAAAGTCTCAGACATGAAATTATTAAAAAAAGAAAATATAATACCATCGCCTGCGAAAGTTTTGGGCGCCTATGACTCTTCATCTCAAAACTTTCGTTCAGATTTTAACTATTGTTCTGAAACACCCTCTAAAGAGTCGGTTATGGCCAAGGATTTTGATTTTGACAGGATTGTCGACCGCCGAGGAAGCGGTTGCATGAAATGGGACGAACGTCCGGAGGCTCTGCCTCTTTGGGTCGCGGATATGGATTTTCAGACTGCACCTTGTGTGGTCGAGGCTCTTCGGCGGCGCGTTGAACACGGCGTTTTCGGCTATACGCTGGTTGACAACGGCTATTATGAAGCTCTGTCGGCCTGGTTCAGCTCGCGGCATGGTTTTTCGTTTTGTCGTGAGGATGTCATGTATGTTCCCGGAGTGGTCCCCGCTCTGTCGGCGATTATCAAAGCGCTTGTGCCTGCGGGATCCGGCGTCATAGTCCAGACTCCGGTTTATAATTGCTTTTTCTCATCGATACGCAACAACGGTTGCCGGATTGTCGAGAATCCATTGCTGCGCCGCGAGATTTCGGACCGCGAGTTTACCTATGAGATGGATTTCGAAGGGCTTGAACGGCTTGCCTCAGATCCGGCCAACGTGATGTTGCTGCTGTGCAATCCGCACAATCCGGCGGGGCGCGTCTGGAATCGCGACGAGCTTGAACGCGTGGCCGGGATCTGCCGGCGTAACGGCTTGAAGGTTGTCAGCGACGAGATCCATTGCGAACTCACTATGCCCGGCTTCCGCTATGTGCCGTTCGGGACTGTGGACCGTGAAGCGATCGTCTGTCTCTCGCCGTCAAAGGCATTCAATACAGCAGGCTTGCAGATCGCTAATATAATAGCCGGGGATCCTGAAGACCGCCGACTCATCGACCGGGCCATCAACGTCAACGAAGTCTGTGACGTCAACCCCTTTGGAGTCGTGGCCCTTAAAGCGGCTTATTCGCAGGAGGGAGGTGAGTGGCTTGACGCGCTCAGGGACTATCTCTACGGTAATTATCTTTTCCTCCGGGAATATCTTGGACGCCGCCTGCCGCAGTGTCAGGTGACCAGACTGGAGGGTACTTATCTGCCTTGGGTGGACATATCCCGTCTTGGAGGGGATGGCGATGCTCTGGCTGACCGGCTGCTTTCAGAGTCCGGCGTTTGGGTGAATGCAGGGGCGATGTATGGTGACAACTCCTATCTCCGCATCAACATAGCCTGTCCGCGCTCCACTCTGGAAGAGGGTCTCGAACGAATCTGTAACCTTTTAGCCTGAACGGAATCTTGGCGGATATATCTCTGATACGGTCCGGGGCACCCCTGAGTTTTGGCCGTCAGTTGAAGCTGACGGTCCAGTTGTCATGGCCCGCGATGATGGCCCAGCTGTCAAGCATCATGATGCAGTATATCGACGCTGCGATGGTCGGACGTCTTGGAGCCGACGACTCGGCGGCTGTCGGCCTGGTGTCCACAAGCCTGTGGCTCTTCTGGGGGATCTGTTCGGCTGTCACTGTCGGATTTTCAGTCCAGGTGGCCCATCGCATCGGCGCTTCTGACAATGAAGGAGCGAGGCGCATCCTGCGGCAGTCGATCGTCGCCTGTCTGCTGTTCAGTCTTGCCGTAGTCGCAATCGGCGCTGCGATAGCGTTCCCATTGCCCGGATGGCTCGGCGGCTCAGAGGCCGTCTGCGGGAAGGCTTCGGTCTACTTTCTGGTATTTGTGCTTGCACTTCCGCTGCTCACCATGAACTATCTCGGAGGGGCGATGCTTCGCTGTGTCGGAAACATGAAAGTGCCGGGCGGACTGAATGTAATGATGTGTATCCTCGATGTGATTTTCAACTTTTTCCTGATATTTCCTTCGCGTCAGATAGAGATCGGGGGTATGGCCATGAGTGTGCCGGGAGCCGGTCTCGGAGTGCTTGGGGCCGCATTGGGAACAGTCTCGGCAGAGATTGTCACTGCGGCTTCGATGATGTGGTTTCTCTGCACACGTGAGAAATCCATCATGCTCAAAGGGCATCGGGGAAGTTTCAGACTGACCCGTCAGGTGATCGGGAAAGCCTTGCGGATTTCAGCGCCGATGACACTGGAGCATGCAGTCATCTGCGGCGCCCAGATTGCCGTCACGGTCATTGTGGCTCCTCTTGGGGTAATGGCCATAGCGGCCAACGCCTTTGCCGTAACGGCAGAGAGCATCTGTTATATGCCCGGTTATGGAATCGGCGACGCCGCGACCACGCTTGTCGGGCAGAGCTACGGCGCCCGTAGGCTTGATCTTGCCAAGAGGTTCGGCTATATAACGGTCGGCCTCGGAATGGTGATGATGACCGTGATGGGAATCGTCATGTATGTCTGCGCACCCTGGGTCATGGAGCTTATGACACCTGTCGAAGGCATCCGGACACTCGGAGTGGAATCACTCCGTATCGAGGCCTGGGCCGAGCCGATGTTTGCAGCCGCGATAGTGAGCTACGGAGTGATGATCGGGGTGGGGGATACGATTGTTCCGGCCTCAATGAATTTCGGCAGCATCTGGCTTGTCCGCCTGCCTATCGCCGCATTGTTGGCGCCGACTATGGGACTGGCGGGAGTCTGGCTGGCGATGTGTGTCGAACTGTGTTTCCGCGGTTCGATTTTCCTCTGGCGTCTTCTTTCCGGCGCATGGCTTAAGAAGGGAATATGACAGACGGTCCAACGATATATCTCAGGTTTAAGATATAAAAAGTACAGAGGGCATCATCGCGATGTCCTCTGTCCGTCAGTAACAAATTAGTTAGTGGAATTGTCTTGCTGATTTTTAATGTTAGGATTAGTATAGAGTAATTGTACCTTATCAATTTTGGTTAATGATTTCGTCTCAGAATATAGGAGTAGGTATGGCCGGCCTGCCATGTGGTCGACGGCAGAGCAAGTGTGATGCTGCTTCCGTGTTCACTGCCTTCACCCGCTCCCTTGTTCTGGGAATAGTGGACGGCGAGTGTTATTTTGTCTGTTGATTGGGGTATCATCATAAACATTTCGTCTCCGTTCAGGATGTCAAGAAGTATTGTTGAGTTCTGATATATCGCGTCAACATCCATGCTGACACTCGAATTTGCCCCTCCCTGCGAGCCTGGAATAATCTGCCAGTTGCCAGCCTGACTTGCTATGGTACGATTGGGGAAATACACTCCGGCCATGTAGGCATTGCTGATGGTCACGCCATAGATATGACAGTCGGCAAACAGTCCGGCTTCAAATTTCACTTTGATTGCAGACATGATATGCTGAAATTGCAGGAAAATGGATCCTGATGTGGCATTGGCAACGTCATCACAAGCAACAAGAATGTCTTTTTGCTCTTTTGCGACAGATGACAGACCGACGGTAAGAGCTGGAACGGCGTTCATGTCCTTATCAATATATTTTTGTCCATGATCAAACGGCGCAACAGCAAAGAACTGGAGTTTATAGCCTTTTCCCGGCCAGATGTGCTGATTCTCGGTTGCCCATTTGCCGCTTGCCCGGCTTGCTTTCTCGTTGTAAAAGTAGTTCGGGCTGGTGTATCCCTCGTCTGTTCTGGCAAGGTAAGCGGACACAGCAAAGTCATTAGGTCCATTCAGATAATTGCCTCTGCTGACATCGTTGGCGATACCGGCGGATTCTGAAATTTCGACTTTGAGATCACCAAGCTCGTTGTCGGTCAGATCAATCCGGTCGATTATTTTTTCTGTCAGGCTGCGAGACATGGCTCTTAAAAACATATACGATCCCAACAGACAAGAG
>NZ_JAIDEN010000060.1 GCF_029054785.1 Duncaniella sp.
CGCTGACACGTATCAGATATTCCATCTTGTTGTTTCCGAGCGATTTCTGAAAAATGTCGGTCTTCTCTCCCCCCTCGTTCACCTTGACCAGGATTTCGTAGCCCTTTGACGTCTGCGTCGTCGTCTCTTTCATGATTTTGGCTATCAGCGTCTTACGCTCGCAGGTGAGAACCTGGAGATTGTCGAGTTTCGATGCAATTTCGCCTATCTTCAATCCTCCGGCTCCTTCGCCGATGTCGGGCATCATCCGGAGCATGGCTTTCGAGATGTAGACCGTCGTGACGCCGTCGGTGTCGGCATAGCGGTCAAAGATTGTGGTCTGTGCGCTCATGATTCCGGTGTATAGCGCGATAAACAGTGCGATTATATATATGCGTTTCATATTCTGTCGTTTTTGGGTGTGGAAGTTTTCTGGAGTTGTGATGTTATTTTTGATTGTATGTCGGCGGTGGTGTTTTCGACCATCTCTACCTTCCGCATACCTTTGCCGAGAGTCGTCGAGAAGATTTCAAGGGCTTTCTGCACTTCGGCATACGCGTCCTCTGGATTGGTGTACGTGTCGCGTGGAGTGGGTGGTGCGGTGTGCAGATCGCGGTTGAGCAGATGCACTCCGAGAGTCAGTGCGACAGCTACCGAAGCGGCTATGCCTGCCAAAATTCTCCATCGGCGTCCTTTACCGTGTTCTTTCACTCTGATGCGTCCTCGGAGATCTTCACTTTCGGCGGCGCGGTCGATGGCGGCGGCAAGTCTTGACTCAAGACCTGCCGGAATATCCGCATTGTCTTCGTCGCCGAGCAAGCGGATGAGAGTCTTCTGGTCTTCCGGTGTTATATTATCGTTGGCGAAACGGTCGATCAGTCTGTCAATCTCTTTTATTTCAGGATTTTTATCGGTCATTTGTCAGTCGTTTGAAAATTTCTTTGATCTGCTTGCGTGCGCGAAACAATGTTACTCTCACATTGGTCTGGGTGAGTCCGGTCTTTTCGGCGATTTCATCGAAGGGGAGTTCTTCAAGATCACGCATCCTGACAATCTCGTGCCGAGGCGACGGCAGGGAGTCGATGATGCTTACGATCATTTCGCTTTCCTCGCGGCGCTCGGCCATCTCGTCGTCATCGCTGCGGATATTGTTGTCAGAGGCTGGATCGAAGCGCCGGATCATCTCGTCGGGCGGTCGCGATTTCAGCGCTGAAAAGCAGACGTGGCGCAGCGTCGTGATGGCATAAGCTTGTGCATTGCCGACGGTGTCGAGTCTGTCGCGCTGTTTCCATAGCCTGAGGTAGGTCTCCTGCACGAGATCCTCGGCGTCCTCCCGGTTTCCGGTGATGCGCAGGGCTATCCGGTAGAGCAGCGGATGGAGGGGCAGGAAGATGCGTTTGATGTCTGAAGCATCCATCACTTTAATTGTCCGATGAGCTTTTGACGAGGTTGCTGAGATCTTCTTTGGTGAATTTGCCCGCAAGGCTGATGAGGGTGCAGTCTGTGCCGGCATGGTCGCGGGTGTAGATGATCAGTTTGCTGATATAGTCTTTCTTTATCACGCCGAAGATCTTAACGCGCTCATTCTCGTCGGTGACGCTGATGAGTTCTTCGAAGTTCTTGCCCGTCATTGACGCCATCCGTTCGGCGAGGCGCGTTTTGTCGGCCTGCGACGCGCAGTCGAGATCGAGAACTTTCACGGACCGGACTTTACTTATGATCCTTGCGTCGAGATCCGCTTGGCAGGCGCCCACAAAGCCACATAGTTTCATCATGAAGGGACGGACGTTTACATAGTCGGCATTGTCAACCTTTGAAAAATCGTCGAACACACTGTCTATGCTGTCGGCGGCAAGGAGAGGGGTTGCCATTGTGGAGGCAAGCAGGAGGGAGAGCAGATATCGTTTCATAAAAGTTTCTTTTTTTGAGCCTCGGAATTTCATTCCGGGGGCTGTGGGTTGTTGATTGAGTTTTGCTGTTGTGCGCGCATTCAATAACTATGACCGCCGGAATGCGGGACTTGTTACAAAGGTAGAGGAAAATTTTCGAAAAAATTCAGGGAGCATCAAAAAAACGGTCTTGCAGGGGGCTGCAAGACCGTCAGAGTGTATTTGAAGGGAAAATTTTCTATGCGGAGTCCCGATTAGAAAAGGTAGGCTGCTGTGATTGTCCAGTAGCGGTTTTTGCCTTCGATGCCTGCTGCTTCGGCATTTGAGCTGACAGCGTGGACGGCTTTGGTGAGGCCGAGACCATAGCGGGCATTGATGTCGATGTGGCTGAGGAAACGCAGACCGATGCCGAAGTTCAAGGCCCAGTCAACTGATTTGTTGGTGTAGGCGTCCTTGACGTTCTTGCGGCTGGTGAGGAAGGAGACGCTGGGACCTACGCCGAGGTAGGGAACAACGACTTTGCTGATCACCGGCAGGGAGAAGTTGTAGCGGAGGTTGAGGGGAAGTTCGATGTAGTCGCGGTTGTCTTTCGAGATGCCCTGTTCCTGGAGGAATTTGGTGTTGCGGCGGACATACATGGCCGAGAGGTCGGCGGAGATTCCGATGACGGGAACGGTGAATTCGCCCATCAGACCTGCGGTCCAGCCTGTCTGGTTGTCGGCGTCGAGGACACTCTTGTTGAAGTGCATGTCATTGACGGTGAGACCGACTTTGGGTCCGAAACGGAACTGCGCGTCGGCAGTGAAGGTTGCGGCGCTGACGATCACCGCGAGCACCAGCATGATTGCTTTGATTGATTTCATGTGAAAATAGTGATTGTGTAAAAAAATGTGTGATAATTGGATTTCTGTATTGCAACGCAGATACTCGGAAGTTGCTGCTGTTGTTTTCAACAACTCCGCGTGGGTATTGTAACGCAGATATAGGACCCGGCATTTCTGCTGAGTCCTATATCGTTGTCTATATGTCGGTCGGATCAGCCTTCAAATTCGATAAGGGCTGTCCCTGTGGCTACCTGGTCGTCGATGTCGACAAGCACTCGCTTGACAACTCCGCTGATTTCAGATTCGATGTCGTTTTCCATTTTCATGGCTTCGTAGACCATCACTGTGTCGCCGAGCTTGACTTCCTGGCCGGGCTTGACATTGACGGAGACGATGCGTCCGCTCATCGGGGCTGCGATCACCGGTCCGGTGATCGGCTCGACTGCTGCTGTGGCTTCTTCTTCAACCGGTGCCGCGGGGGCTTTGGCTGACTCTTCGGCCTCGAATTCTTCTTTGCGGCGCTTGCGCAGGAAGCCGTTGGCCACGGATGGGAGCAGTTCAAGAAGGAGATATTCCTCGTTGTTGGCCGCAAGTTTTTTGCCTCCGAGTTCGGGAAGTTCGGGGTTTTCCGGCTTGCGGTAGACGCTGACGTCATAGGGCTTTTCTTCGGGGCTGCCTGTGATCTTTTCGCGGAAGGCGGGATCAATGGCCACCGGGGTTTTGCCATATTCGCCTTTGACGAGCGAGATGAACTGGTTTGACTTGTTGGTGTAGTCGGGCTTGCCGTTCTTGCGGTCGAGGGCCACGAGCACTGCCTGGCTGCCTACGATCTGGCTTGTCGGGGTCACCAGCGGGATCAGACCTGCGTCGCGGCGCACCATCGGGATCAGGCGCATTGCGTCTTCAAGAAGGTCTTCACTCTGGAGCTGCTTGAGCTGGGCGACCATGTTGGAGTACATGCCGCCGGGAACTTCCGCGGTCTTGACGAGTTCGTTGGGTTTCGGGAAGCCGAAGTAGGCTTCGATTTTGTGGCAGGCGTCAAGCAGGGCTGCTTCGTCTTTGACTTTGGCAAATTCGATGGCGCTGTCGAAGAGGGCGAGCACTTCGGGGGGCAGCTGATCGGTCAGCGGGTCGAACGGACGCGGCATGCGGTCTTTGTTGAGGTCGAACTGGGCGAGTTCCTTGCGGGCTTCGAGGAGCTCCTTGCGGATGCGGCTGACGGCTTCCATGTTGACTTCGACTTCGACTCCCATGCGCTGGCAGAAGACCCAGATGAGTTCGATGGCGGGTGCTGCCGAGCCTCCTCCGAACCACCAGATGTTGGTGTCGAGGATGTCGACGCCGTTGATGATGGCCATGAGTGAGGATGCCAAGCCGTAGCCGGGGGTGCAGTGGGTGTGGAAGTCGACGGGAACCTTGACTTCGCGCTTGAGGGCTGAGATGATCGAGGCCGCGCGCAGCGGGTTGACAAGGCCGGCCATGTCCTTAAGGGTGATTATCTTTGCACCGAGGGCTTCCATCTGACGGGCTTTGTCGACAAAGTATTCGTCGGTGAAGATGGGTGCGGGACCTGTCTCGCCTCCGCCGAACATGGATTTGAGTTTGCCGAAGAAGCCGCTGGGTTTTTCGGGGGCTTCGGGCTTGGGGTCGACGGTGTAGCAGACAGCGCCGTCGGCGATGCCTCCCAGGCGGTTGATCAGGCGGATTGATTCCTTGACGTTGTCGATATCATTGAGCGCGTCGAAGATGCGCATTACGTTCAGACCGTTGGCGATCGCTTCTTTGTAGAATCCTTCGAGCACAGAATCGGGATAGGGTACATAGCCGAAGAGATTGCGGCCACGGGAGAGGGCCGAGAGAAGTGCCTTGGGGTGTTCGCTTTTTGAATCCATCGCCTCCGAGAAGGTGCGCAGACGCTGCCAGGGTGATTCGTCGAGATAACGCATCACTGAGTCGGGCACTGCACCGCCCCAGACTTCCATGATGTGGAAGCGGGCGTCCTCATAATAGGGCAGAAGACGGTTGATTGTCTCCTGTTTCATTCGGGTTGCAAAAAGTGACTGCTGGCCGTCACGCAGTGTGAGGTCGCGGATTTTGAGTTTGGGTCGTGTCATAACTGTTATAATAGTTGAACGATTGGTAGGTCCTATAAGCTGCGGGCTATATGCCTTCGGCGATGACCGCCGCGGGTTATAGCCTGGTTGACGCTGGCAAATATAAGTGATTTAATCTTATTAAAGAAAAAATTCCGTAATTATTTTTTAATGATTGTCAAAAAAGTGACCAACGGGCGTTAAAGCGGCTTCTGATGGCCTTGTCTTTGGAAGCTTCTTTGACGGCAGCTATGTTTTGGGGTGGAGGGAGTGCGTCCGGACGGGCAGTAGCTCAGAGATATGGGTTGGCGGCTTTCTCGCGTCCGATGGTCGTTTCGCCTCCGTGGCCTGAGAGGACCACTGTGGAGTCGGGGAGTGTGAGGAGCTTTCGGCGGATCGAGTCGATGAGTGTGGCGTGGTCGCCTTTGGGGAGGTCGGTGCGTCCGATTGAGCCGGGGAAGAGGGCGTCGCCTGTGATGACGAAACCTGATTCGGGGCAGTAGAGGGCGAGGCTTCCCGGAGAGTGGCCGGGGACGGCAAGGATCTCGATTGGTTCGCTGCCGAGCAGGATGGTGTCGCCGTCATGGAGTTCGACGTCGAGTGACTGCGGAGCGAGGGGCAGGCGCATGCCGAAACGGGCGGCCTGTTCGGGGAGGGTGCGGGCAAGGAAATCGTCGGCGGGGTTGGCTTTGATTTCGAGTCCGTATTTCTCCTTTATATATGTGTTGCCGAAGATGTGGTCGAGATGGCTGTGGGTGTTGATCAGCTGGGTCGGCCTGAGTTTGTTTCGGGAGATGAAGCTGTCAAGAGCGTCTTTCTCGGCCTGGTCGATCATGCCGGGGTCGACGATGGCGGCTTCGAGGGTTTCGGGGTCCCAGATCACGTAGGTGTTGACTCCGAACATGTTGAAAACAAAACGGCTTACTTTCATAGTTCTACGTATATGAGGTCTTTTGTCTTGAAATAGTCTTCGGCAAACCAGTCGCTGAGGGGGATGTCGAGCAGCGGGCGCTTGACGCGTCCGAGTTCGGGGGCGAGGTCGCCGCCTTTGAGGCAGATGAGTCCGTTGGGGACAGGGTTGCGCTGTTCGGCCGAGATGTTGCGGACGATGATCTTCACGAGTTCGTCGAGCTGCATGACGGCGCGGCTGACAACGAAGTCGGCTTTGAGTTTGCATTCACCCATGTCGCCGTGCTGGAAGGTGACGTTTTCGAGCCCGATCTCAGTGGCGATCTCGGAGGCGACGCGGATTTTCTTTCCGATGCGGTCGATCAGATGGAAGCGGCATTCGGGCCAGAGGATGGCGAGGGGTATGCCGGGGAAGCCTCCGCCGGTGCCGAGATCGATGAATAGCGAGCCGGGGGCGGGGGTGAGGAATTTGGCGATGGCCAGGGAGTGGAGGATGTGGTGGGTGTAGAGATTGCCGATGTCCTTGCGCGAGATGACGTTGATTTTCTCGTTCCACTCAGGATAGAGCCGGCCAAGTGCCGTGAAGCGTTCAATCTGCCGGTCGGTGAGATCCGGGAAGTATCTTAGGAGTTCGTCCATGTTGTTTTTTTGAGATTAGCGGGCCGATGCGGACAGGCGGATTGCCGTCGTTAAAAGCCCTGATGGTTAACAATCAGGAGTGGCAAGGCGTTTAGTTATAAGCGCGGATTGTCTCCTGATTATGCAAAATTAGGGGTAATTCGTGAAAAAATGGTTAAATTTGCACAAAAATAATGCTCTATATGCTTAAGATCGGAAAATACAACACTCTGCGGGTGGCCCGCAATGTTGATTTCGGCGCCTATCTTCAGGATGCCGACGGAAATGAAGTGCTTCTCCCAACCCGCTATATCTCCCAGCCTTTACATCCTGGCGACGATATGGAGGTTTTTGTCTATAAGGATTCAGAGGGGCGTCCGATCTGCACTACGGAGCGTCCGTTTGTCCAGGTGGGCGAGTTTGCCTATCTTCAGGTCTGCGACGTCAACCAGACAGGGGCGTTTCTTGACTGGGGGATCATGAAGGATCTGCTTGTGCCTTACAGCGAGCAGAAGATGAAACTTTCACGCGGGATGGTGGTGCTGGTCTATGTCTATCTGGACGATGCCACCAAGCGTGTGGTCGCTTCGGCGAAGATCGACAAGTTTCTCGGCAATACCTATCCGCGCTACCGGGTAGGCAACAAGGTGAAGGCGTTGGTTTATAAACGGACTGATCTGGGCTATAAGGCGATTGTCGACGATCTGTTTCACGGGATGATCTATGAGAACGAGCTTTTCGCTCCGCTGGAGATCGGCGAGGCGATCACGGCTTATGTGAAGCAGGTCCGTGAGGACGGTAAGATCGACCTGGTGTTGAGCGGCGGTAATGACGGTCGCGTCGATGCGCTGATGGAGCGGATCATGAAGCGTCTGGCCAATGAACCGGAGGGATTTCTGCCGATCTCTGATTCGGCGGCGCCCGAAACGGTGAGGGCTACGTTTCAGTGTTCGAAGAAGGATTTCAAGAAGGCCATCGGTCATCTCTACCGCGAGCGTAAGATTGTGATCGCTGACGGCGGGATCAGGCTGGTGGCGGAGTAGACGGAGGTTTAACCTGAGGTATGATAATTGGGCCTATTGCCGGAAAGACTTTAAACCATAGATAAAGACGCGCACCGCAGTTCCATTCAAATGATCGGATGGGGCTGCGGTGCATCTATCATACGCGGGTTATGGCGTCCGAGGCTCTAATGTGGTCGTTTGTCATGATGGTTGATGGTCGGGTTATAGTGTCGGTCATTATCAATCATGAGCAACCGAAGGCCTATTTGACTGTCAACGGGAAATATCCGGTACGTGGAAGAAGTCGGAGTGCTTCATACCCTTGTATCCCACCGTTAGCAAGCAGGGACTTGGACGGGAGTTCGTATCGTTTTTTGAAATTTTTATTATCGCATTGATGAATTGCAGAAACAAGCATCTTTAAGGAATAATCAATGGATTAGTATGAAGATTGTTAAAATGAAATTTTGCTTATAATTGCTATTTGACACTATATTATTCTAATGTCCTTAGTGTAGTTTTATTTGAAGTTTCAATTCTGCATTATTTGAAAGGATCATTATGTATGTCAGGTGTTTTTCATGATAATTGGGAAGGTCTATGATGCGAATTTTTAAAGTAGTCAAATTTGACCACTTTAAAATGGGGCCGATTTATTGAAGATTATTTGTCCAAAAGGGAGGAATGAAATTATTGAATTCATAAAATTTGATTGCTGGCGTCGATATCCAGTAAACGCATAGCATATTGTTTTTTTTGATCTGAAATTTGTTTTAAAGATACATTGAGTAACATATCATTGATTAAAATAGTCGTACAAATTTCCTCAGTTGTAAAAAAAGTATTAATTTTGCCCTTGAATCAGTGGTTTATGTCATTGGTTCAGGACATATGAACTAATGAAGCGTTATGCTTAACTTGTAATTTGGAAACCTGAGAAATTTTCGAATAAAGTACAAGAGAAGAGCATAGTGGTTCTCACGCCATAGGGCGTGGGCTGCTATTCCCCACCTCAGTACTTTAGGTTTTCTCAGGACCTCCAAATTAGATGTGTGGCATACGGCTCCACGCTTCTTTTTTGTATTGACCTGAGGAGTCGGAGGTCAAGCATAACGAATGGCACATCTAACATATCCAATTACTCATATTGAAGAGAGCAAGGCAATGGTTTCGCTCTCTAAATCCCTGTATTCAAAAGAAGCTCTACAAGCTACTGCATATAAATACTCTGGAGATTATTATATACATCTTTCAGACAATGGAGAAGCTTTCGATGTACTGTTTGAAAGCAAGAAAGAAATTGCAGTTGACGATACTACTATCAAAGAAATCTGTAATGATTTTATAGACCAACAGATAAGAATTGACACAGAAAAACAATTTGGTCATATTCGAGATTTGATAGTTGAGGAAGCATTTAAGCCAGTAAACAAGTAACCTTCATCAGCTATGTCGACACAATATACACTATTACCATTTAGGTTTGAACGGTATGATGAACATGAATACCTGCTTACCAATGAAATTGGTGAGTTTGTCTTTATGCCAATCGATGAATTCAATTTATTCATCAATGGAGAGCTTGATGTCAATAGTGAGATATTCTATGATTTAGCGTCAAAGCAGATAGTCACTACTGATAAAATCGAGGATGTTGTTGGCATGCTTGCTACTAAATATCGAACAAAGAAAAGCATATTAAGGGATTTTACGACATTACATATGGTTGTCCCAACCCTTAGATGTAACTCAAGCTGTATATATTGTCAGGTCGCAAGAAAGGACATGGATGCAGAATCTGTGGATATGAGCAAGGATACAGCAAAAAAAGTTGTAAAGTTTATATTTCAGTCTCCATCACAATACATAAAGATTGAGTTCCAAGGCGGAGATCCATCTACTAATTTCCTGATGGTTAAATTCATCATCGAGGAAGCAGAGACTCTTAACATATTAAAAAAGAAAGATCTTGAATTTATAATTTGTACCAATATAAGCCTTCTTGATGAGGATATGGTACAATATCTCAAGAAGCATAAATGTCTCGTTTCCACATCACTTGATGGACCGGCTGATTTACATAATACCAATAGACCACTACAAAATACACATAAAACTCACGAGATATTTGAAGAAAATCTCCAAATGATCCGCAGAGTATTTGGAGACAAAGATTGTGTTGGTGCTTTGATGACAACCTCTAAGCATAGTCTTGGGCGTTTTAAGGAAATCATAGATGAGTATGTTAGATTGGGATTCAATAACATTTTCCTTCGCTCGCTTAATCCCTATGGTTTTGCGAAACAGTATAAAGAAAAAATAGCCTATCCGATTGATGAGTTTATTGAAAACTACAAAGAAGGTTTAAACTATATCATTGAGCTGAATAGGAACGGCACTTACTTTGTCGAGGGATACGCGGCATTGCTTTTACGCCGAATGTTGACACCATTTGCAACTGGATTTGTTGATTTACAATCTCCAGCAGGCGTCGGAATTTCCGGCGCAATATATGATTATGATGGTAATGTTTATGTTGCGGATGAGGCTAGAATGATGGCTCGTTTTAAAAACTACTATTTTAAGTTAGGAAACGTGCATGAAAATACTCATCAAGAAATGTTCAACGGAGAATTACTCCATGATATTATTTCAAAATCGTGTACCGAATGTCTGCCAGGATGTTCAAAGTGCGTGTTTCAGCCGTATTGCGGTGCTGATCCAGTAAGGAACATGTCCGAACAAGGAGATGTTATTGGATTCCGCCCCACCAACGAAATGTGTAAAAAGACTAAATCCATCATACGATACCTTTTTGAATTGCTGAAATCAGGCGATAAAGAGATTGAGCGGATATTTTGGTCATGGATAAGATAATATTGAGTATATGAAGCAGATAAACGGCATACCGCATAATATTACTGAGTCTATCATCGGCGTAATTTCGACAAAAAGTGTAAATATCTTTCGTAGAAAAAACACTATTCTTGTTGCACCGACAGCTAAGGATAATGGCTTTGGCTATTTAGCGACAATAACCGCCTTAAATGATATTTCGCCTAAAGGATGTGTTGTATCCAGAGTTCAGGACTGCTCCGATTTTTCCGATGGCGATGTTGTGCTAATCAACCAAAAGGGAGAAATAGTATTTCAATACGAAATAAACTCAAACCATAATGCTATATTCGCCACGGGTAAATGCAATCATCGTTGCATTATGTGTCCACAGCCTCCAGTAATAGAAGAGCCTGATTATTTTGAACTTAACTCCAAAATAATCTCACTTTGTTCTAAAAAAACGAAAGAAATTGGTATTACTGGCGGAGAACCTACATTAGTAGGAGATCAACTATTTGATTATATACGACAAATACAAAAACGTATGCCGGAGGCTGCGCTTAATATATTGAGCAATGGAGTGAAATTTGCAGACAAAACATTTGCGGCTAAATTAGCTGCGTGTAAATGTAAAGACTTGCAGATTGATATTCCAATATTCTCCGATATTCCATCAATTCATAATAAAGTAGTTGGAGCTAATACATTCTATAAAACCGTGCAGGGTCTCTATAATTTGGCTTTATACCGCCAAAGAATAGGTATTCGAATTGTTGTTCATAAACTTACTTATGAGCGACTTCCACAATTGTCAGAATATGTATATAGGAATTTCCCTTTTGTGTCGCAAGTCGCTTTTCTTCAAATGGAAACTATTGGATTAGCAGAAGGGAATATATCAGAATTATGGATAGATCCGTATGATTATAATTCTCAGTTGACAAAGGCTGTTGAGATACTAGATAATAGAGGAATAAAACCTCTTATTTATAATTCACAATTATGTATTCTGCCTGAACAATTAAGAAGATTTGCTGCAAATGCAATTTCGGATTGGAAAGATACCTTTTTACCGGAATGTACCTCATGTCAGTTAAGAGATTGTTGCGGCGGTCTTTTTGCTTCAAATCAAAATTTCCACAGTTCACATATAAAAAGATTTAATTAACCTGATTGTTTAACCATAATACATGACATGATGAAGAAAATTGCTTTTATCATCGCCTCGGCAGTGATTGGTTGCATGGGATTCTTATCTTCAACAGGAGAGAGTATTGCAGCTAAGTTTAGTGGTAGTGCTGATTTGGGCATTTCCCAAGATAAGGGGAATAAGCAAGTCCCATCTTTGATTTTAGAAAAGAATACGGGAGATGCAAATTTACTGGCTTGGCACAGTTCGCACAGTAGCCATAGTTCGCACAGTAGCCACAGCAGTCACAGCTCTCACTCATCCCATTCATCACATTATTCCAGCCGTTAATAGGCTTACCAAGTCCTAACGCATTTGGCAAACGAGGGAACATGAAAATGTTCCCTCGTTATCCTGTGTGACGTAAAAAGAGTGGAGAATGACCGCTCATTCTAATTGACTATCGATTCCCAAAATTGTCGCTTATACATTCGACGCATTTCGTAGAAAAGTGGACTATACACCTTTGGGAAAAACAGAGTTAATTATAATCCGCCCCCTCAAAAAAATTTTTTTGTCCAAAATTCAATCGTTGAGATATTCGCAATATCGTAAGACGATATTGGGCCTTAGAATGAAACTGATTTAATATTCAAACGGTTGATTTATCTTCAAGACATGCTTTTACGGCTTGTTTCATTTCGGCGATATCAGTGTTGGTGAAGATGTGGATGAGTTTGTCAATTTCCTCAATCGGCAGGTTTCTCCATTGCAGACGTTCAAGCAACTGGATGATTTTGTCATCGAAGTGTTTGTGGATTACCCTCGCAGGGCTGCTGACAGCAATGGAATAAGGTGGAATGTCAGATGCAACTGTGGCGTCAGTCCCGATTATGGCTCCGTCGACAACATCATATTAGGCGTAATTACACTCTGTGATTTCCGAAATTTTTCATATCGGCGTTGTATTCGTAACCGCCTCCGCCCATATTTTAATGTGGAATGAAAATTGGAAAAACGTGTAGGGCGAAAGTTTATTTTGAGATTTCTTCGAATTCCAGAGAGGCGAGTTCCCAAAGTGACATGGCGTTTTCGAGCTGTTTGGTAGCCGAGGCGTGGCGGTCGTAGATGTCGGCGGGGGGATTGCCTGCGGCGATCGTAGATTCGATTTCGGCCACCTGCTGTTCGAGTCGGGCTATTTCGGCCTCGGCTTCTTCGACTTTCTTGCGGGCTTTGCGGACGAGTTTTTCGTGTTCGCGTTGCTCGGCGTAGCTCAGTTTGCGCTGGGCGGGTACGGCAGCAGTGTAGGGTTGTTTGTCAGACGCCGAGGTCTGGGCGGTCGGTTTCTGCTGCGGGGCGGCCTGGGCTTTGTCGGTTACGGGGCGGATCGTGTTGCGTTCGAGTTCGGCAAGAGAGGCGAGTTTTTTCTTTTCGAGGAATTCGTAGATGCCGCCGAGGCATTCGCGGACCTGGCCGCCTCCGAATTCGTAGACTTTCTCGACAAGGCCGTCGAGGAATTCGCGGTCGTGGCTGACGACGAGGAGGGAGGCGGAAGTACGCTTCACAAACTCGTACAGCCGTTCCCTGCCCCTCGCGTCCAAGTGGTTCGTAGGCTCGTCCAGCAAGATGGCATCGGGAGCGTGCAGCTCCATGCCTGCCAGAAACAGGCGGGTCTTTTCTCCGCCGCTGAGGCCGTTCAACGGGCGTGTGAGGGGAGTGCCATCCATTCCCCATGCCGTCAGGGCAGCGTGTACGCGCTCTTCGAGGGTCCAGTCGTCGGCAAGTGTGGCGAAATGTGCTTCGGAGGCATCTCCGTTCAGGATGCTGTACAAGGCTTCCAGTTTGCGGTCTATCCCTAAGGCCTGTGCCACGGTCATGTCGTCGTAC
>NZ_JAIDEN010000061.1 GCF_029054785.1 Duncaniella sp.
CTGGTATTCGAACGCGACGGATCATTAGCCGGGAAATACCGCAAAATGCACATCCCCGACGACCCTGCATATTACGAAAAATTCTATTTCACTCCCGGCGATCTCGGATTCAAGCCGATCTCTACATCTGTCGGCCGGCTCGGAGTCCTCGTTTGCTGGGACCAATGGTATCCCGAAGCCGCAAGACTCATGGCCATGAACGGTGCCGAAATGCTGATCTATCCTACCGCAATAGGATGGGAAAGCAGCGATACCCCTGACGAAAAGAAGCGTCAGCGGGAGGCATGGATGACCGTACAGCGTGGACATGCCGTGGCCAACGGACTGCCCGTAGTCACCGTCAATCGTGTCGGACATGAACCTGACCCATCCGGCGCGACGAATGGCATCTCATTCTGGGGCTCCAGCTTTGTCGCCGGCCCGCAGGGTGAAATCATCTATCTTGCTCCAGACAACGCAGAAGTTGAAACGACTGTTGAGATCGACATGAAACGCTCCGAGCAAGTGCGCCGCTGGTGGCCATTCCTCCGCGACCGCCGCATTGACGCCTATGGCGATCTGACAAAACGTTTCATCGACTAAGAGGTTGTAAAAAAAACGATCTTTAAGCAAAAGCATTTCATTTTTATAGCTATCAGACCTGAAGTGACAACCACTCAAGCATTCTCAGCTTCGTCAGGCGACTATCTGTCCGTCCTGCTCAGACTTTGGCTTCCCCGCTACGGATGGACAATTGCCGTGCCCCTACTTCTGTGTGCTACGATAGGATTCACATCCGATCCACGCTTTCTGCTCATCGCCCTGATGCTGCTTTTTATCGTGGTGCCAATGCTGATATCATTTCTCTATACATATTATATGCTGACACCTGAGGCCCGGCGCGCCGTCATCAGAAAAAAGATCGAGATCGACGAAGGAAACTCTCTCAGACTCATCTATCTGCCTGACGAAAAGAGCGAGCCAAACGATGGCAACAACAGCGCTTCGAAACGCGTACTCCTGCCGACAGCAAATGAAGAAGAGCGAGCGCCACTTCCACCGCCCCCAGTCCCTGATCCGGAAACAATACAGTGGACCGATATTCTCAGTGTCAGATCTACATCCCGATTCAGGATCTACATTCTCAAAGGGCCACGTCTCAACTTCATTCTTCTTCCGTGGGAGGCATTACAGCCATCATCTACCTCAGAATGTGTCTGACCCAATACTCCTGAATTTTTTCATTTTTGCATAACCAACCGCATAATATCATAACGAATATGTCACTGCCACGCCGCAAAGTCTACGGGCTGATAGGCTATCCTCTCACCCACTCTTTCTCGATGAGCTATTTCAACAATATGTTCGAATCAGAAAGCATCGATGCCGAATATGTAAATTTCGAAATTCCGGAAATCGGCGATCTGATGGAAGTTATTTCCGAAAATCCGAATCTTTCCGGACTCAACGTCACCATTCCATATAAGGAGCAGGTCATCCCTTACATGAATGAAATGGATTCCGAGGCCGCACAGATCGGAGCTGTCAATGTCATCAAAATCATCCGCGACAAGAACGGAGACGTGAAACTGAAAGGCTACAACAGCGATGCGATGGGATTTCAGAACTCAATCGCACCTCTGATCAACCCGAAGCGCAGCAAGGCCCTGATCCTCGGCACCGGGGGAGCATCTAAAGCTATCAACCGTGCGCTGATCAACCTTGGAGTTGATCCGGTCTACGTTTCCCGCACCCCGGCCGAAGGCCAACTGTCCTACTCGCAGCTGACACCGGAAGTAATGGAAAGCCACAAGATCATCGTCAACTGCACTCCGCTCGGAATGTATCCGAACGTAGACCGCTGTCCTGACATCCCGTATGACCTGCTCACTCCTGACCATCTCTGCTATGACCTCATCTACAACCCCGACATGACAACATTCATGCGAAAATCACGCGCCAACGGCGCAGAGGTCAAAAACGGACTGGAAATGCTGCTGTTACAGGCATTCGAATCCTGGAACATCTGGAATATGTGACACCACCTCTGAAATCCGGTTTTGAAATTATCGCTCATCCCTCTCCTGCCTTTTACCGCGGTGTTTATCCTCGGTATTCTTTTGCAGGGGTGTGGTATGAGCGGATTTTTTATCCTGATCCCGGTCGCGGCGGCTGTCACTGCCGCACTTCTTAAACACCACTACCTTTCCATCCTCTTTTTAGGATGCGCCCTCGGTGCCGTCATCAGCGACCTGCACACCCCCCACCCGCGTGATGACCGGTTCAAGGATTGAAGTTCGGACTTTTACGCTGTGGCCATAGATGTAAGGCGGTACGAA
>NZ_JAIDEN010000062.1 GCF_029054785.1 Duncaniella sp.
CCGTAGGCTATAAAGAGCTCTTCGCCATGTTCGACGGCTCGATGGACCGGGCAACGGCGATTGCCCGCATTGCCAAAAACACCCGCGTATATGCGAAAAAACAGCTCCTCTGGCTCTCGAAAGACAGCAATGTCGTGCTTCTTGACCCCTCAGAACCACTGTGTCCGCAAGCGTTAAGATTTATTAAAGAAAATGATCAAGCCAAACTGAGCGATAATTTCTAAATTTGCACCAAATTTTCTCTTAAAATATTATCACTTCAACCAATGAAAGATCGCGAAAGCCTCAATCTATATTTTCAGGATGCAATCCGTGACAACTGGGATCTCCCCGCTCTGACCGACTTCGGCGGCGCAACTCTGACCTACAAAGACGTTGCCCGCAAGATCGCCAAACTTCACCTCCTCTATCAGGAAAGCGGCATCCGTCCAGGCGACAAGGTGGTGCTCTGCGCCAAAAACAGCTCTATGTGGTGCGTGGCTTTCATCGGTACTCTCACCTATGGCGCTGTCATCGTGCCTATCCTCGCCGATTTCAAAGCCGACAACATCCAGCACCTCATCAACCACAGCGATGCTAAAATCGCCATCATTGACGAATCAATCTGGGAAGACCTCAACCCCGACGGCATGCGCTCGCTGCTCGGCGCCATCTCGGTGCGCGATTTCTCGATGATACACAGCAATGACGAGAAACTCAGCCATGCCCGCGGACATCTCAACGAGCTTTTCGGCCGCCGCTACCCTGACCGCTTCACTCCTGAAGACGTTGTCTACCACGTGGACTCCAAAGAAGAACTCTGCCTGATCAGCTATACCTCCGGCTCCACCGGTTTCTCCAAAGGCGTGATGCTCCCCTACCGCAGCCTCTGGTCCAATGTCCGGTTCTGCATCGAGAACATCCCGACAGGCCCCGGCGACGGTGTGGTCTGCATGCTCCCTTTGGCCCACATGTATGGCCTGACCATCGACATGCTGCGCCCCTTCATCTGCGGCAACCACATCCACATCCTCACCCGCACCCCCTCACCGCGCATCATCATGGAAGCCTTCGCCAAGGTCCACCCGCGCTACATCGTAACCGTGCCCCTGATCATCGAGAAAATCATCCGCACCCGCGTATTCCCGATGCTCGAAAAACCGCTCATGAAACTCATGCTCATGGTGCCCTATGTCGATGAAAAACTCCTCGGCAAGATCAAAGACCGCCTGACCGAAACCTTCGGCGGCAACGTTCAGGAAATCATCATCGGCGGTGCCGGACTCAACCGCGACGTCGAAAAATTCCTGCGCCGCATCAACTTCCCCTACACCGTGGGCTACGGCATGACCGAATGCGGCCCGCTGATCTCCTACTCCCCCGCAAGCGTGAACCGCATGGCCTCCTGCGGCCAGATCGTTGACCGCGTCGAAGCCCGCATCGACTCCACTGACTGCGCCACAAAACCGGGCATCCTCTATGTCAAAGGCGAAAACGTCATGCTCGGATACTACAAGAACCCTGAAGCGACCGAAGCCTGCATGAGCGAAGACGGATGGCTCTCCACCGGCGACATCTGCAACCTCGACAACGACGGTTTCCTCTATATCCGCGGACGCGACAAGAACATGATCCTCGGCCCTTCAGGACAGAACATCTACCCCGAAGAGATCGAAGACAAGCTCAACAACCTCTCCTATGTGGCCGAATCGCTGATCATCGACGGCGGCGACGGACGTCTTGTGGCACTCATATACCCCGACATCGAAAGCCTCACATCCCAGGGCCTCGACAACGAGGGCATCATTGGCATCATGGACGAGAACATCAAGACACTCAACTCCAGTCTGCCAGCCTACTCCCAGATCCAGCGTTTCAAACTGATGAGCGAAGAGTTCGAAAAGACCCCCAAACGCTCCATCAAGCGCTATCTCTACCAGGCAAAATAAGATAGTTTTGAAAATACGCCACCCGCAAAGTCTGTTTGCGGGTGGCGCATAAATCATGATCGCCGACAGAGAGCATGCCGGAACCATGATTGCAGGTCGTGGCGCTCTCTGAAGCGTCTCAAACCGGCAATCAACACTCCGGAATGCGCTCGGCCACGGCCGGTTATGATTGTTTTTGCAACATACACCAACACATTGTAACCGAGGAAGAAACATGCAATGGATTTCTGATCTCTTTTTCAGCCACACAGCACTCCAGGCCGTCATCATCATCTCGATAATCATCGCCGTCGGTCTGGCTTTGGGCAAAATACGCGTATGGGGCATCTCCTTGGGTGTCACTTTCGTGTTTTTCGCCGGGATCCTCGCCGGCCACATCGGACTGTCCATTGACCCCGTCATCCTCCACTACACCGAAAACCTCGGTCTGGTGCTCTTTGTCTATGAACTCGGTCTGAAAGTCGGCCCCGGTTTCTTCAGCTCCTTCCGCAAAGGCGGCCTCGAACTCAACATGCTCGGCCTTGGTGTGATGCTCATAGGCACTCTCATGACCGTCCTCTGCACCCTCTGTCTCGGCGTCCCCATCGGAGAAGCCACAGGAATCCTCTGTGGCGCTACCACCAACACCCCTGCGCTCGGCGCCGCCCAGCAGGCCCTCGAACAGGTAGGACAGTCAGCCAGCGGCGCTGCCCTCAGCTGTGCCGTCACCTATCCGCTCGGTGTTGTCGGTGTGATCCTCGCCATCATCCTCCTCCGCAGCTTCCTGCGCAGATCAGGAGCACCGCTCACACCGCCTCAGACTGAACCTGACGGCACTTTCATCGCGGAATTCAAAATCTGCAACCCTGCCATCTACGGCATGAGCGTCCGCGACCTCTCCGCCGTCTCAAAAACCAAATTCGTCATCTCCCGTCTCTGGCGCGACCACAATGTGAGCCTCCCCGACTCAAGCACCGTACTCCTCAAAGACGACCATCTGCTGGTGATCACCACCCCTGAAGACGCTGTCAAACTCAAAGTCCTCTTCGGCAAACAGGAAGCCCGCGACTGGAACAAGAAAGACATTGACTGGAACTCGATAGACAACCAGCTCATCTCACGCCGCATCATTGTGAGCCGCCCTGCCATCAACGGCAAAAAACTCGGCTCGCTGCGCCTCCGCAACCAGTATCACATCAACATCAGCCGCATCAGCCGAAGCGGCCTCCATCTTCTCGCCACACCGGAGCTTGTCCTCCAGCTTGGCGACATACTCAACGTGGTCGGAAGCGCCGCCGACATCGAGAAAGTCGAGCAGATCCTCGGCAACACCGAAGTGAAACTCAAAGACCCCAACCTCGGTGCCATCTTCATCGGCATAGTCCTCGGCCTGGTCATCGGATCCATTCCCATCATGATCCCCGGCATCTCAACCCCGATAAAACTCGGTCTTGCAGGTGGTCCGATCATCGTCGGCATCCTCATAGGCCGCTTCGGACCACAGTTCCGGCTTGTCACCTACACCACCCGCAGCGCCAACCTCATGCTGCGCGGAATCGGACTCTCGCTCTACCTTGCCTGCCTCGGACTGGAAGCCGGTGCCCACTTCATTGATACCATCATGCGCCCAGAAGGCCTCGTCTGGATACTCCTCGGCTTCGTCATCACCCTTGTCCCCGTCCTGATCATGGGAGCCATAGCCATGAAATTCTGCCGCCTCGACTTCGGCCTCACCTGCGGAATGCTCTGCGGCAGCATGGCCAACCCGATGGCCCTCAACTACGCCAACGACATCATCCCAGGTGACTACGCAACTGTCAGCTACGCCACCGTCTACCCCCTCTCCATGTTCTGCCGCGTCATCATCGCCCAGCTCATCATCCTCTGCTTCATCTAAAAGATAATACAATAACATTTACGTCTTCAGCAACAGCATATCATAAATGCTGTTGCTGAAGACGCTTTTTTATCTCTATATTGCAAATTTTACTATAATCCCTAATCAGCAAACCGCATTATTGCCGATCAGCAGAACCGCCTGCTCTCATCCCCATAAGCCCCAATACTCCCAGTTCTCCCAAAGCTCCCACAAATCCAATTGCTCTCTCAGAAAGAGAAATGGAATGTGAATCTCAGGCCTTGCTTGCAGGCACCGGGATTGTCGCGGTAAGTTAGGCGCCAGGTGTAGTCCACGCGGAACACTTTCAGAAGATTGTCCAGTCCGACTCCGACCTCCATATAAGGAGTGTCAGACATCAGCTGCGTGTTGTTGATCGCCGGGAAACCATAAAGATCCGGATTGAGCCAGGGCTTGTTGCGGTCGCTCAGATGGCCCCACACGCCCTTGAACATGAACGCCTCGCGCAGCTTCAGTCGCTTTACAATCGGAATGTAGTTCAAGATCAGACCGTTGGCCCAGTAGGTCAGATCCCACTGTGCATAGGAATCATTGATGAACTCCATCGGGTTCATACACGAAAACAGGTCAGGCATGATCAGATACGAGAGATTGGCGCCGGGAATAAGCAGCCCAGGATATGGAGTGCGCGACCAGACATGGCCCCCCTTGAGAGTCAAGTCGACATAGCCGAAAGCCGAAAGCCATATACGCTTGAAAAACGATGCTTCGGTGACATTCAGGGCAAAGGGATTGCCCATGAAACCCTTCGGGGCATAGGTGTGTGACAAGGTCATCTCAGGAGCGTCGAAATTGATGCGTGTGCGTCCGGTTTTCAGCTGATAGAACTTCTCGCCGGGGGCATAGCGCAATTGCAGACGGAACGAATTGATCGTGTAATGCCTGAAATTCTCGCCATAGCCGTTGATGAAGGTCATATAGGGAGTGGAATACTGCCGCTCCTGCTGGATGCGCGCCTCAAGCGAGAAATGCTGTTCGGTTTCGAGGATATATTCCAGTTTGCTGACACGATGATAGGTCATCTGGCGGTCAGGAAGACGGCTCACCGAAAGGAAGAAGTTGTCAGCGTTGTGCACTGTCGAGATCTGGCCCAGACGGTTAAGGTCATAAAGCTGCGTAGCCCGAAGCGAGTGCATAGGGAATTCACGCGAATGATAGTCCTTGTCCCGGAACGAATACTCCAGCTCAGCCATATATTTCCACTTGTGGTCCCTGAAGCCATAGGCCCCGTAACCGCGGGCAAACCACCGGCGCGACAGATTGGCGGTGGTCATTCCTCCGGCTCTCAGACGCAGTCCTTCAACAGAGTTGTAAGACACCAGCGATGTCATCGGGCCTACATCGAAATATGACTTTTCAGCCGTAGGCACATAGCCGGACACCAGCAGCTTCACCACCTTCTCGGTCCAGTAGAAAACAGGCACCTGCCTCATCCTCTCCATCATCTTCTCCATCGAGTTTTCGCCCTGGGCTATCTCGATCTTGCGGTTATCCTTCCAAAAGTTCTTGTCGCGATATTCGGCACCTGGGGCATAGATCTGGGCAACTCCTCGTTTAAAGATCGAAGCGTCAGGCGCAGGTTCGAAATTATGGCTGTCATAGACCGTATGGCGCCGCCCGTACATACCGCCCGAACCGGGCAACACACCGGCTTCAAGGATCATGTCGTCCTTGGTTTTCAGACGCGATCCGTCAGGCGCTTTCTCATAATCCTGGCTGATGACAAGCTCATTGATGAAATTCAGATTTATGTCATGCGGCACCCGCAGTACAATCCGCTTTATGAACATGGTCGTATCTCCGACAGGCACATAGAAGCGACCGGTAAATCCCATCGTGCTCGGATTTCGCGGCACAAAAGTCAGCTCGACGCAACGCGTCGTATCGACAAACACCGTGTCCGTAAGATAAAACTTATAGAAATCAGGCGCAATGCGCGAAAGCGGTGACACAAAGCGGGTCTGCATCAGCACTATGTCGTTATCATAGACATCCACCTCACGCAACACATCCTCATAAAACGTCTGCATGCTCTGCTTGTCAAGCATCTCGTCGATACCCGACGAACGCAGTCCGGTGACATACTCCTTCTCCCCTTTCGGATCACGCCGATAATGGACCGACGACAGTTTCTCGCGCAGAGCCACATTCAGAATCGGCTTGCCCGACACCTCCGACGTGTCGATATATTCCTTTATGAAGGAAAACATCTTGTCGAATCCGCGCTTGGCCGAATCGTTGAACTGATAGTCGTTCAAAGCCAATGTGATACGCTCATACTTGTTGTAATTGTAATTGTCGTGACGCCTTGGGTCGTTAAGATCCTGAGTGTGGCGTATTTTCTCCATAAACGCCACAGCCGGATTGTTTTTCTTGGAATAATGTTCCTTTTTCGGCTTGGCGATCACCTCTCCGAGCAGCACTCCGGTCGACACGAGGTCGATGTCAACCTTGATATTGTCACCCTTCTTCCGCGCAGCCACAGACTTGGTCGTATAGCCCAGCGACGAACCCATCACACTGTCAAACGGCAGAGTCGTCACTATCGTATAGCAGCCGTTGTCATCCGTAAGCACCCCACGGTCAGTCCCTTTTAACAGCACAGAGGCGTATGGGATCGGCTCACGGGTCAGAGAATCGCGCACAACACCGCGTACCGTCACATTGCGTGCGGCAGAAGAGACAGGAATAAAAGCTATGCTTAGAAGTAGTATGATGACGCACGTCAGCGCGCGCAATTTGATCATAGGAAACTGTTGCAAAAAGTTACAATCTTTTTTAATTTTGCAAAATTAGTCATAAATGCGTAGATAATCGCTATCACGTCATTCCCTTTACACTCTTTTAACACTCTGTTCCGAAATAATGGCAAAAGAAATCGAACGCAAGTTTCTCGTTGACAACACAGACTTCATCTCAATGGCTGAATCATCCACTCGGATACGGCAGGCCTACATATCCGTAAATCCTGACGCGACAGTCCGCATCCGCATCCGTGATGACCGGGCTTTCCTGACGGTCAAAGGGCGCAATGACGGTGCCGTCCGCGACGAATGGGAATATCCCGTACCGGAAAGCGACGCAAGCGAAATGGCCATGAGACTCTGCGGCGGTTTCGCCATTGACAAGACACGCTACATTGTCGACTACCGAGGCTGGAAATGGGAAGTGGACCTCTTCCACGGACGCCACGAAGGACTCATCCTCGCCGAGATAGAGATGCCGTCAGCCGATTCCAATCCACCGCTCCCACCTTTCATCGGCCGCGAAGTCACGGGCGACCCCGCCTACTACAACTCCACTCTATCTCAGGTCTGACACTCTCGTCTGAGAAGAAATTTCAGCCGTTTTCAAAGATTAGACTCGTAATTTTTTGCTGAAAAAAGTGATGACATGGAAACTCATCGGCTTCTTTTTCGGAATCGTTTCAGTGACAATAATTTTACCGGGCTATCTTTTCAATCTGATATTATAACCGAATGAATCAACGAGAAAAAACCATCTTCAGAGTTACCTTTATCGGCTCGATGGTAAATGCTGTTCTTATTGTCCTGAAATTGGTTGCCGGTGTGTTGGGCAAAAGTTCTGCCCTCATAGCAGACGGCGTCCATTCTCTCACGGACTTCATCACTGATGTCATTGTCCTTATCTTCGTAAAATTGTCAGGTAAGCCGAAGGATAAGGTCCACAGCTATGGTCACGGCAAGTTTGAAACGCTTGCCACATTGATAATAGGCGTTTTCCTGACACTGGCCGGTATCGGGTTATTTATCAGCGGTGGCAAGAAAATCATATCGTGCTTTTATGGAGTTGTGCTCCCTGAACCGACATGGCTCGCATTTGCAGTTGCCTCTGCCTCCATCATTGTTAAGGAGATACTATACCGTTACACGGTAAAGGTGGGAACGGAGGTCAGATCTGACGCTACCATAGCCAATGCATGGCACCACCGCAGCGATGCCATCTCCTCATTGGGGACAATGATCGGTATTGGAGGTGCTATCATATTAGGTGACAGATGGCGCATTCTTGACCCCTTGGCGGCTGTACTCGTAAGCGTATTCATCATCAAGTCCGGTTATGATATTATCAGGCCTTCAATAAATGAGCTGCTTGAAGTAGCGCTACCTGAAAAGCAGTGCACCGAGATCTCAGAACTGATTAATTCTGTGAATGGCGTCAAGGGATTCCACAATTTGCGTACAAGAAAAATCGGGAATGCCATAGCAATCGACGTTCACGTAAAGATGGATGGCAAACTGCTTTTGGAGGAAGCTCATGACATAGCGACCCTGATTGAGAAAAAAATACGCGACCAATTCGGCAAAGAGAGTATCATAAATATTCACATGGAGCCTCAGAAACGTCCTCTTAGATGACCAATTCAAGAAGAAACTTGTAATCCTCCGGAGTTTCAGATGTTCTCAATCTCTTCCAACCCCTTCAGGTCGGCGATCAGGAAATTGCTGCCTGCTATCAGGATCATGTCGTCAGGTGAACTGACGGCGGAGGTTGCTGTCGCGAGGGCTTCATTGACGTCGGCGATCACGCTGCCTGTCAGACCGAACTGCGCGGCTTTTTCGGCAAGCGCATCAGCTTTCAGACCGCGCGGAACGGACGGCGCCGAGAAATAAAGCCGCTTTTCGCCCCCTATATCCGAAATCTTGCGCAGAATGGCCGAAATGTCCTTGTCATTGACAAATCCGACAATCAGATGCACCGTTCCGGCCTTTCTCGCCGACAATTGGGCCGCGATATACTCCCAGCCACCGATATTGTGACCCGTATCGCATACCGTCATTGGATCGCGGCGCAAAACCGTCCATCGGCCCATCAGGCCGGTGTCCTCGCAGACATGCGCGAAACCTTCTCTGACAGCTTCGGATGAAATCCGGAAACCACTCTCCGACAGCACGTCAAGCACAGTGAGAATCGTGGCCGCATTCCTGATCTGACAGTCTCCGGCAAGCGCGCCTCGGATCTCGCCATAGCGGGTAGCGGGATAGACCATCATTCCGCCATCATGGTGCCCCTCGATCTCTTCGGCATATCTCAACGGCGCTCCTACGGCCTCTGCACGGCGTTCAAACACAGGCATGCACTCGGCCTGACGCTCTCCGATGACAACCGGAACACCCTCTTTGATGATTCCGGCCTTCTCGAAGGCGATCTTTTCCAAAGTGTCTCCAAGAAATGCCGTATGGTCCGGAGAAATATTAGTGATGACACTGGCAACGGGCGTGATGATATTCGTGCTGTCAAGCCGTCCGCCAAGACCGGTCTCGATGACAGCCACATCTACTTTCTCACGGGCAAAATGCTCGAAAGCCATTGTAGAAGTAAGCTCGAAAAAGCTCGGACTCAGTTCTGACTTCCGCTCCTTCCACCGCTCGACGAAATCAACCACACGCTCATGAGGGATCTTCTGACCGTTGACCCTGATACGCTCACGGAAATCAAAAATGTGAGGCGAGGTGTAAAGTCCGGTCTTGTAGCCGGCTCTTGCAAGCACAGCGGCCAAAGTGTGGGCTGTCGACCCCTTGCCGTTGGTTCCGGCAATGTGGATGCAGGGATACTCACGGTGCGGATTCCCGAACATATCGTCAAGCGCTATCGACGTGCCCAGGCCCGGCTTATAGGCCGAAGCCCCCTCGCGTTGAAACACAGGTAGAGAATTAAACAGAAAATCAATGGCCTCCTGATAAGTCATGGCTGATATTGTGGTTAAACTATTACTTTAACTAAACTATTACTTTAAATATATAAATATACTGAGCGATCTGTCAATATATAATCCATCCGGCGACACCGGCGAGGCAGATGATCAGAATCGGATGGAATTTAAATTTGTAGACCATGAGGAAAGCCGCGACACAGATAATGATGCTCCAGACAACCTGCGCGGTCTCCTCGCCGAAATTAGCCCCGTTCATAAGCAGAAGCGCGGCAGAGGCGATCAGACCTACAACCACAGGGCGCAACCCGGCAAAAATCCCTTTTACCACGATACTGTCTCTGTGGCGCCGTATCAGATGGCTGGTATAGGCCACAAGAAGAAACGACGGAAGCACCACGACCAACGTGCAGATCAGCGAACCGATAATCCCGAACCAAGGCGATGAAAACGCCTGAGAGTATTCCGCAGGAGCCACATAGCCTATATAGGTCGCCGAGTTGATCCCGATCGGACCGGGAGTCATCTGCGAGATGGCCACGATGTCGGTGAACATCTGTTCCGAGATCCACCCCGGCCCTACGATCTCACGCTCGATCAGAGCCAGCATCGCATAACCGCCGCCAAATCCGAAAAGACCTATTTTCAGATAGGCCCAGATAAGTCTCAGATAGATCATAGCTTTTCATCCTCCTTTCTTACGGTCTTTTCCTCGCTCCGCAAAGCCTTTACATTGCGCGAGAGCCACAGCCAACCGAAAAAGCCGCCGGCAACTATATAAAGTATAGGGTTGGAAACCACCGGAAGTTTCGAGAAAATCAACAGCGCTACTCCGATCGGGATGATCGCCGTCTTCCACCCGATTTTGGCCGCTTTGGCCGAAGAGATGACGGGTGCGACGATCAGCGCCACGACAGCCGGACGGATCCCCTTGAAAATGGCCGACAGTGTCGGATTGTTCTTGATCAGGTCTGGCGTAAGGAAAATGGCAATGCAGAGGATGATCATGAATGAAGGCAGAATGCAACCGACAGCTGCGGCCAACGCACCTTTCATACCCCTGAGTTTGTCGCCGACCGCAACCGCGATGTTGACGGCAAGAATTCCCGGCAGAGACTGAGACACTGCTATGAGATCCAGAAACTCCTCTCGTTCTATCCAATGAAATTTGTCGACAACTTCCTTCTCTATAAGAGAAATCATCGCCCAGCCACCCCCGAAAGTAAAGGTGCCAATCTTGAAAAAAGACAGAAACAGCTGAAAACAGATACTATTCATTCCCAAAAAGTGTTAAACACAATTCCGATAACGGACCCCTTGATCCGTTTCGACCGACAAAATTACAAATTAATTCCCTAATTGAAGTCAAAAATCAACTTTTCAGGCATCTCTGTGTTCTATTAGTAAAGATTTATGGAAAATACACATAAACACACAAGGTTAAAACCAAAAATCATCTATTCTAAAAAAAACATACTTACTATTATGAACACTGCCCCTTTACAAGGAATCAAGGTGATTGACTTCACCGAAGTTCAGTCAGGTCCTTCATGTACTCAGATGCTCGCATGGCTTGGTGCTGATGTAATCAAAATCGAACGTCCGGGAGTCGGCGATGCAACCCGTAAAGAACTCCAGTTCAATCCGGATCTTCCAAGTTACTACTTCCTTCAGCTCAACTCAGATAAAAAATCAATCGCTCTTGACGCCAAGACCCCCGACGGCAAGGCCATCCTTACAAAACTGATTCAGGAAGCCGACATGTTCGTCGAAAACCTCCATCCGGGAGCTATGGACAAACTCGGTTTCAGCTGGGAAGAGGTCCACAAACTTAACCCCAAGTGTATCTACGGAACAATCAAGGGCTTCCCGGTATCCTCGAAATACAAAGACCTCAAGGCCTACGAACCGATCGCTCAGGTGACTGCCGCCGCGGCTTCCACCACCGGGTGGTATGAAGGCGAATACGACGTCCCGACCCAGAGCGGCGCGGCTCTCGGCGACTCCAACACCGGCATGCACCTGCTCATCGGCCTTCTCGCAGCTCTCCAGCAGCGCAACAAGACCGGCGAAGGCTGCTTCGTCTACCAGTCGATGCACAATGCCTGTCTCAACCTCTGCCGTATCAAGACACGTGACCAGCTGACCCTCGACAAGATCGGTTATCTTACCCAGTTCCCGCAGTACCCCGACGGCAAATTCGGCGACTGTGTGCCTCGTTCAGGCAACATCGAAGGCGGCGGTGTCCTCGGATGGACCTACAAATGTAAACCCGCCGGCGACCTCGATTCAGCTATCGACGCCAACAATTATGTCTACATCATCCTCCAGCGAGGCGAAAAGGAATTCAAGCTCGCCTGTCAGGGCTTCGGCTTTGAAGACTGGCTCACCAACCCGGATTTCGCCACTGCCGACGCCCGTGACAAACACAAGAATGAAATCTATCAGCGAATCGGTGCCTGGACTGCCGACAAGACCAAATTCGAGGTCACTGAAATCCTGTCGAAATACGGTGTGCCTGTCGGCCCTGTCCTCTCGACCAAGGAAGTCATGTCGGATCCGAGCCTCTATGACGGCAACACCCTTGTGAAGATCAACCAGGGCGGCGAGATCGGCGAATTCGTCACCGTAGGCTGTCCGTTCACCATGAGCAACTTCCAGCCGACTTATGGTCCCTGCCCCTCGCTCGGCGGAAACACCGACGAAGTGCTCAAAGGCCTCGGCTACACCGATGACCAGATAGCATCCTTCGCCAAGAACGGCACAACCGCTCCTCTGCCAGAAAAGCAATAACCGCCATCACGCTATCGGCAAAAATTCAAAAGAGGGGACAATTACCGATTGTCTTGTAGAAGCAAGTCCAATTGCTAATTGTCCCCTCTTTCCGTTTTGCAACCGACTTTATCTGCAACCAACTTCAAAATCTGTTTTTATATGGCTACTACAACAACAAACAATACTCCCGCTGCTCCCTGTGGATGCCAGCCGAAAGCCGCGCCCCACTATCCGGAACAGGTGACGGGTATGTACATACTCGCCAGAGCGCTTAAAAATGTCGGCATTGAAAACGTCTACGGTCTTGTCGGCATTCCAATCACCGAGGCCGCCTATCTCGTCCAGGGACAGGGCATCCGCTTTGTCGGCTTCCGCCACGAACAGCAGGCAGGCATGGCCGCCGCTACCGAAGGATTCCTGACCAAAAAGCCCGGAGTCCTGATGACTGTGTCGTCACTCGGCTTCATGAACGGTCTGACAGCCACGGCCAACGCCACTGTCAACTGCTACCCGATGATCCAGATTTCAGGCGCTTCCGATCCGACTATGGTCGACATGAACATGGGTACCTACGAACAGCTCGACCAGTTCAACACCGCCAAACCGCTTGTCAAGGCCGCATTCCGGTGCAGCCACGCCAAAGACATCCCCGCTGCCGTCAGCCGTGCCTACCGTGCAGCCGTGTCAGGCCGTCCGGGCGGTGTCTACATCGACATGACCACTCCGGCTCTCGGCGAGGTGATGGACCGCGAGGAGGCTGAAAAGCTCTTCTACCAGTCAGTCGACCTCTATTCGCCTGTGGCTCCCAATGCCGCAGCCGTTGACCGTGCGGTCGAGATTCTGACATCAGCCAAACGCCCGGCCATACTTCTCGGCAAAGGCGCGGCCTACGCCCAGGTCGATGAAAAGATCAAGACACTCATCGAGAAATACAACATCCCCTATCTGCCGATGTCAATGGCCAAGGGACTGATGCCCGACGCAGGACCTCTGAGCGCCCTGTCATGCCGTTCGACAATCATGGAAAAGGCCGACGTTGTCCTCGTGATCGGTGCCCGCCTCAACTGGATGCTCTCATTCGGCCGCGGCAAATGGAATCCCGACATGAAGTTCATCCAGCTCGATGTCGATCCCGAAGAGATGGATGTCAACGTCCCGATCGCCGCTCCCGTCGTGGGCGACATGGGCCTTGCGCTCGACGCCATTCTCGCAAAAATGGACGGCGCGAAGATGACGGCTGATCCCGAATGGATCACCTCGCTTCAGGCCGAAGCCAAAGAGAAAAACGCCAAGTTCGCCGCGCGACTCGAATCCACCAAGAGCCTGATGCCTATGCACCACTGGACAGCCCTCGGAGTGATCAAGCCCATCATCGAGGCCAATCCGGACATCATCCTGGTCAACGAAGGCGCCAACACGCTTGACGACACCCGCGACGCGATAGACATGTCGCTTCCGCGCCATCGTGTCGACTGCGCCACATGGGCCATCATGGGCATGGGCATGGGTTCGACCGTAGGCGCCGCCGTCGCCACAGGCAAGTCAGTCGTGGCCATCGAGGGTGACTCCGCATTCGGCTTCTCAGGCATGGATTTCTCGACCGCCTGCCGCTTCGGACTCCCTGTCACAGTGGTCATTTTCAACAACGGAGGCATCTACAACGGCATCGGAGTCCCGATGGACAAGACATCCGACCCCGCTCCTACCACTCTTGACATCCATGCCCGTTACGACAAACTCGGAGAGGCTTTCGGCGCTCAGACCTACTACGTCCAGACCCCCGACGAACTTCAGAAAGCGCTGACTGAAAGCATCGCCAGCAAGAAACCCTGTCTGATCGACGTGCAGCTCGCCGCCGACTCCGGCAAGGAATCCGGCCACATCGGCTATCTGAACCCCGCTCCCCTTCAGGACATCACTGTTTAAAAACTTTTGACAGACTCAGACCCTCCGGGCAGGATTTCCGCCTGATGCGGAATCCATCCGGACGGTTTCTGATATTTTCCACTGATCACCTCAACTTCCAAACAACTATTTATGGAACACATTATTCTCTATGCCATAGTCCCTATCATCGTAGTGATGCTGGCCGGCTATATTTCAGGAAAGAAGGGGATATTCTCCGGCGAAGATGCCAAGAAGTTCAACAAGGTTGTGCTTGACTACGCCCTCCCCGCAGCCCTTTTCGTTTCCATCGTCCAGGCGACGCGCGAAATGCTCGCCCATGACCTGAAACTGTCGCTCATCTCGCTCATAGGCATCATGCTTTGCTTCATGATCGTCTACTTCGTCTTCCTGATGTTCAAGAAAAACACCGGGGCCGATGCAGCGGTGTCAGCGCTTATCAGCGGTTCGCCGACAATCGGCTTCCTCGGATTTGCGGTTCTTGAGCCTATCTTCGGCACAACCCCGACCGTGGCTCTCGTGGTCGCAATCGTCGGCATCGTGGTGAACGCCGTCGGCATTCCTGTCGGTCTTTCGCTGCTGAACGCCTCTCTCGAAAAGCAGAATCCCGGTTCGGCGAAAAACAAGAGCGCATGGGCTCCTGTGATCCATGCCCTCGAACAGCCTGTGGCCTGGGCTCCGATCCTCGCGGTCGTGTGGGTGCTTGTCGGAATTCCCTGGCCTGACTGGGCAAGCCCGTCATTCACTCTGATCAAGGGCGCCAACGCCTCAATGGCCGTCTTCTCAGCCGGTATCACCCTCTCGGCCATCAAGATCTCCATCAACTGGCAGGTCATCCTCGGCTCGATCCTCAAGATGGTCATGATGCCCGCCGTGCTGCTGATCATGGGTCTCATCTTCCACATGGACCCGCTTAACCTCAAGATGCTCGTTGTGGCCGGCGCTCTGCCTCCTGCATTCTCAGGCATCATCATCGCCGACGAGTATGACACTTATGTGGCCGAAGGCACCTCGTCGCTGACCCTTTCAGTGATCCTCTTCATCGGTTTCTGTCCTCTCTGGTTGTGGATCACGGATCTCTGCATCGCCGGTACATTCTGATAAACTGCCGGATGTCAAAAAACCTCTCAGGGCATAAGCGCCTGACCGCGCTTATGCCCGCTATTTTATACACCCTACACCAATTAGAGGCTGTATCACTTGATTTGAGGGTGTATCACTTGATTCCAACGAAATCCGCTCAGATTTCAACTCCCGTTTCCAAAAAACATCCTTTTACAGATGAAAAAGCAGATTCTCGACGGTTGCACAGCGGCCGCCCACGTGGCTTTCGCCCTCAGCGACGTGGCCACAGTCTATCCGATCACACCTATCGCCGCTATGGGCGACATAGCCCAGAAATGGGGATTGCAGGGACGCCGCAATCTGATGGGCCAGGCTCTGGAAGTCCGTGAGATGGAAAGCGAGCTTGGTGCGGCGGGCGCTGTCCACGGCGCCGCGGCTGCCGGTGCACTGGCCACTACGTTCACCGCCTCGCAGGGCCTGATGCTGATGATTCCGAACATGTACAAGATCTCCGGCGAGCTGCTTCCTGTCGTTTTCCATGTCGGCTGCCGCTCCCTGGCAACCCACGCGCTTTCAATCTTCGGCGACCATCAGGATGTGATGGCCTGCCGTGCCACGGGCTTCACCATGCTCGCATCAGCCTCCGTGCAGGAGACGATGGACCTTGGACTTGTGGCCCATCTGGCCGCAATCGAAGGCTCGCTTCCGGTGCTCCACTTCTTTGACGGATGGCGCACATCGTCGGAAATGGATACGATCGACGTGATCGACTACGAGTCGATGCGCCCGCTGGTCAACTGGGACAAGGTCAGACTCTTCCGCGACCACGCGATGAATCCCGAACACCCCGACCTGCGTGGATCGGCCCAGAATCCGGATGTCTATTTCCAGAACCGTGAAGCCGCCAACAAGTATTATGACGCCTTCCCCGGAATAGTCCAGGAGGCGATGGACAAGGTCGGTTCGCTGACCGGACGGCAATATCACCTCGTGGACTATCACGGTGATCCCGAAGCTGACAGGGTCATTGTCGTGATGGGATCCGCCGCCGATGTGGTCAGCGAGACCGCCGACTATCTCAACCGCGGGAGCGGCTACAAGACCGGGGTGGTGAAAGTCCGCCTCTACCGCCCCTTCCCTTACGAGGCTCTGCGGAAAGCGCTTCCGCCGACAGTGCGCACAGTGGCTGTCCTTGACCGCACCAAGGAACCCGGCGCACAGCATGAGCCTCTCTGCGAGGATGTGATCACAGCCCTCCGCGGCTGCGACGCTTTCAGCGGTCTCAGAATCATCGGCGGACGCTACGGCCTGTCGAGCAAAGAGTTCGACCCATCGATGGTCAAGGCCGTTTTCGATGAAATGGCCAAAGAAAGCCCGCGGAATCCGTTTACAATCGGCATCACCGACGATGTCACTCATCTTTCAATCCCCGTCACTGAAAAGATCGAGACGAATGTGGCATCCGCCTCCTATCAGACCATTTTCTATGCCATCGGCAATGACGGAACTGTCGGAGGCACAAAGCAGGTTGCGGGCATATTCGGAAACACACCCGGACTCTACGCCCAGGCCTATTTCAGCTACTCGGCCAAGAAGTCAGGAGGCTATACGATCTCCCAGCTTCGTGTCGGCAAAGCGCCGGTGACATCGGCCTATGCGATTGACGGGGCGGACTATGTCGGCTGTCACAAGACCTCATACGTCAACCGTTTCGCTATGCTTGACAAGATCAAGGACGGGGGCGTTTTCGTGCTGAACTCTCCCTGGACTCCCGGACAGATGTCCGAAAAACTCCCGCTTGAGATGCGGAAGACTATCGCGGATAAAAAACTGCGCTTCTACAATATCGACGCCGACCGTATAGCCGCGGCCTGCGGTCTGGGACCACGTATCAATATGGTGATGGAGACCGTCTTCCTCTATCTGAGCGGGATCATTCCTTTTGAGGAAGGAGTCGCCGCGCTGAAAGAGGGTCTGGCTGAGAGCTACCGCCACGAAGGGGGCGACGTTGTGAGCCGCAATCTCAAGGCCGTCGACATGGCCGTCGGCGCTCTCCGCGAGATCAGCTATCAGGAAATCCCGGACTGGACCGAGGCCGGGCCTGCCCCCACCTGCCGCAAAGAGACCTTCGCGGACAGCCGTCTGGAGTCATTCATAAAGGACATCCACACCCCCTGCATCAAGGGGCGCGGAGATCTTATACCCGTGTCGGCCTTTTCGCCTGACGGCAAAATGCCGATGGGGACCACGGCCTACGAACACCGCCGCATTGCCACACGCGTGCCGGTCTGGAATGCCGACAAGTGCGTGGAATGTACCGAATGCTCACTCGTGTGCCCCCACGCAGCAATCCGTCCCTTCCTTCTCTCGCCCGACGAAGCCTCCAAAGCGCCTGAGGGATTCGCCCTCAAAGACGCCACAGGTCCGGAACTCCTGAAAGGCTACAAATTCCATATCCAAAACTTCCCGGAGGACTGCCTGGGCTGCTCTTCATGCTCGATCATCTGTCCGGGACATGCGCTGACGATGACTCCGCTTGAAGATGTGGTCAGCCGCGAGGTCCCGATGGCCGAATGGGTCATGACAAACGTGACCGTCAAAGACCGGATTCTTCCGGCAGAGACTATCAAAGGCTCACAGTTGCGCCAACCGTGCCTGCAATTCTCAGGAGCCTGTGCGGGATGCGGAGAGACACCATACGTCAAACTGCTCACACAGCTTTTCGGCGAGCGCCTTCTGATCGCCAACGCCACAGGATGCAGCTCGATCTGGGGTGCAAACTATCCCTCGAACGCCTACTGCACCGATCAGCGCGGCAAAGGTCCGGCCTGGGGCAACTCTCTGTTCGAGGACAACGGCGAGTATGGCTACGGAATGCTTGTAGCCGTCGAGCAGCGCCGCAAGCGTGTGGCCGCACAGGTCAGAGCGCTTCTTCAGAGCGAAAGCACCCTCCCCTGGCTTCGCGGGCCTCTCGAAGCGTGGCTGTCGGCCAAAGACGACTATGAACTGTCGGCCCGGACCGGAGAAGAGCTGAAATCAATGCTCGAAGAGGCCAAAAACCTCGATCCCGCCTATGCCGATCTGCTGAAAGAAGCTGATATGTTCGGGCGTAAATCGGTGTGGAGCATCGGCGGCGACGGATGGGCCTATGACATCGGTTTTGCAGGTCTTGACCATGTCCTTGCCTCCGGCGAGCCTGTCAAAGTGCTGGTCATGGACACGGAATGTTACTCAAACACCGGCGGACAGACCTCAAAGGCCACTCCGCGCAGCGCTGTCGCAAAATATAATCCCGACGGCAAACGGGTGGCGAAAAAGGAACTCGGACGCATGATGATGACCTACGGTAATGTCTATGTGGCCTCTGTCTCCTTAGGTGCGAACTTCCAGCAGACAATCGACGCACTCTCCGAGGCCGAACGCTATCCCGGACCGGCAATAGTCATAGCTTACTGCCCCTGCCTCAACCACGGCATACGCCCCGGACTCGGCCACTCGATCGTCGAGCAGCGACGCGCTGTCGAAGCCGGTTACTGGCCTCTCTACCGCTATAATCCTCAGGCATGGGCCGATGGAAGGAGCGGACTGACGATCGACCCGCTTGTTCCTGGCAAGGACAACAGCGGCAGCAACGGCTCGTCGCCTCTGACCGCCTCGCCCACCTATCCCAATCCGGAACCGGTCAGAACCGTCGAGGAGTTCGCCATGAATGAAGACCGCTATGCCGACCTCACGATGATCGACCCGACTCAGGCGGCCATCCTCCGGCCCGAACTTCAGCGCGACTGCAACCGTAATATGGAAGCGCTGAAATATCTGTCGAAAAAGCCATCGTAGGTAACCGAGTCAATTACACCATACAATCAACAGCCGGAAAGACAAGCAAAACCATACGGCGCTATATAACAATAGTTTTGACGTTGATTTTGAAGCCGAGGGAGAGAGTGTGTTGCCGTGACACTTTCTCCCTCATTTTTTGCCTTGCCGCTGCATTGTCCGCGAAGCCCCGCTGCGCTGACGGCGGCGGTTTTCGCGCTCCTGACGCCGACGCTGACGGCGGTTCATGAGTATGGCGGGCGTCTCCTCAGGCTCCTCCTCTTTGAACAGGTCGTCGACAGAGGGCATGGCAACCCCAAGCAGTTCTGCCATGCGGGCCATACGCTCCATGTCAAAGCCGCTTTCTCCGGCCTTTTCGATCTTTTCAGGCTTTTCTGCATTCTGCTTTCCACGGCGACGGCGGCGGGCGGCGGCAGAACGGGCCATCGCCTTGTCCAACTCTGTTTTCAGCAACGCGAACATCAGCCTGACAGCCTGATCAGATGTCTCATCCGGCAAAATTCCCTCAAGAAGATAGG